>NZ_BAABHJ010000007.1:0-26704 GCF_039542035.1 Actinoallomurus liliacearum
GCGATCACCCTGGTCTCCGCACTGTTGTGGATCACCACGTGATCCACCGGACAGACCCTAGTTGCCTGCCGAGCTGCTGGGCGGTCACCCGCCCGGCAGCCCGGTCCTCGAACGCCTCGGTCCAAGTCATGGTGTCGAGGCGACCGAACGCCCGCCGGCGCCGCACCTCGGCCCGGCGATGCTCACCGATGGTCCTCGTCGCGATGCCGTACAGCCACGGGCGCGCGTCGTTCCGGTCGGCGGAGAACCGGTCACGTTTCCGGAAAGCCGTCAGGAACGTTTCCGCCGTCGCGTCCTCAGCGACGTCTGGCCCAAGGCGGCGTGCCAGGTAGCGGAATATCTCCGCGGAGTGTCGATCGAACAGCGCGGCGAAGCACTCCGGTTCGGCGAGCGAGCGTTCGATGAGCACGCGATCGGAGAGGGGCTCGGTCACGGCATCACCCGGTGGCACGCTGGATGGGGGGAACAACGTCCGTCCATAGGAGATCCTTTCGGCGTACGGCGCGGTCACCCCTACTCGGCCGAACCCCGACGCACGGTTCCCGATTCGCCGCACGATTTCTTCGAGGGTCCTCGCCCGGCCCCGCCGGAGAAGGGGTAGCCGTAGCGAACGCGGAAAATCAACCCGTGTCTGAGCTGGGGTTATTCGAAGACACGCTCGACGACGGCAGCGGTCTCGGCGGTTCCGGCTCTGAAGTACCGCGCCGAGGTGTCCAGAGACGAGTGACCGAGGAGGGATTGGACCTGGGCGGGGTCGGCGCCGCCTTGGCGCAGGCGGGTGGCGAAGGTGTGGCGGAGCCGGTGCGGGCGCAGGCCGTCGATGCCCGCGGCCTTGCCGACGGCCAGGACGACCTGGGCGATGCCGGAGTCGGTGAGCCGGCCGCGTTGTCCGGTCCACAGCGGGCCGGCCCCGCGGCCGCGCTCATCCAGCCAGTCGGTGATGCGGGCGCGGGCGATCGCCGGGAGGGGGACGGTGCGGGCCTCATCGCCCTTGCCGTGCAGGCGGACGGTGCCGGTGCGGGCGGTGATGGCGACATCCTCGAGTTCGAGCCGGGCGCACTCTTCGACGCGGGCGCCGGCGTACAGCAGCACCGCGACGATGGCGGCGTCGCGAACACCGCGGCGGGCGGCCGCGCGTTCCACGGCGCCCTGCTCGGCGACGGTAAGGGCGTCGGGCTCGCCGGGCTTGGGGACGCGGGCGCGCTTGACCGCGATGCGCAGCCCGGCCTGCTCGTACATCAGCGTGACGGCGGCCAGGGCCTGGTTGACGGTGGCGGGCTTGGCCCGGCCCTCGATCAGATGCCGCCGCCAGGCGGTGACGGCGGCCTCGGCACCGACCACGTCGGCGAACGCGTCCGGGTGCTCGACGGCGCGCTCGGCCAGCCAGGCGACGAACGCGCGGGTCTGCCGCTTGTACGCCTTCACCGTGTTGGCGGCCAGCTTGCACCGGTCGAGGTGCCGGTCCAGCGCGCTCAGCGCGGCCTCGGCGGCCGCGAGCGGGTCATCGGCGCCCGGGCGAAGCGGGACGACGGAGGCGGTCACCGGTCCTGCCCGTCCGCTTCGTTGGAGCCGGTGGGCGGCTGGGACCGGCGGCGCCCGGTGAGAGCCTCCATCGCGGCATCACCGGCCTTCCACGAGGCGCCCATCTGGTCCAGGAACATGGCGTTGCGGTCCAGCCGCGCCTCCATCAGCCGCTGGGCCTCGGCGATCAGCTCGCGGCCGACCCGGTCGAACTCGTCGTAGGCGGCGTCGTAGGCGGCGCGCGCCGCGGCGATCCGCGCCAGGTCACCGGCGGCCTCGGCCGCCTGCAGCTCGGCGTGGGGGATGGTGCGGCGCATCCGGCCCCACTCCTTGAGCGCGGCGGCCAGGGTGTTCTGCCGGGACGCGGCCGACCATTTCCCGACGATCAGCGAGGCGGTGGCCTCGCCGAACTTCAGCGAGCCGCCCATCCGCAGCAGGTCGTCCCACGTCCCGGTGATCAGGTCCTCGTTCCACCGGTCGGCCAGCAGTGGCCCGGCGTGTGGGTAGCGGGCGATCGTGGCGGCCGGGGTGTCGTCACGCAGCAGCGTGATCTTCCCCAAGTCACGGATGCGCGGGGTGAGGGCCTTGCCTACCAGGTCGAACAGCCCGAAGTTGACCAGGGTGGCGCCATGGGTGTCGGTGGCGTGCTCGGTGATCGGCAGATCGGTGGCGTTGCCGAGCAGCTCGTCCAGGGTGAAGTGGCCCTCGCGGGCGGTAGGGACGATCTGCTTGGTCCCGTACGTCGACCACTGGTCGGACACGTGGGTGTAGGTCGACAAGACCCGGCCGCCGTGGATGTTCATGTCCCGGGCCGTCAGCGACTTGCCGCGGACCGGGAACCGCTGCCCGTCGGAGGAGGACATGGTGCCGCCACCGAACGCCTTGGCCAGTTCCAGGCCGTAGTGGTGGTTGACCAGGATCGTGTTGGCCTCGCGCAGCGTCTCCTCCCGCACGTACCACTCCTGCGTCCAGGCCAGGACATCGACGCTGACCCCGCACGCCTCGCTCATCCTGGCCAGCCCGAGATTGGTGACCCCGGCGATCAGCACGGCCAGGATGTTGCGCTTGAGCTCGACCGACTGGACGTGCTTGCGGCCGCCGGCGTGAGTGAAGCAGGCTAGGAAGTTCGTGCGGGCGTCCAGCTCGATCAGCAGCGAGGCGATCGGCACGAACGGCAGCATCCCGGCCAGCTCATCGCGCAGCGCCTTGGCCTCGGCGGAGACATCCTCGGCCGACAGCGGCGGGATGATCAGGCGTCCCTGCTCATCCAGCCGAACGGCGCCGACGTCGCCGGGCGAGGAGGAGGCCAGGGTCTCCTCCAGGTCGTCGAGCGCCTGGTGCAGCTCTCCTCTGGTCTGCTCGATCGCCTCGGCCGCTCCAGCGGGTTTGCGGACAAGCTGGCAGAACTCCGCCCGCCGCCCCTCCCACTGCTCGGGGGTGAACAGGTAGGTGCCGGGGTCGGCGTAGCGGCGCGACCCGGGCACGAACACATCGCCGGAGCGAAGCCCGTCACGCAGCGCCAAGACGGTGCACAGCTCCCAGTAGTGGCGGAACGCGGTGTCGTCTCCGTCACGGCGGGCCCTGGCCAGGTAGTCGGCGTACCGGGCGGGCACGAACGAGGTCGGCGCCCCAGCGGGGACCTTCCGGCCGCCGACGCGGTTGAGCTCCTTCAGCATCGCCACGGCGTTCATCAGGTCCGCGGTGCCGGGTCCGCCGTGGAAGTCGATCGTCTCCAGCACCTGCGGGGTGAACTGCCGCAGGTAGGAGTAGGAGGCCTCCAGCGCCGACAGGCGCCCGTGGTCGCGGGGCAGCGGCTTCCAGCCCATCGCCGACACCTCGCGCAGCGCCTGCATCCCCACCCGCTCCCGCAAGATCCCGCCGACGTCCTCGTCCGGGATCGACGGGTCGGCCAGCACCGGAAGGATCACGTCCATCAGCAGTTGCCGGGCCTCGCCCTTCTTGGCCCGCTCGGCCAGCGCCTCGTTGGTCTTGGCCTTCGCCCGCGACTCGCGTGCCGACACCGCCTGGTCGAACAGCGCGATGGCCTCGTCCAACTGGTCGACGGCCGACTGGGCGACCAGCGCCAGCAAAATCGGGAAGCGCCGTTCCTCGCGCCGCCGCAGCCCCTGCACCGTAGAGCGGCGGCCCAGCGTCGCCAGGAACCTGCGGCGCTCGCGCGGCAGCATCGACAGATCCAGCAGGTGGGCGTCCGTCCCGCGCAGGAACAGCAGCTTGTCGATCGCCAGCTTGACCGCCGCGGCGCTCGCCTCCACCGCCGGCGTGGTCAGCCACGCCAGCCGTGTCGTCCCCACCACCGGATCGGCCACCAGCAGCGCGTCCAGGTCTTGGCGCGTCCGCGCGGTCAGCAGGTGGTCGACCTTCTCCGACGTCAACGCGCCCGCAGCCGACCGGGCCGAGGCGACCAGCTCCATCAGCGTGACCACGCCCGGCCGCGTAACCCTGGCGCTGAGGAGGAACTCCGCGCCCTGGTGGAACAACAGCGATGGGGTGTCGTGCTCCATCGCCCGGTCCAGCAGGAACTGCTCCAGCTCCTTCAACGACTCCCCGCCACTGGGCGCCGGACTCCAGCCCAGATAGGTCTGCACCAGCCGCAGATGGTCGCTGCGGGTCTGCGCCCGCCGCCCGTACTGCTCCAGCGATCCCGGGAACACCGCCAGCTGATTCGCCAACCGCAACACCGCCGCCTGCGGAACCGCCCAGATGTCATCGGGCACGAACCCCAGCCACGGCAGCGTGCACAACTGAACGGCCAGCCCGAGTCTCGCCGCCGGCCCTCGCCCGCCACCACGGCCCTGGTTGTCGATGAACGCCTGATCCCTGCCCGTCAACGTGAAGAACCGGACCAGTTCCTCCCGTCCGATGTCCGGATAGCGCCGCAGCCCCTCCACCTGCTCATCGGAGAAGAACTGCGTGGCCAACCCCACCAACCCCCAACGGATGTATCGGAACCGACACGAACCGTAGCGGCAGAGATCAACACCTGTCCTCAGAACCCGAATAACCCCAGCTCAAACGATGGTTCGTTGGATTTTCCGCGATTGCTACAGGCACCCCCGTTGGGTACGGGGAGCCGCGCGACTCGGGCGACCTCGTACATGTGGTTTTCGATCCACTCGGGCTGGTCGGCGGCTTGCATGGGGCTCCTCAGCGTCGGCGGTCGGGGTCGCGTTGGGCCTGCCAGCGGGAGAGGGCTTCGGCCGAGACGCGGGCGTAGCGGGCGAGGCTGGCGACGTTGGTGTGCCCGGAGAAGGCCAGCAGGGTGGAGGTGTTCGCGCCGTCCTCGGCCGCGTGCGTGAGCGCGGAGTGGCGGAGCTAGTGCAGGGTCCACGGCGCGCCCGGGCAGGTGACGGTCGCGGTGGTGAACAGTTCGGCGGCCCGGCGGTAGGACAGCCGGGCCCGCCCGGTCGCCGGGTCCAGGTCGGCGGCGGCGAGCTGGACGCGGGCCTGGCGGTCGGTGAGGAACAGCGGGCCACGCGTGCGTCCGCCGATCAGGCGGGGCAGCAGGCGGGCGGTGCCGGTCCGCCAGACGATGACGTCGATGGCGTTGCCTTTGCGGCGGATCTTCGCGCACCGGTTCCGCAGATCGAGGTCCCCGACGTCGAGGGCGAGGACCTCGCTGGCGTGGGCGGCGGTCTCGTACAGCATCCGGGCCAGGACCTTGATCCGCAGCTCGATGTCTTCGCGGGCCAGGAAGTCTTCGACGTCGCCGCGGGCGATGGCGCGAGTGCGGTCGGGGGCGCGGCTGCGGCGGCGGAGCCTGCGGGTCGGCCCTCCGCTCCCGAACGTGTCCTCAGCCGCCAAGTAGTTGGAGTGAAAGATCATGACTGCGGTTGATGGTGGTCACGAGTGGGTGACACCGGGGTCGTCGTCGTAGCGGCCTCGCGTCCGGATGGGGGGCGACGACCAGAACCCGTCGCGATCGAGAGAGACGCGGGTCCTACGGCGTCGAGGTGGCCGCCTCGACGCCGTAGGGTGCGGTTACTTCGGCGCCGTGTTGGTCCAGCGGGACTCCAGCACGGTGAAGGAGGTGAACGCCGTACCGGGCTTGGCGGGCACCTTCGTATCCGACTTCTCCACCACGGTCTCGTCGGCGAGCGCCTGGCCCGTCGAGGGATCCATGATGAGCCGGTACAGCGGAACCCGGTTCCCGTCCTTGTCCGTGCCCCCGCCTATGGTGATCGCCGTGCCCGACCGGCCGGCCTGGTCCTTCACCGACCCGGCCTTCCGGACGCCGTGCAGCCCGGCGAGCATCCGGTAGGTGGCCGCGCGGACCTGTGGCGTGAGCGGAGCGCGTATCAGCAGCATGCTGCCGAAGTCGAAGACTCGAGCGTCGTCCGGAATGTCTTCGCCGTTCTTGTCGGCCCGCTGGCCGAGATAGTTGCGGATGGTCAACTCCAGCTCATCCGAGCGCGCCGGGAGGGCGAAGACCTTCCGGAGCGGGAAGGACTCTCCGCTGAGGATCTCAAGGTTGGGATCACTCCGCGTGAGCGTCGCTTTCGCTGGTCCCGGTGCGACCGTCGCGTGGAAGTCCGAGGACCGTGCGTTCTCGAAGGGCGACGGCGAACCCGCACGCCGCCAGGCCGCAGCGTCGGCCGGGCTCGCCGGTTCGGCGCCGAGATGCTGTTTCAGATCCCAGCCGAGCTTTCCGGGGTCGCGAGACATCCAGTACTCCACGCGGTCGCGCGTCTTGATCCAATACGGGTCGCGCTGTGTGCCGAAGAGCAACAGGTCGCTCACCTGCATCCGCACATGCCAGTACTGTCCGTTGGGCTGTGGCTGATGATCGGTCTTCTCCGCGGCCGCGAGCAGGAGCCGGCGGCCGGAATCCTGGCCGGTTTCCGGGTCTGGACCGGTGCCGGCCGACAGGACCGTCAGCGTCACCGCAGTGACCGCGGCGGCCAGCCCGAGCCCGAGCGGCAGCAACCGCGAGCCGCTCAGGAGCCGTCGGCGGGAGGGCCGGCTGAGCCGGTCGAGACGGGCGCGGGCCGCGGCGACTTCGTGCACCGGAGCGGGTGTGGGCGGTCCGTACAGGCCGCGGACCATCTGGATCTCATCCATCGTGTTCCTCCAGGTCGAGCAGTGGATTAGTCCCGCCCAGCACCTCACGTAGCTTTCTTCTGGCCCGGTTCAGTCGTGATCCGACCGTGCCGTACGGGATGTCCAGCGCGGCGGCCACCTCCTCGTGGCTCAGCTCGGCGAGCGCGACGAGCAGCACCACATCGCGGTCCCCGGCGGACAGCCCGGCGAGTGCCCCCGCGAGCCGCCCCCGCAAACCCTCGGCGGCGATCCGACCGGCGATCCGCTCTTCGAGTTCCTCAGACCCGAAGTCCCCGGCGATCCGGTCCATGGCGCGCAGCGCCCGCACCTCACTGCGCCGGTGCTTGCCGACGAGCTTGGTCGCGAATCCGTACAGCCAGGTATGCACGCTGGCACGCGCGGGCTCGTACCGGTCGCGTTTGCGGAACGCGGCGAGGAACGTCTCGGCGGCAACGTCGGAGGCGTTCTCCGGCCCGATCCGCCGCTCCACGTAAGCGCGGATCTCGGCGAAGTAGGCATCGAAGATCGCCCCGAAGCGTTCAGGGACGTCACGGGACTCGCGGATCACGGCGGCGTCGTTGGCCGCGCGCATCGCTGGATCTCCGATCGCGGCGGTCACATTGGGCTCCGTGTCATGTGCGGCCTCTCTATGGCGGGGTTGGCGGTCACCTGGGTCTCACCCGATCTCCCCCAGCGCTTTCACGCGCCGATCCCACCACCGGCCTCAGCCTCCCGGCAGTACCGGCCCGTGAGCAGCAATCGAACGGCCAACGGCGATAGCGAGTTGGGCCGGGCGGAGTTACCGCCGTCCATCGTTCCGATACTGGTCCCGCTGATCCGGAGTAGATCGGCGCCCTGGCCCTGTCGGGATTAGACGATTTCCCGACACCCCGACGGGCCGGCCCGCGGCCCCCCGGAAAACCGGACTCCAGGTAACGAAACACCGCTCCGAGCGGCCGTTTTCGGCCTTGAATTGACGACAGGTTTTCCCGACAGGTAGAAGGGGGTTCGCCGCAATCGTGACCTCTCAGCCAGCTACCTGGCGGCTGGGGACACGTTCGGGAGCGGAGGGCCTTATCCCCGCGCGCCCGGACCGAAATCCGCTGGTTGGCCCAAGCCGCGCGTACCGTCCGTGACCTGCGCCGCTCTTTCTACTTTGCGGCGCCATCGGTCGTCGACACCCGCATCGACACCACGTTACAGCGGCAGGCCCGAGGAGATCCTCGCCTCCGCCGGGCATCGACAACACGGTCGGGACGAACACGCCCCGGGCGGTCCCGGACGATGGTGTTCGCCCAGATGGCCGGGGACTCGTCCTGCGGGCGGCGGCGTACGCTCCATGGTGATCGAGGACGCTCTGCCAGATGAGCGGGGTGAGATCGGCCGCTGGCTCGACGACGGCGCACCCTCCCCGGACCTCCCGGCGGGACGCTCGAATTGATTCAGCCGCGAAGGCGGGAAAGAGGATGGGCCGGCGGGTCGGCTCATCCTCGGCTATCTGCGGGAGCCCGAGAGTGATGTCCGAACTAGCGTCGGCGCTCCTCGGAGTAGACCCTCATCGCCACACAGGACCCGTCTCACACCCAGACCTCCATGATCCAGGACGCTCAGGGGTGTCCACACCCTCGGAGGGAGGGCCCGACACCCTTGATGTCCCAGTCCGCGCGCCACAGCAACCACTGCATCCCATCGGGTGAGACGGCGGCGGCATGCTCGGCAAGCGCCCACTCGTTCGTATGCTCCAACCCCGCGACCACACCGGACACATACTCCCGGACCGCTCATGTGGCTCGGACCGGGTGAACTGGTCCGCGATTCGTGCGTGCACCTGGTCCAGTTCCGCGACAACCGCATCGACCATCACACACGCCATGATCAACTAAGAACCAGGACGCAAGTGCTGTTGCAGTATTAGCCGTCTCTATCTGGACAGGCTTTCGCATGCGCGAAAAACTCGTGCCGCATCTTGATCGATCTGATCACCTTCTTTGCCCAGGCCTGGGATTTGGCCCTCGCATGCAGAGGGGAGAAACAACAGCATGCGATTGACCGCCTGAGCTCCGCATATAGTCCAGCGTCACTTGAACAACGAATTCGCCGCCATCCGGCCGCCGCACAGCGAGGCGAGCTCGTTCATCGCGGTCGCGTCTTCATGTCTTCGGCCGGAAGGTATGACTTATGGCCGAATATTCATTCGAAAGACTCGGTAAATGAGATCTAACATCATTCAAGCTTTCCGAAGACCGATCGGGTATTCGGCCCTGGCGGTAGGGATCGCGGTAGGTGTCACATTCGTGGCCGTCATGTCCGCTTTCGCCATTCGGCAGACCCATACGCGCGCGGCCCAGGCACCAGTGAATCTCGGAACGGCTGCCAACTTCGCAGTTCTGGGTGGTTCGACGGTCACCAACACCGGGCCCAGTGTCGTCACCGGAGACCTCGGGGTGAGCCCGGGCAGCGCGGTGACCGGATTCCCTCCCGGTACGGTGTTCGGAGCCGTGCATCAGGCCGATGCCGTCGCATCACAAGCTCAAACCGATCTGACCACAGCGTACAACGACGCAGCAGGGCGGACCCCGGCCGCAGCACTCCCTGGTGACATCGGCGGCCTGACGCTTACGCCTGGTGTCTATAAAGCATCGTCGTCGCTAGGGCTGACTGGCACGGTCACTCTCGACGGCCAGGGCGATCCCAACGCCGTCTTCATCATCCAGGTCGGCTCCGCACTCACAACCGCATCGAGCAGCGTGGTGCGACTCATCAACGGAGCACAAGCTTGCAACGTCATCTGGCAAATAGGCAGTTCCGCGACTCTGGGAACAGGATCGACATTCCGCGGGAACATCCTCGCCCTGACGTCCATCACAGTGACGACCGGAACGAACATTTTCGGTCGAACCTTGGCCCGCAACGGCGCCGTCACCCTCGACACCAACGTCATCAGTAAGGACGACTGCCAGTCGACCCCCACACCCACTCCTACAGTAACGGTGACCAATACGGTTACCGCCACACCAACGGTGACGGCAACCGCCACCGTGACGGCGACACCGACTGTGACGGTCACCGCTCAACCGACCGCGACACCGACTGTGACGGTCACCGCTCAACCGACCGCGACACCGACTGTGACGGTCACCGCTCAACCGACCGCGACACCGACTGTGACGGTCACCGCCCAGCCGACCGCGACACCGACTGTCACGGTCACCGCCCAGCCGACCGCGACACCGACTGTCACGGCGACCAGAACCGTGACCGCTCAACCGACGGCCACACCGACTGTCACGGCGACCAGAACCGTGACCGCTCAACCGACGGCCACACCGACTGTCACGGCGACCAGAACCGTGACCGCCCAGCCGACGGCGACACCGACCGTCACGGTGACCGCCAAACCGACGGCCACACCGACCGTCACGGCGACCAGAACCGTGACCGCCCAGCCGACGGCCACACCGACCGTCACGGTGACCGCCAGACCGAGAGTCATCGTGACTCCGTGTCGGCCTACAGGCAGCCATTCGAGCGGCCTTACGAGCAGCACCACCAGCAGCCATTCAAACGGCAAGACGGATGTCGATATCGACCATCATGGCCGCGCATATCACCGCAGCATGACCCACATGCGCGAGGTGCAGCTCCCACGCTGGATTCTTCGCTGAACCAGCAGATAGCGCACGCCCGGGGTGCTCCGATCGGCCCCCGGGCGTCAGCTCTGCCCCGGGACACACCAACCAGAGCCTCCACCGAAGCCGGGGCGGAGCAGTGGTGCCACGCGCCCCAGCGACGGCAGCCGTTACGGCGCCTCAACTGCGCTTGGTCTGCTGTGCAGCCGCTGGGCGGGCCCTTGCCGGACAGGTCACGCGCTGCGGTCTTGGTCTGCTCGGCCATCTGCGCGAATATCGCACGGCCCAGGCGGCTGAGTGACCTCAGCCGCGCCGAACGCTGCGCGTGGTCCTCCCGGAACGGCCGGGTAAGGGTAGGTTTAGCAGTGAATTCTTCCGGGTCGGACCTCATGACGGCGCCCTGCTGCGGTCGCCCGGCCAACGCGGAACGGTCCGTTGGTCTTGGACGGGGGAATTGATCATGAACGGCATCGTTGTAGGCCTGGCCGTCGGGGTGGGTTATCTGTTGGGCCGGACGCGAAAGTTGAAGCTGGTGATGACCCTGGCCGCTGCGAGAGCATCCGGTCGGTTCGGCAAGAAACCGGCCGAGCTGGTGAAGCAGGGCAGCGAACTGCTCGGCTCCTCGCCCGAACTCAAAACACTCACCGACATCGTACGCGGACGGCTCATCGAGGCCGGCAAGGCGGCGGCGGTGGCGGCGGTCAGCAGCCAGATCGACGCGTTGAGCGACCGGCTTCAAGAACGTACCCGTTCGCTGAGCCGACCCGCCGCGCCCACCCGAGGCGCGGACCAAGGGGGCGAGAAAGCCGACGAGGAAGAAGGCTACGACGAGGAGCCGGTGGGGGGTGAGCGACAGGGACGGCCGAGGCGGGGCCCGGCGTCCGCGCGCGAGTGGCCGCGCCCGCGGCACCGTGGGCAGGACACCGAATCCGAAGGTAACGAAGAAGCGTCGCGGGCCAGGCCGGTGGGTCGGCCGCCCGTACGACGGAGGCGAGACCTGTGACCGATCGACTCCGAGACGCCGCTCGCAGCGCCGCGGCCAAGGCGCCGGGCGGGAGTCTCATGCAGGACCCCTCCACACCGACCGCCTGACCAAGATCGGTGACCTGGGCAGATTGTAGGCAGTCCATCGGCGTAGGCATGGTCCGCGTGTTCGTGCATCTGCGTCCCCCTCGCTGGGGGCCGTCAGGAGGCTGTTGCGGCGCTACCGGGCCCGTGTGATCGCCGAAGTGCCTGCGGGAGGGTAGTGACGGCCTGGGTCGGTTCAAGAGCGTCCCTGGTCCTGTGTCTTGCGGAAGCGGCTTGGCTGGGAGGGGAGTGCTCGACCGATGAGCGGTGATGGGGCCGGTCGCCTGCCGGTGTCGGACGGCGTAGTTGTGATCTGAATCAGGTTCGTCGACGGTGGGCCGGCGATCGAACCCCAGGCGGCTCGGTGGTGCCCGTAGGCGGATTTACCAAGATCGCGGCACGCGAGCACATATGGAGCACACGTGGTCGCCGAACCGCCCCAAAACAGACACTGGGCGCTCCCGGTGGAACCGAGAACGCCCAGGTCGGGACGGGTGCGCCGCCAGGGACTTGAACCCCGAACCCGCGGATTAAGAGTCCGCTGCTCTCGTGTCAGATCAGCGCTCTCACTGTCAGACTATGCCGGTTCGTCCGCGACTCCGCCGGTTCCGATGCCGGGTAATGCCGCCGACTGATGCCCTGTCTCAGGGCATCCGAGCACACAGCGAGCACATGCACGGATGACATTGGTGGTGGGCGAACCCCACATGCGTGGGGAGGACGCCAGGTAGGCCAGGTCGTCGGCGAAGCTGACGGGAACACCCTCACGTGCGTGGGGAGGGACCCGGACCACACGGGCTGGCCGCACAGCGACTGCGGAATACCCCCCACGTGCGTGGGGAGGACGGACTGATCCGCACGATCCACGGCGAGGGCACCGGAACACCCCTACGTGCGTGGGGAGGACGCCGCTTCCCAAGCCGCGACATGCGATTCCCACGGAACACCCCCGCGTGCGTGGGGAGGACCCGTACGCGCCCACCAGCGTCAGGCCCCGGATCGGAACACCCCCACGTGCGTGGGGAGGACCGAGCCCCCACCGCGCACACTGCGCGGTCGATCGGAACACCCCCACGTGTGTGGGGAGGACGGGATCCGGTCCAGCCACGGGACGTAGGCCAGCGGAACACCCCCACGTGCGTGGGGAGGACGAGGAGCTTTATCAGCAGCGCGACCCGGATCTCGGAACACCCCCACGTGCGTGGGGAGGACCAGAAGATGACGTGGGCGTTCTTCCGGAAGTACGGAACACCCCCCACGTGCGTGGGGAGGACCAGAAGATGACGTGGGCGTTCTTCCGGAAGTACGGAACACCCCCACGTGCGTGGGGAGGACGGGTGGGCCTGGTCCCACTGCTCCGGGTGGACCGGAACACCCCCACGTGCGTGGGGAGGACGACCTGTACGCGGTCACGTTCGGCCTGGACGCCGGAACACCCCCACGTGCGTGGGGAGGACCCGGTGACGAGGCGGGCGGCCCCCGGCTCGGCCGGAACACCCCCACGTGCGTGGGGAGGACCCCACGTTGATCGGGGCGGACGCGAAGAACTCCGGAACACCCCCACGTGCGTGGGGAGGACTCGCTGGCGTCGTACCGGCCGGCGGCGTTGTGGGGAACACCCCCACGTGCGTAGGGAGGACACGCTGCACACGTACAGGCCCGACCCCAGCCACGGAACACCCCCACGTGCGTGGGGAGGACCGCGAGGCCCGAGTCGTCCAGGCGATCGTCGACGGAACACCCCCACATACGTGGGGAGGACGCGACCTGCCCGAAGTTCCGGAAGTTCGACGCCGGAACACCCCCACGTGCGTGGGGAGGACGGGGCCTCAAACTTTTTTGAGTGCTCGTGAGCGGAACATTCCCACGTGCGTGGGGAGGACCGAATCGGCGGCGAGGTCGGCAGCGGAACACGCCCACCGGCGGGTTCAAGACTATGCTCACTTTTCAGGAATCAAGAATCGGCGACGGGTCGTGCTTTTTATGTGCGTCGAGGATATCGCGTAGGTGCTATTTCGTCAGGTGACAAATCCGGGCCTCCCCGTTAGTGGGGAATATGGATATTGTGGTCGCGCGGTTCCGTACACCTGAGGTCACGGCCACCTTAGGTGTAGCGGTCTCAGATGCCGCATTCCGCCAGCCCAAACCAGACCATTAATAATCTGGATAACGAAAAGTTGTGCGCCGCGTGATGGAGCGGCCGGGTTCCGGATATGGCACCCTTAGTTTCTCTCCTGGAGAAGGTTTGTCTAACGTCTGATCAATTTTGGAGTGCGGCGAGAGAGATTAGGCCGCAACCGTAGGCGCGGCCTTTGCCGATTCCGTATTGGAGGGCGTGGAGGAAGGCGTCGCGGTCGGTGATGACGAGCCGTCCGTCGAAGCGAATGGCTTCGATGCGGATGGTGTGGCGATCGGGGCCCTTCTTCTGTCGGCCTTGTAGCACGGGCCGTGGGCTGGGAACGACGTCGGGTTGGCCGTTTGCTGCAAGTGGTAGGACGAAGCCGTGTCGTTCTCCTTGGCGGGCGAGCCAGGCGACCTGGGCCCGTGGGTCGCGGTGCGCTACGCGCTTGCCATTCTTCCGCTGTCCTGGCGTGCCGCCGGGATGGATGGTTCGGGTGGCGTTCGCGGTGAGCCGGAAAGCCAGATGACGTCCGGGGGCCACGGCATCGAGGGCCGGCTGGAGATCGCGTACCTGAGCGGGTTCTGCCAGGTAGTCGTCTGGTAGGTAGCTCCAGTCTGGTTCGGAGCGGCTCTGGACGTAGAGAACGAAGCCGCGAGGTGCTTCATCCAGCCTCCAGAGCACGCCGTGGGCCATCCTGGCTGGCTGGTCGTTGTCGACCTGGGGGAACGCCGACATGATCGTCCGATGCATGTCCTGGATGTCGGCGTTGTCTCGCCGGAACTCTCGGGAGAAGACGTTGATCGTCAGTTTGCTCAGGAACACCCGGGGTCTCCTGCGGTGATCATCTCGGTGGTCAGCGGGGTGGATGTAATCCGTACCGTTCGGGGACGGAATCGGCGCGCGTCGTTGGCGAACGAGACGGGGTGATCGTGCCTGACCTCGGCGTCGGGGTCCGACGGCGCGCAGTCCAGCACCATCCGGAGCTCTGGGCTACGACCTTTCTCGATGTTCGTGAGCTCGGACCGCCGGGCGTTGTGTCGGTCCTCCAGCCAGGGGTGGGTGCGGAGGGCGTCTTCGAGTGGCTGGTCAACGAGGCCCGAGCCGGTCAGGACGCCCTCGGCGTTGCTCTCTTTGACGAGTGGGCGGGCGGGGACGAATGCTTTGCGGCCAAAGTAGATCGGCCACTGAGGACGCCGTACGGCTCTATCGAGTCGTTCGAGGAGATCGCGGTCGTTGCCTTCGACGCCGAGGAGGAACACGGCGTCGGCCAGGTAGTAGCGATGAGTGACCACGGTCTGCCGGTTGGAGCTTGAGGTGTTGGGCACGTTCTGGGCGGTGTGGTAGTCGCTTTCAACGAGTCCCTCACGGTCTACGCGTACGCCTATGCGCAAGCCGGCGAGAACCGCGACCTGCTCATCATCGTCGCGGCCGACGCCGAGGGCGGCGGCGAGCAGGCCGATGACGCCGGACTTGGTGGGTTCTAGTGCGGTGTCCCGCACGGTGAATCGTGACGCGACGGTTCCCCAGGACTGCATCGGCGCGTCGAAGCACATGAGCAAGGATGCAGTCACGGGCTAACCTCGCGCGCCGTTGAGAGCCTTGGCGGTGAAGGCGTCGAGGTCGGCGGCGGTCTCGTCCGGTCCGAACGGCTGGAGTTCTTCGTTGAGGGATGCGGCGATGACCGTGCGGAGGGTGGTGGCGCCGTAGAAGCGCCGTAGCTTGTCGAAGTGGTCACCGAGGCGGCGTGAGGAGGCGACCATCACGCCGTCGCTCGCGCTCTCCTTGGTGTCTACCGGCTTGAGGAAGGCGTTCGCCAGGTTCCATGCCCCGCTGTCTCGTACGACGCCGAGCAGCGTCTCGGGCATGGTGCGGGCGGCCATGGAGTTCTGCTTGCCGGTGGGCACGGCGTTGATGAAAGCGTGAAGCCATGCTTTCGCGGCACGCTCCACGAGAGCGTCGTCACCACCCAGATTCTTGGTGAGTTGTTCGAGGTCAAGGTTGGCGTAGCGGTAGTAGCAGGCGGCGTTGAAGCCGACATCCCCGATCATGTCTGCGCCGGCTTCGGCGTCGGGTTTGAGGTCATCGACGGCGGTGTAGTAGTCGAACTCGTTCGCCACCGAATGCGTGGAGATGGCGTGGGCCACCTGGGACGCGGCGTTGACGTTGAAGTCCTTGTTGTCGGCGATCATGCGTCCGAACAGCGCTACGTCGGCCGCTCGGCGTGCGTCGAGGAGGTCGCGGGCGGCCTTGGCGGCGTTTCCGGTGGGCTTGACTTTTTTCGCTGCCGTTGCGGCGACGTTCTCCCCCTCGCTGTCGCCGTCGCCCTTCTTCTTACGTTTGCGTTCAGCTTCTTCTTCGGCCTTCGCTCGTGCTTCGGCGAGCTTGTCCCATTCGCGGTCGCAGAAGTCGGCGAGTACCCCGCCAGACTGCTGGCCGACGAAGAGAAGATATTCTGTAAGCCCGTTCTTTTTGACACCGAAGCCGAGAGACTGCAGACCAATTTCGGCGACTCCGGGAGCAAGGTCAGCATCCCGACCGCGTTCGACGAGTACCTCGGCCGCTGCGTCCCGCAGGCGCTTGGTCCGAACTCCTACCTCGGATTCATCCAGGCCGAACTTGGTGAGTTCCTGGCGTGCAGATCGCTTAAGGCACTGGCTGGAGATACGTGACCGGGTGCAGCCCCCGAACGTGACCGTTTTGGGCTGGCCGAACTCGTCGCGATTCAGGTTGCTGGTCGGAAAGGACTGAAGGAGGTGAAGCTCGATGATCAAGGTGGCTCCGGTGATTGGTTGTGTCGGGTTAAGCTGCCGTCTCAGGGCCGGTTATAGTCACGCGACCACGCCAGGCGCGCGGACTGTGCCATATCGTCATCGCCGCCGAACAGTCTCAGCAAGTCGTCGAACAGGCGTCGGTAATCGATCGGGATTCGGTCGGCGCGCAAGAGTTGAACGGCCTGATATAGGTAGTAGGGGAGTGCGGCCTCATCTACGGAGACGAGCTGGATGAAACGCCGGTCGACCGAATCGCCGCGGTTGTTCTTCAGTTGCCGCATGGACGCGCCGAGCGTCGGTCGCCAAGAGCCGGAGGGAGGCATGCGATACGGGTAGCGGTGTGCGGCGAACAAAGCCCCTAGCAGGACCCACACGCGCTCTTCCCGGGGCGGTGGATCATGCGCGAAAACGACCGCGAACGCTTCAGCTTCTTGGCGCGGGCCGGAAAAATAACGTCGCAGCCGCGCCAGGTCACGTCGTGCTTCGGCTAGACGCCATGCCTCATCGGACTCGAGGCCGTAGTGCAGACGGTGCAGGTAGTTGACGAATTCCGCCCTACGGTCGGTGAGGGGGGAGGTCATACGGCGGCTTCCTCAGGGGGTGCGGGCAGGTCTCGGGTCAGTTCGCTGTCGAATCGCTTGCGCAGCCAGGACAGCCGTCCTTCGAAGCGGCCGACGTGCTCGGCCGCGAGCAGGAGATAGCGGCCTCGGCGCGGAGCGCCCTCGGCCCAGCGGCGAGCGGCCTCGCGCGCGACGTTGGTCACCTCGTCGCGCCACGCAGACAGTGACGCCAGCGGCTGTTGGGTCCGCAACTCTTCGGCGAACGTTAGAAGAAACCGTCTGAACGGATCCGTCAGTCGTGGCCAGTACAACAGGTCGATACTGATCGAACCGTCTGGAACGTCTCCGAACGTTTTCAGGTAGTTCCATTCCATGCCGTACAGCGCTTTCCCGACCTCGTCTGCTAGCCATATGGCGTGTCCCATCGGAGCCTCGGCCTCAGGCAGTTCGGCGCGCAGTAGTGCGATCGGGGCCGGAACGGCCTCCTCGTGCCAGGAGCGGACCGAGCCTCCCTGGTCACTGAGCCGCTGCCCCATTACCCGCAGCGTGTAAACGGCGTCTTCGGGAATGCTCCCGTACTCCGCCAGCATGGCAATCTGATCCATCGCTGCCGGACGTCGCCGCGGCGCAGTTTCTCCTGGCGAGAGAAGGAGTTCCTGGCTGTGCCGCCATATACCGCGGCGCCCCTGGAGCTTCACCGGAGTGAGGGACCCTTGTTTGGCCTTAGTACGTCGTTGATAGGCAGCCATGTGTTCGGCTCGGGCCAGATCGATCTGTTTCGCGGTACCGGTGCGCAAACGAGTCCCGGGGGTGATGACGGCACCGTCCACGATTGGGCCGTCGGCGCCTTCGCGGTGTCGTAGGAGCACCCGACGTGATGGCCAGGTGAGCATGTCCGTCCATCCGAGCGGGCTGCGCTCGTCCGGTTCCGGTTGCGGCGGTTCAGCCTCCCAGGCTGGGCGGTCATCATGCGTCGTACCGTGCGGGACACCGTGATCCGGGTCGTACGTGAGCAGGTTGAGTAGGAGTGTCTCCTTCAACGTCGATCCCTCGACAAGAACGCAACCGAACAGGTTGCCCGGAGCCGGCTCGGAGTATCTCTGCTTGCGATAAGCAGACTTCGTGCCTCCGGTGTCGTAGAAAAGCAGGGTGACCAGCCAGCGTGCCGCCTCGGCCGGACGGATCGTGACGGGCCGCTCGGACGTCGTGTGGTCGAACAGCGTCCTGTTGTTTCCGGCCGCCCGGTACATCACCAGCTTGGCCGGCGTGATCGTCGTGCAGGACGCTAGCAGGGGACACTGCAGAAACGGACGGCTCGGATGGAACAGGTCAAACCTGCCGGGCCACTGGCGGACGTACTCCTCGATCGGCGCCGTGTCGAACCCATCGGCCATCCACAGCCGATTCCAGGCGTCCTCGTCTGACGGTCCGTAGACGCGGTGAGTGAATGCGAGGACGAGCCGGTGCAGCGCCGCGGTCATCGTGGGGCTCTCGCCGGCGATACGGCGCGACTCGTGCGCACGCCGGACCAGGTCGGCCAGGCCAACCTCGTATAGCTCCCCACTGGTGCCGACGATCGGCAACCATGGCTGAGTGATCAGATCGAAGGTCAAACCCCCTCCTTCTTTGCCAAGCCCGCATGCTTCCAGAGGGCACCGACAAAATGAGGGGCGATCTAGCGCATCGACCTGATCCGGTCAGTCATAGTCGGGAAATATGACGCCAAATCGTGGCAAATAGCGCATGTTGATGTCGCCGATCTTGGCCGCGCCAGCGTGGAAGACAAGGGGACGGTGATGGCACAGCCACGACGATGCGTTGAACAACGGCGGGACCGGAATACGCATAAGTGCCGCACGTATCTCGCTGGGCACGTCCCCGCCGATGGTGACCGTCGAGTCCAGGAGACAGGTGAGCACGGCAGCACTTGGAGGTCCGGCGCTGTTCAGGTCAACACAGCAGCCTCCTGCCACGGTGACTGGAATTTCCAGGTCACCTCCGTCGTTCAGTAGCGCCAGCGGCGCGCCCTCGTCGAGGTACTCGTTATCGATCAAGGGCGACCGCTCCTCAGTCGAGTGGCCGTCGCGCTGTAAGGGATATGGGTCAGTTCATGAGCATGCAGTCCTGGGCGCGGAAACGGGAGGTAGAGCTCTCGCGCCTCCGCTCGCTCGCGATCGAGACGACCGTTCATCCTTTCTGCGGCCTCATCCCAGCGTCGTTCCCATCCCGGGGGACAACTGATTGCCTCACCCGGCCTGTAGACGGCCTCGATCAGTTCTCGTACGTCATCGGGTGAGTGGATCTCGCTTCGATCCTGGAGGCAGGCCCAGGTGCGCAGGAGCAGAGCCGACTGATACACCGCGCTAACCCCAGCAGGGAACCGCGGACCTTCACCCGTATCTGTGAAGCCGCACAACCCCAGCACCAGATCGCGCTCTCCGCGAGGATGTCTGCCGAGTCGCCCCATGCGCTGGATGAGACTGTCGACGGGAGCGAGGTCACTGACCATGACATCGACGTCGTAGTCGAGACTCTGTTCCAGAATCTGAGTTCCGACCACGATGAACCTACCCGGGCGTTCCCTGTCTTCCGATGGAGGGCCGAGGGCCTCACGAATGCGGTTCTCGGCCCTCCGCCGCTGCGCGGACTCCATCCGAGCATGCAGGGATATCAGCTCCGGCCGCCGATCCTCGGGAAGGTCACGAATCGCCTCCTGCAGGCTGTCATACGTCGCGTGAACGGACCGAACGAGGTTATGAATCACCGCGGCGCAGCCACCAGACTCAATCCGGCGCAGAACCCAAGAAACGACGTCCTCGTCCTGAACACGTTCGAGTCGCACCACCCGATCGGCATTAAGGGTGCATGGATCGACAGGTTCGGCGCCGTACCCGTCGGCATCAGCCCACGTCACCAACGGATAGCGCTGCGCTTCGTCGGGGACGTCTCGAGTTGGAAGCTCACGTGGTGAGCACCGGAGCAGACCGGCCCGCCACGCGGTAACCAGTTCCTCGCGTCTCGCCGACGGCAGCGTCGCAGACAGCAGAATCACCGGTACGCCAAGCCGCCCCAACCAGGCCAGCAAACGATCCAAAAGCATGGACATGTAGGTGTCGTAGGCGTGCACCTCGTCGATGACAACGACCTTTCCCGAGACGCCCGCCAGGCCCACGAATCCATGCCAAGTACGGATCGCAGTCCTCAGCACCTGATCGACCGTGCCCACGCCGACAGGGAAGATCAATCCCTTCTTCCTGGTGAACCACTCTCGCTCGGAGCCGGCTGTCTCATCGGGCCCGTCCCGATTCACATCGATCAGATCGAGCGGCTCTGCCTCTCCGGCTTCGACAACGCGTTCGGCAGCGGTCTGATCATCGTCCGCACCCTGCAACAGCCTGACCCGCAACGGGACCGGAGAGTGATCCACCAGCTCCTGAGCTTCTTCCAACATCCGCCGACTGGTCGCCTTGGTCGGCATCGCGACGTACATTCCGACCAGCCCGAGCTTGTGGACGAACATCGCAGCGGCCTGAAGAGCGGCCTTGGTCTTCCCCTCGCCCGTTGGCGCCTCGACCACGACGATCCCCGGCCCAGCCATTCGGTCGACAAGACGCTCGACCGCCGCCTGGACCGGCCGCACTGTATCGACCTCCGGAAACAGCGCCGTAAAGCCGGTGCTCGGAGGTGGTTGCCATGGGATCCACCCGAGCTTGTGGATAGCGCGTCGAATGCGCTCGCTCGCCACTACGAGGTACGCGGCGAGGTCGACGTTTTCGCCCGCAAAGTCGTCCTTGCGCAGGTCGGAGGCGATCCAGTCGCTCACCGACGTCAGTCCGGCCAGGCTGACCAGTGCGCCGGCCTCTGGGCGCACCTCCACCCACGGCAGCGAGGCCGGATCCGGAAGCCCGAGTAGCCGAACGTATTCCCCAACGAGCTCCCTACGCCAGCCAGGCCACTGCCGGGTGCCGGAGTCACCCTTTCGGTTCCGGCCCTGCCGAATCTCTCCAGCGCCCGGAACGATCCCATGATGGCCACCCAGAATCGACGAAATCTGCAACGCCTCCTGCGGACGCGCCCCCCACTCCCGCAGCAAATCGGTGAGGAACGCGGCCGTGAGTACACCATGTCGCGTGTCCGTCCGCTCGGCTGCCCTCTCTTGCGGCAGTCGCCGTAGGTCCCCTGCGGCTTCCGGGCCAAGCAGCCGCTCCGCAAGGTCGACCCGGAGCGCCTGGAACGCCGGTGACAGCTTTCCCAGGTCATGCAACCCAGCGAGTGCCGCTATCCACCCATCCGCATCCCCTAGAGATGCGAACGCGTCCCGCAACTCCTCACGGCAACGCGGCCCCACCATCAGACCCAAGAGCCGCTGCGCCACCACCGCCGTATCCACCGCGTGACAAATGAGCGGATGCGGTACGACTCCGGACCCTGCTTTCCCCCATGGTTGCCGAACATCGAACGCCATGCGTCTCTCCGATCGTCCATCCGCCCTGGGTTGTGGTCCGCGCATCCGTGCTGCGAGCGTCTGTCATGAGGCTTGGCGGTTCAGCCTAAGGGTGGCCTCGTGTCGAGCAAGGAGATCCTCTCTATGAGATCCTTGCTCGCTGTGCACTGGACGATGTGGAGCAGTCCGCATCAGGTCGAACGAGCTTTGACAATTACATCCAGCTTCCGGGAATGTTAGTGTGATCGACTGTTCTACTCGGTTGTTCCGGCGATTCGTCCACCCCTACGGATGTGGGGATGATTCCTCCCGTATGCACAGCGGCACGGCGACGCGGAGGTGCTCCTCACGCACGTGGGGGTGATCCGCCGTTCAAGGAGGACGGGCCGAGCGGCGACGAATGTTCCCACGCACGTGGGGTCATCCGGCCGCAGGGTCGCCGGGCACGGTGACGGCGACGCGCTCCCCACGCACGTGGGGGTGTTCCGGTCAGTCCACCGGCTCTGCTGGAGCTGGTCAGGTGCTCCCCACGCCCGTGGGGGTGATCCGGACGCCTGCGTGCGCGGCGCGGACGACCCGATGTGCTCCCCACGCCCGGGGGTGATCCGCTCACGGCGTACGGGTCGGTCGTGCCGGACCCGTGCTCCCCATGTAGTGGGGTTGATCCATTTCCTACGCGCGGCAGGCGGATGGTCTGCTGGTGGTCCCCACGCACGTGGGGGTGATCCGTTCGGGTCCTTCAGAAGGATGGCCTCAACCTCGTGCTCCCCAAGCCCGTGGGGGTGATCCGACCACCATCGATACACACCTGAATTAGTGCCGTGCTCATCTACCCCGATAACAACGAGCAGGAATTCTCGCTCCGAAGCCGCCGGCGAACGCCGCAGGTGACCCATCGACTTCGACGGCCTGACCCTCATCCGAATGGCCGCAGTCGAAGCCGCACCCTCGATGCTCCCAGCGGACCCAGCATCGTGAATTGCGGCCATAATTGGGCCACGAACGGCCTATGCCGCTGAATCACTGCAGGTCGCGAAGTGTGCTCCCCACGCACGTGAGGGTGATCCGTAGCGGTGCTCCACCCAGCCGGGCAGGGAGACGTGCTCCCCACGCACGTGGGGGTGATCCGTGGGCGACGAGCTACGCCGAGGCGTTCCTCGCGGTGCTCCCCACGCACGTGGGGGTGATCCGCTGGTAACCGCCCATGCCGTGGCGACCGCTGCGTGCTCCCCACGCACGTGGGGATGAGCCGGAATCCATCGTGCCCGGGGGCCGCGCGGGGCGTGCTCCCCACGCACGTGGGGGTGATCCGTACCAGACCGCGCTCCGGATCCTCGGACTCGGGTGGTCCCCACGCCCGTGGGGGTGTTCCGAATCTGCGTATCGGCTACTGCCGTAGCGCCACGTGGTCCCCACGCCCGTGGGGGTGTTCCGACCCGCGCGTCGTGCGGCAGCAGGTTGTTGTAGTGGTCCCCACGCCCGTGGGGGTGTTCCGCCCGAGGGCTCGCTGGTGCTCGGCGCCGCGGTGTGCTCCCCACGCCCGTGGGGGTGTTCCGGCGTAGTCCATGCAGGCGATCCGCCGCTCGAGGTGCTCCCCACGCCTGTGGGGATGTTCCGATCGACGCCGCGACGCTGTTCGGGATCGACAAGTGCTCCCCACGCACGTGGGGATGATCCGCGATCACCCAAGCCGAGCAGCGCAAGGCGAGCGTGCTCCCCACGCACGTGGGGGTGATCCGGTGTTCGACAGGCTCGAGGAGCCGATGAGCAGGTGCTCCCCACGTGGGGGTGATCCGGCCGGTATGCCGACGGGCTCACGGACGGAAGGGTGCTCCCCACGCACGTGGGGGTGATCCGTACAGGCACAACATGCGGTCGTCGTGCTTGACGTGCTCCCCACGCACGTAGGGGTGATCCGATCGTGCAGGTGTTCGGGTCGTACTGGTCGACGTGTTCCCCACGCACGTGGGGGTGATCCGATCAACTACGCGTCCGACTCCAAGTCCGTGGCGTGCTCCCCACGGACGTGGGGGTGTTCCGGCGGAGATGCAGGCCGCGATCCTCGCCGACCTGTGCTCCCCACGCGCGTGGGGGTGTTCCGCCTGGGAGTTCCCCGGGGTTCGCGACTTCGCGTGCTCCCCACGCACGTGGGGGTGATCCTTGAAACGGCCCGGGGATTGTGGGACTTGCCCCGTGCTCCCCACGCACGTGGGGGTGATCCGACGGTGGACGTGTCGTACTGGCCGCGCTGGCGGTGCTCCCCACGCACGTGGGGGTGATCCGCCGCAGCGCACAGCACCGTACGTGTCCGACGGGTGCTCCCCACGCACGTGGGGGTGATCCCCTCGTGAAATGGGTGTCGAACAGGGCGGCAAGTGCTCCCCACGCACGTGGGGGTGATCCGTCCGCAGGCATCACCGGCATAGTCCACGGCGTGTGCTCCCCACGCACGTGGGGGTGATCCGTGGGCCGGGTCTCCGCTGTTCCGGCGCGACGTGTGCTCCCCACGTACGTGGGGGTGATCCCCCGGTGTAGCGCAGGTCCCAGCCGGACCCGGGGTGCTCCCCACGCACGTGGGGGTGATCCGTCAGCGGACGCCTCAAGGTCGCTGACGGTGTCGTGCTCCCCACGCACGTGGGGTTGATCCGCACCGGGGCCGGGCCACCGCGCTGTGGGCGGCGTGCTCCCCGCGCACGTGGGGGTGATCCGGGCGGCAGGATGCCGAGCGAGCCGAGTAGGCGGTGCTCCCCACGCACGTGGGGGTGATCCGATGGGAGTCCAGTTCGACGCCAGCCTCGAGCAGTGCTCCCCACGCGCGTGGGGGTGATCCGAACGGAACCCGATGACCGACCTGAAGATCGACGTGCTCCCCACGCACGTGCCGGCGGACGGCACGCTGACGGTTCTCGTCGATGAGTGCTCCCCACGCACGTGGGGTGGTCCGGAGACGCTCGGCTGGCTGCTTCGCCAGATCGAGTGCTCTCCACGTACGTGGGGGTGACGAACTAGGGGGCAGTGGGTGATGAGGTTACGGAGTGCTCCTCACGGACGTTGGGGTGATCTGTGCCATGCGTGCGGCGGGTGTCGTGGCTTCGGATCACCCCCATGGGTTTTGAGAGAGGAAACCCTGGCAATCGTGCTGTGAGCAGCTTCTGACGCTCCGTAGAAGCATGGGCTGCCCGCAAGGCCGACGCCTGACCCTGCACGGCACAGGCGACGCCATTTACTCCAAGGTCAGACAGCTCTGTCGTCATGTTCGGCCGGTGTTGTGACTACGTGAAGGGAATGAGACTTGCCGATGGTCGATCGCTTGGCTGGGGTGAGGAGGGCGGCGACGTCTTCGGCGGCTTGTCGTGCAAGGTCGGGCAGAACGGAGGTGTAGGTGTCGGCAGCGATCGTGATGGAGGACAGTCCGAGGGTTTCTTGGACCACCTTCATGTCGTGGCCTGCGGCTAGTAGGAGGGTGGCGGCACCGTGGCGTAGGTCGTGGAGCCGGATCGGGGGCAGGTCGGCTTCGAGGCACAGCCAGTGGAACTGCTCGGTCACTTCCGCCGGGTCGATAGGGTCCCCGGTGGCCGTGGTGAAGACGAACTCGGTGTGGGTCCAGGCGGTTGCGGCGGCGAGGCGTTCGCGGTTGTGGCGGGCCTTGTGGGCGAGGAGTTCGTCGGTGGTTTGTTTGTCGAGTGCGACCTGGCGTTCGCCGGCGTCGGATTTGGGTTGGCCTTGGTGAGTGGTGCCGCCGATCTGGACGATTTGCCAGCGGATGGTGATCAGGCCGTCTGCCAGGTCGATGTCGGGCCAGCGTAGGCCGCAGGCTTCGCCGCGGCGTAGGCCGCGGAAGGCAATGAGGTGGTAGAGCGCGTAGAGCCGGTGGCGGCGGGCGCGTTGGAGGAAGACGCTAGTCTGCTCGGGTGTCCAGACCATGACGGGTGAGGGCCGGGGGGTGGCGATGTAGGCGTCGTAGGCGGTCACGCTGGTGCCGAGTTTGGCTCCGTGCGGGCTGGCCGCGGCCAGTAGCGTCTTACGGTCCTTGGTGGCGGTGATGTGGGCGTCGCGGGCGGTACGCCAGGCCTGGATGCGGGCGGGTGTCCAGACCAGTGCCTTGGGGCGCTTGCCAGCGGGCAGTTCGATGAGGGCGGCGGGATTGATGTCGATCAGCCGCTGCTTGATGGCGGTGTTCAGCGCGGATCGGAGTGTGGCGCGGATCCGCTGCTTGGTCGCCGCGCTGATCAGGCGGCGGCCTTTGACCTTGGCGATGAGCTGCGGGTCGCCGCTGGCGCGAGCGGCCCGGATGGTGTGATTGAGGTCGTCGATCGCCTCAAAGACGCGGGCGACGTCACTGACCTGGAGCCGGTCGAGACGCACATCTCCGATCTGAGGGATCAGGTACAGGCGGATGTGGGATTCGTAGGCGGCGGTGGTGCCCGGCCGTAGCCGCTGTTTGTTGCTCAGCCATTGGGTGAGCCATTGCGCCACGGTGAGGTGGCCGTTCAGGTCCTGGCCGGTGCGGATCTTGCGGCGCAGCGCGGCGGGGTCCGGCAGCCGTTTGGTGGCCCTGATCTCCTGGGCGATGGCGTCGATGATTTTCGCGGTGATCTGCGGGTCATCCCCGGCGATGGCCAGCAGCTCGCGGGCGGCGTCCATTTCTTTTTGCGCTTCGTCCTGGGTGGGGAACCCACCGCGGCGCAGCGGGCCACGGCGGGTCCCCTCCGGGGTGAGCGGCAGTTCTAGCTGATAGATCCAGGTGCCGTGGTCCCGGCTCCAGGCGCCGGAGCGCCGCCGAAGCTTCGGGCACTGCTGCCCCAGCTGTTTACCGGTCTGGGCGTCGCAGCAGCCACATCGCTTGAACGTCTTACCGGTCGGCATGGGTTCACCTTCTGCTAGGTCGGGTTGCCGCCGGTGGGGGACAGGCCGAGCAGGGCGAGCAGCTCGGCGGTGGGCACCATGTAGGTCTTGCCGATGCGGATGATCCGGCAGGGGAACTGCCCGCTGCGGGCGAGCTCGTAGCTCTTGGTGCGTCCGATCCCGAGTGCCCGGCCTGCGGTGACCAGGTCCACCACGGCCGGCAGTGTGCTGATGTCCGCCAGCGACAGCGCCTCCTTCATCGCCGCCCCCTGAGGGGTCCAGCGGGGGAGAGGCCGAAAGAGCACCCTGCTGGGCCTTCGCGGAGCGGGGCCGTTGGCGTGACGTTCGGTGCTGACGGTTGTGCGGTGCCACGGGCAGGGCCGGATTCGGCAGCGCATCGGCACGCGCGTTTTTGCTGGCTGCCGGATGCTCGGTCCCACGCCTGTGGCGGCCACCATGCACGCTCGGCTCGATCCTGGCCGTCAAGTGCAATCTGCTGGACCGGCGTGCGCCGACCGCACGGATCAGGGCCGACCGATCGCCCGGCGACGGCATCAGCACCGTGCCAGCCCGCTGCAGGTCGAACCACAGGGCGGTGAATACGACAGGGGCCTGGGCTACGGATTGACGGCGGCGCTCGAATACTGAGCCAGTGCCGACTCTTGAAAACGGACCCACCTGGAGGC
>NZ_BAABHJ010000008.1:0-313942 GCF_039542035.1 Actinoallomurus liliacearum
TGAAGAGAAAAACAATCCCGGCAAGAGTTATTCTTGCCAAAGGAATCCAAACCAACCATGATCAACCCCGAAGAGCCGACCACGATCAGCGAGGACCATAAAGGCACTGGCTTTTAGCACACTGTTGAGTTCTCAAGAAACGGACACACACCGTCCGAGACCCGACTTCCGCCGGACCCCGTCTGGGGCAACCCTTCTATCTTAGCGCCCCCGCTCCGTTTGTCAACCCCGATCCGTAGATCTTTATGGGACCGACACACACAGCCGGAACGCCCCCTCCAGACAGCAGCAACCCCGACCGGCAAACCGGCCGCAGCAGCACCATCCAGAAGTTCCCCACGGGCCGACCACCGCCTCAGCGATGTTCCGCATCCCGTCTCGGGGCGACCACACCATGCTACCCCGGCCCGAACAGCGTCCGGACCAGAACAACTCCGCGTGGATTTCCCCTTGGGCCGGCCGCCTTCCGGCGTCCCGCTCCCCTTGGGGCGAAGAGAACATTACGTCCGCCTAGAAACCCCGTCAAATCGCGCGGTCCGCCGGGAGAACTTCCGGGTAAGAGTCGCGCTGATCCCTCGCCATCGGCACGGGGCCCTCAACGTCGGCATTGACCTCAGATCGAGTTCGTCACCCGCCAAGCGGTGTCATGACCGAGGCGGTGTCCGTACCGGCCGCGTAGCGGGTTGAACGATCACCTGTCGTGGACGGTCTCGCGCCGTGGGCTCGTCACCCCGGCCGGTGCGGCGGTCGAGCCGCGGACGACCAGTTCTGGCGTCACCTCGACCACCGAACCGGCGATGCCGTCGGCGCCGGTGTCGACGAACAGTTGCCAGGCCCGCAGGCCGAGATCCTGTTTGTTGACCGTCACCGTGGTGAGCCGCGGGGAGACCAGGCGGCTGAGCGCGATGTCGTCGAAGCCGGTCAGCGAGATCTCCTCGGGCACCGAGACGCCGAGCTCGTCGAACCGCGCCAGCGCGCCGAGGGCGACGTAGTCACTGAACGCCATGATGGCCGTGGCGCCCGTCGCGAGGGCCGCGTCGGCGGCGGAATGCCCGTCGACACTGCTCGATCCGCACGGGATCTGAACGATCTCCAGGTCAGGTCCGCCGGCCGCCCGCAGGGCCCGTTGCCGGGCGCGTTCGGACCAGGCGCGTGCGGGGCCGCGCAAGTAGGCGACGCGGCGGTGGCCGAGTTCGCGCAGGTGACGGCAGATCGACGCGACGCCCGCCTCGAAGTCCACCGCCACCGCGGGGATCCGCGTGCCACGGCTGCGCCGGTTCACGCAGACCAGGCGAGGCACGGCGGCCGCCAGCTCGGTGAGCTCCCACTGGCTCATCCGCGGCGAGCACAGGACGATGCCGTCGGCCCACCGGGACAGCTCCAGCGCGGCGTCGCGTTCGGCCCCGGCCTTCTCGCCGGTGTCGGCGACGAGCGTGCGGAAGTCGGCGTGCTGGGCCGCGTTGGTGACGCCTTTGAGCACCTCCGCGAAGTACGGGTTGCTCAGATCAGGGACGACCACCCCGACCGCGGAGGTGGTGCCGCGGAGCAGTCCCTGTGCCGCCGGGTTCGGCCGATAGCCGAGCCGCGCGACGGCCGCGCGGACCCGTTGCTCCGGCTCCGCCGAGACGGGTTTGGAACCTGTGAGGACGCGGGACACCGTGGCGGGAGAAACGCCGGCCTCCCGTGCCACGTCGATGATCGTCGCCCGGGGCGGCCGTGCCCCCGTGCCGGTCTGCGCCGTGCCCATGGCGGCATTGCACCATACGTTCAGCCCGCCCGGCGCGGGGGCTCCGCCGTGAAAGACGGCGGAAGCGGGGTTGACGTCCCCGGACTCGCGTGCGACCTTCGGAAAAGGTTTTCCCTGGGTCCTTCCCCGACGTGCCGCCGACGCCCGGTCGGCGGCGCGACCCGCCCATCGCGGCCGGAGAAGGTCACCGACGCAGCAGGGAGGCGGGCATGCGTGGAGCACCGGCTCGATGGACGTCACTCGCGGCGGTGGCCGCGACCGCCGCGGCGATCGCCCGCGTCGCCCCGGCCGGCGCCGCCGCCATCACCGCCGACGCCGGACGCGCCGACGCCGGGCGGCGGGCCGCATCCGCCAGGCTCTCCCCCGTCGGCCTCCGCCAGGACCGGTGCGTCGACACGCCGTTGCGGCTCAGCGCGGACCGCCCGCTCCAGCCGGGGACCTCCGGCCGCATCGAGGTGCACCGCGCGGACGGCACCGTCGCCGACGCGATCGACCTGGCCGACCCGCGCTCGTACCACCGCACGATCGGGGACGCGGTGTCCGACACCGGGGTCCCGCACTCCTTCGCGTACCACCCGGTCCTCGTCGACGGGAACACCGCGACGATCACGCTGCATCACCGGCTCGACTACGGGCGGACGTACTACGTCACGGTCGACCCGGAGGCGTTCCCCGGCCTCCCCGGCATCCAGGACCCGGCGACCTGGCGGTTCCGCACCCGGGCCGCCCCGCCTCGTACGGGGGCCCGGCGGCTCACCGTCGCGGCGGACGGTCGGGGCGACTTCTGCACGGTCCAGGGAGCGATCGACTTCGTTCCGGAGGGCAACGAGCGGCCGGTGGCGATCGACGTCCGCCCCGGCACCTACCAGGAGATCGACTACGTCCGCGCCGACCGTCCGCACATCACGGTCCGGGGGGCCGGGCGGGGCCGGACCGTCGTCGAGTACGCCAACGACAACCGGCTGAACGGGGACACCGCGCTGGCCGGGTCCACCGATCCGGGCGACGTCTGCCCACGTCAGGCGCTGCCCGGCCACGACACGTACAACTGCTGGCGGGCGCTGTTCGGCGTCGAGGCCGCCGACTTCCGGCTGCAGGACATCACGCTGCGCAACACCACGCCGTACGGGGGTTCGCAAGCGGAGGCGTTCCGCGGCAACGCCGACCGGATCACTCTCCGGCGGGTCAGCCTGGAGAGCTTCCAGGACACCCTCCGCCTGCAGGGCCGCGGTTACGTCACCGACAGCCTGATCTCCGGCGACGTGGACTTCGTGTGGGGCACCGGCGCGGTGTTCGTCCGGCGCACCGAGCTGCGGTCCCTGCACGGCGGTTACGTCACCCAGGCGCGGAACGACGCGGCCCACCCCGGCTACGTGTTCGTCGACGATCGCCTCACCCGCGGGCCGGAGACGCCGGACGCGTCGGTGTACCTCGGACGGATCGACCCGACCGTGTACCCCGGCAGCCAGGTGGTCTTCGTCCGGACGGCGATGGACGCGCACATCCGGCCCGACGGCTGGCAGCTGAACAACGCCGACTGCGCGCAGGCGGCGCGGGTGCGGTTCTGGGAGTACGGCGGCACCGACCTGGCCGGGGCGCCCCTCGACACCGGCGCCCGGCTGCCGTGCTCGCGCTCGCTGACCGCCGCCGAGGCGGCCTGGTGGAGCGACCCCGCCCACGTCCTACGCGGGTGGCGGCCCCGATGACGCCGGCGGTCACGGCCGAGGCCGGGAGCCGCCGGCCCGCCCGATTCCAGATCCCGTACGCCCCCGGCGACGAGCGAAATCCAGGAGGAACGCACCCGTGATCCACCGCCGAACGCCCGCTCGGCTCCGCCGCCGCGTGCCGGTCCTGTTCTCCGGTCTCCTCCTGCTCACCCTGCTGCCCGTCGCCGCACCAGGCGCCCGGGCCGCCGTATCCGCCGAACCCGCCGAACCCGCCGTGGCCTGGCGGGTCGGCGCCGCGCCGTTCGGGCTCACCTTCCTCGACCACGGCCGGCCGGTCACCGCGGAGGCGGGCGGGGCGGTCGCCGGGCCGGGCGGCCGGCTGTCCTACCAGGTCGGCGGGTCCGCCACGAGCCAGGAGGGCGCGACCTATCACCGGCTGACCGACCTCGTATCCCGGCGCGACGTACCCGGCGGCACGGCCTACACGGTCGCGACCGACGAACCCGCGCGTACCGCGACCGTGACGGTCACGCGGACCGCGCAGGGCGTGCGGGTGCGCTGGTCGCTGCGCCCGTCGGGCGACGTCACCGCGGTGTTCGAGGCGCTGACGGCGGGCGGCGCGGAGCACTATCTCGGTGGCAGCTCCGCCGCGTACGTCGACCTGCGCGGGCACATCCGCGGCTGGAGCCCGGGCAAGGAGGGCAACGAGGCCGGCGACTACTGCCAGAACCAGGAGCAGTCCGCGAGCACCTTCTACCTCAGCTCCGGCGGGTACGGGCTGTGGGCCGACACCGACCACGTCGGCCGGTTCGCGTTCCCCGGCGCGACGCACGGAAGCGACGGCCCGACCTGCGCGAACACTCCCAAGCCGCCGAGCGGCGCGGCGCAGCCGTACCCCTGCCCGGTCGCGGCGACCGCGCGGCCGGACCGCGTGCAGATCTGCGTGAAGGACGCCGGACTGTCCTACGACGTGTACACCGGCTCGCCGGCGGCGGTGACCAGCGCGTACTACCGGACGGTGGGCCTGCCGAGCATGCCGCCGGCGAGCGAGTTCGCGCTCATGAAGTGGCGTGACGTCAACGCCGACCAGGCCCAGGTGCTGGACGACGTGGCGCAGCTGAAGAGGCTGGACATCCCGCTCGGCACCATCTGGATCGACAACCCGTGGGAGCGGCAGCCGGCCGGCAACACCCACCGGATCAACGGCAGCGCCTGCACCAACAGCGGCGAGTTCGACCCGACGTTCTTCCCGGACCCGCAGCGGATGATCGACGAGATCCACGCGCAGGGCGTCCGGTTCGGGCTGTGGGTGACCTCCCACGTCGTCAGCGCCCCGTCGTCCTCCCAGGGCGGCGGCTCGTGCGCGGGCATCAACGACGTCTGGGCGAAGAACGGCTGGCTCGTGCCGGGCACCAACTACATCGACTTCACGAACCCGGCCGCGCGCGAGCACTACGTGGACCAGCTCACCCGGATCTTCCGGATGGGCGTCGACCTGGCCAAGGAGGACCGCAGCGAGGAGTACCGGTTCGAGACGACGCCGTTCGCGGGCGGCCCGGGCGCGGGCCTGTACCTGCGCTACCCGGACCTGTACCAGTCCGCAGTCACCGAGGCGATGCGGCGGGCGCACGGGAACGACTTCGAAACCCTCGTACGGGCCGGGGTGCCCGGCACGGCGCAGCACACGCACGGCATGTGGGGCAGCGACGTGTTCGAGACGTTCGCCGGGCTGCGCACGTCGGTCCGGTACGGCACCAGCGAGTCGCTGACCGGCCACTTCGCCTGGGGCTCCGACACCGGCGGCATCGACCCCAAGGCGCCGGCGAACGCGACGAACAGCCCGACCCCGTCGCTGTTCACCCGCTGGGCGCAGTTCAGCGCGGTCAGTCCGGTCTTCGAGGTCGGCGGCGCCGGACTGAACGCGACGCCCTGGAAGTACGACCCCGACACGATCCGGCGCTTCCGCGACGCGGTGACCCTGCACTACGAGCTGTTCCCCTACCTGTACGGCCTGGCGCGGACCGCGTCGCGTACCGGCGTGCCGATCCTGCGGGCCGTCGGCTTCCAGTACCCCGGCGACGAGAACGCGTGGGCCCAGGACCAGGAGTTCATGGTCGGCCCGGACCTGCTGGCCGCGCCGGTCACCGCCGACCGGGCCGACGCCGACGGCGCGGCGGGCCGGCCGACGCCGGTCGACGTGTACCTGCCGGCCGGGCGCTGGGTGGACCTGTACAGCGGTCAGGTCGTCGACGGCGGACGCACGATCACGCGGGAGACGAGCCTGGACGAGTTCCCGCTGTACCTGCGGGCGGGCGCGTCGATCGGGTTCAACACCCGCGCCCTCGGCGGCTGGCGGACCGGCGAGCTGTCCCGGCCGGGCCTGAGCGGCTCGCTGTACGCGCCGGAGCCGGGCCACGCCGTAAGGCTGCGCGTGTCCGGCGCGACGGAGCAGCAGGCCGTCGTGCTGCTGCCCCAGGCGCCCCGTTCGGTCACCGTGGCCGGCCGTGCCCTGCCGCACGCGGCCGACACCGGGGCGCTGCGCACCGCGCGGGAGGGCTGGACCTTCACCTCCGGCCCGTTCGGCGGCGTCGTGCTGAAGCTGAGCCCCCACGGCCGCGCCGCGGACGTGACGATCCGTTGACGTCCGTGCCGTCACGGCCCGTCCCGCCGCGACGTCCCCGGACGACCGACCCCCTGGAGGAAGAATGAGCGGATCATGGCCTCGACGGCGATTCCTCGGAGCGAGTGGCGCCGTCCTCGGCGGCGGCCTGCTGGCGTCCGCCGTCGGCGCACCCGCGTTCGCCGACGCGGACCCCTGGCGGACCGCCGACCGGATCCGCCGCCGGGTGCGGGCGCCGCGCTTCCCGCACCACCGGTTCCGGATCACGGACTTCGGCGCGAAGAGCGACGGCACGACCGACTGCACGCGGGCGTTCGACGCGGCGATCAGCGCCTGCGCGCGGCGCGGCGGCGGCCGGGTCGTGGTCCCGCCCGGCCGCTACCTGACCGGGCCGATCAGGCTCCGCAGCCACGTCGACCTGCACGTCGACGCGGGCGCGACGATCCTGTTCGACACCGACCCGGCGCGGTACCTGCCCGCCGTCTACACGCGCTGGCAGGGTGTGGAGTGCTACAACTACGCGCCCCTCATCTACGCGTACGGCGCCCGGAACATCGCGGTCACCGGCACCGGCACGCTCGACGGGCAGGCGGGCAACACGGCGTGGTGGCCGTGGAAGGGCAGGCCGGAGTACGGCTGGAAGCCCGGCGACCCGCAGGAGGGCCCGGACTGGACGCTCCTGCAGCAGTGGGCCGACCAGGGCGTGCCCGTCCGCGACCGCGTCCTCGGCGCCGGGCACTACCTGCGCCCGAACTTCATCCAGCCGTACCACTGTGAGAACGTCCTCATCGAGGGCGTGACCATCGTGAACTCCCCGATGTGGGAGATCCATCCGGTGCTGTCACGGAACGTCCTCGTCCGCGACGTCACGGTGATCAGCCACGGGCCCAACAACGACGGCTGCGACCCCGAGTCCTCCACCGACGTCGTCATCACCGGCTGCACCTTCGACACCGGGGACGACTGCATCGCGATCAAGGCGGGACGCAACGCCGACGGCCGCCGCGTGAACACGCCCAGCCAGAACATCCTCGTCGAGGACTGTGAGTTCCGCGACGGCCACGGCGGCGTGACGATCGGCAGCGAGATGACCGGCGGCGTCGCCGGCGTCTACGCCCGGAACCTGCGGATGACCAGCCCGAACCTGAACAGCTGCCTGCGGCTGAAGAGCAACTCGATGCGGGGCGGCTACATCCACGACGTCCACCTGAAGGACGTCGAGGTCGGCCGGTTGTCCGTCGCCGCGATCCAGGTCGACTTCTACTACGACGAGGGTCCCGGCCACCCGTACAACCCAGACGTGAGCGGCATCCACGTCGAGAACCTGCACGTCGGCACCACGCAGTACGTGCTGGACATGCGCGGCTACCCGGACGCCCCGATCAAGGACGTCACGCTCGCGCACTGCCGGTTCGACACGGCGACGGCGGCGGACATCGTGGAGAACGTGGAAGGCCTCGTCCTCACCGACGTCACCGTGAACGGCTCCCCGGTCGGCGCGCGCGCCTGACCCGGCGCCGCGCCTACCCGCCGAGCCGGTCCCGGAGGTGGTCGCGGAGGACGACGGCCTGGTTGTGCTCGGTGTCGCGCGCGGAGTACAGCAGCGTCACGGGCCCCTTCTCGGCGGCCTCGAGCAACGGACGTTCGGCCTCGGGCCGTTCGTCGAGTTCCCGGCGGTACCGCTCGGCGAACTCGGCGAACCGCTCGGCCCGGTGCCCGAACCACTGCCGGAGGTCCGAGGAGGGCGCGACGTCGCGCAGCCAGCCGTCGATCTTCAGGTCGGCCTTCCGCACCCCACGCGGCCACATGCGGTCCACCAGGAAGACCGCGCCTTCCCCGTCCTCCGCCTCGTCATAGACGCGGCGGATCTCGATAGGCCCCATGCCAGGGCTCTACCCGTCCGGGGCGCACGGTGTCACGGGGACGACCGCGGGCGTCAGCGCCCCAGCCGACGCAGGAGCGTCGGACGCCGGCTCCTCAGCGCCCCATCCGGCGCAGGACGTCGGACGCCAGCTCCTTGACCTGACGGTCGCCCTGCTTCATCGCCGTGCGCAGGTGCCGCTCCGCGGCCGCCGTGTCGGTGTCGGCGAGGACCACGCCGGCGTAGCAGTGCCCGAGCGCCGCGACGTTCCGGTCCGGCGAGCCGGCGGCCGTCTCGAAGCAGGCGAACGCCTCGGGCACCCGGTTCGCGTCCATGTAGATGGTCCCGAGGTCGACCCCGGCCTTCGGGGCGAATTCCGGGTCTCCGGTGGCGTAGGCCGTCTCGAAGGCCTCCTGGGCACCCGGGACGTCCCCGCGCCGAGGAGGATCTCACCGAGGTGGAACGCGCCCCGGGGCGCCGCCGACGGGAGGCCGGACTCCATCGCCTCCCGGTAGAGCGGGATCGCGCCCTCGACGTCACCCGAGCGGTCGCGGATGAGCGCCAACTGGAGGGCCGCCTGGGGCACGACGTGCGCGACCCCGCACTCGAGCGCCACGGCCAGCACCTCGACCGCCTGCTCGTCGTCGCCGGCCGCGCTCAGCATCTCCGCCAGGGACAGCGCCGCCTGGCCCGCGCTCTTGCGCCGCGGCATGCCGATCGCCCGCTCGTACTCCACGGCCGCCTGCGCGTGCCTGCCCCGCGACTCGAGGATCACGCCGCGCAGGTAGGCGGCCTCCGCGAACACGTCGATGTCGGTGTTGCCGGCCAGGTCCTCGATCGCCGCCAGAGCCTTGCGGTGCTTGCCCCGCGAAAGCTCGATCCAGCCCAGTGCCAGCTGCCCCGCGGCCATGACCTTGGCGTTGGCGTCGGCGAACGCGGTCAGGGCCACGAGCCGGGCCGTGTGGTGGAAGCCGAGCGCGGCCAGCCCGCCGCTGAGGTCCAGCGCCAGGTCGAAGTCGAGCCCCAGCGCGTTCTGCTCGATCAGCGCCTCGACGCGAGCCGGCGAACGGATGAGTTCGGCCAGCTCCGCTTCCCGCTCGGCGTCCAGGATCGCCGCCACGAGAGCCTCATCCGGGTCCTCACCGGCCTGTTCCGAGGACATCGGCACCGCCCTTCCCATTGAACGCCGGAGACTGCAAGAAAGGTAGTTGATCAACCCCCCGGCCGCCCGGGTCCGTCACGACCCGTCCGTGGCGCCGGTGCTCACGCATGCGCCGGGGCCGCGAAGCGGACGGCCATGATGGGCAGGCCGGTGACGCCGAGCTCCCGTATCGGGCGGAGGCGGTTCAGCAGCGGGAACAGCGCGCCGTACAGGGGCCCGCGACCGCGCGGAGGACGCAGGTCGCGAAGCTCGGCGACGCCGTCGAGCGCCCGGATCCGGGCCTTCTCCGCCGCGTCCACGGCCCATGGCATCGGCGGCGCCTGGTAGCCCTGGGCCGTCGTCATCCGGCCCTCCAGGGTGCGGCGGCTGAACCACGGCGGCACTCCGTCGAAGATCATCGTGGCGCCCGGGAAGCGCTCCGCGCACCAGGCGAGGAGCCGGTGGACCTGATCGGGCTCGAAGTACATGAGCAGGCCCTGGGCCGACAGGAGCAGGCCGTTCGCGGGGTCCGCGTGCCGCGTCCACTCCTCTTCCAGCGCGGAACACGCCACCGTCCGCCGGCGGGGCGGGTCGTCGGGCAGCAGGCGCGCCCGCAGTTCGGCGGTCTCCGGCAGTTCGACGGTGAGCCAGCGGACCCGGCCGTTGTCGACCCGCCAGAACTGCGTCTCCAGGCCCTCGCCGAGCGCGACCACCTGACCGTCGGGATGCTCGTCGAGGAACCGCCGGACCTCCTGGTCGAAGCGGCGCGCGCGCAGGGCCTGCCACTGGCCCAGCCGTCCCGCGCCGAACCGGTCCGCGAACGGATAGTCGAGTGCGTCGACCAGCTCGACGGCCTTGGGATCGCGCAGGACCGCGTCCGGCCGCCCGGCCTCGGCCGCGCGCTGATAGAGGTTCCAGAGCAGCGTCTCCGGGACTCCGTCGAGCGCGACCTTCTCACGATCCGGCATCCCGCTCTCCTTCCGTACGGCGGGCCATCGGATGAGACGGTGCTGCGATCCCCGACGGTTCCGTGCGGCAGTCCGCGCATGAAAAAGAGGCCCGGAGAGTCGAACTCTCCGGGCCTCACTGGTAGCGGGGGCAGGATTTGAACCTGCGACCTCTGGGTTATGAGCCCAGCGAGCTACCGAGCTGCTCCACCCCGCGTCGGTGTGCTCATACGTTATGCGGACACGACGCCCCGCGCAAATCGATTCCGCGATCGGCCCGTCCCCCGGAGGAGGCGGCGAGGAGCCCTGGCCGGTCGGCACGGACCCGGCGGACCGCGTCGGGCGACGGAGCCGACGCCTCGACGACGGACTCGACGGTCACCATCACCGCGACCCGCGCGGCGGGTCCTGGTCTGCGGGCGGCCGACGTGATCACCTGCAAGATCACCACTCACAGCCCGCACTACTCCCACCATGCGCACGCGAAGAACCGCGACATCGTGAACGTCACCGCCGACATCAAGTGCACCAAGAAGGTCGCGGCCATCTCCATCCAGGTCGCGCTCTACAAGAACAACACCCTGTACACGAAGAGCGGCGTCAAGCGGAACGCCGGCAAGAATCACCTCAGCCAGAATGCCGCTCGCCGGTGCGTCAAGAAGCAGCACTACACCGGGGTCTCCGCCGGAACGGTCGTCTGCGCCCCGGCAGGTGGAATCGCGGGCCGTCGGCGTCGAGCCAGCCCCAGCCGTCCCACAGGCCGAAGTAGCAGTGCCCCGGCGTCGCGGTGTGCGCCGCGAGGATCTCGCAGAGGACCGGCAGCAGCCCGGCGGGGAACGACCCGGCCCACGGCCTCCTCGGGCCCGGCGATGTCCTTGAAGCGCGTACGGGAGTCGAGGGCCCGCCCGGAGCGTTCCGCGATCTCCCGCCAGCGCAGCGGCCGTCCGTCCGCGGCCTCCACGGGGTGCGGCAGCCGCGCGTACGCCGCGAACCCGTCGGGCAGCAGCGCGTGCACGCCGGAATCGAAGTCACCGGCCTCTGCCTCGATCCACGCGGCGGGCGCGACGTCGGTGAGGGGCCGCGGGCGAGAGACCATGGCTCAAGCCTCCGGCGCGGCCGGTGGATCGCGCAAGCGAATGAAACGAAAGAGGCCCAGAGGATGATCCTCTGGGCCTCTTCACCTGGTAGCGGGGGCAGGATTTGAACCTGCGACCTCTGGGTTATGAGCCCAGCGAGCTACCGAGCTGCTCCACCCCGCGGCGATGCCCCAACTCTATGGGGCACGTGGTGTGGTTGCAAATCGACGGCCTCACCGCGTCGGCCTCGGCGTCGGTGTGGGTGCTGCGGGCGGGGTGGTCGTGGGCGTCGGGCTCGGCGTCGCGGGTGTCGTCGGCGCCGGCCGCGCGTTGCTCTGTTTCTGCAGCCTGGCCAGCTCGTCCAGGGCCGCCTTCAGCCGTTTCTGCGCCTCGCCGTACCCGGCCCAGTCGTTGTTCTTCAGCGCGGTCTGGGCGTCGCCGTACGCGCGGTTCGCCGCGTCGATCGCGGCACGGATGTCCTCGTTGGCCTGCAGCGGCGGGCCGGCGCTCGCCGCCGCGCCGCCGCCGAGCACCTGGCCCAGCGCGTCCTGGAGGGTGGCGCCGAAGCCGATGTCGTCGCCGTACGAGACGAGGACCCGTTTCAACAGCGGGTAGGCGCCGCCTCCGGAGTTCGCCTGCAGGTAGATGGGTTCGACGTACAGGAATCCGCCGCCGAACGGCAGCGTCAGCAGGTTGCCGCTCACCGTCCTGGACCCGGGACCGCGCAGCAGGGTCAGCTGCTGGGACACGGTCGGGTTGTTCTCGAAGGTGTTCTGCACCTGCTCCGGCCCCGGGGTCACCTGGCTGCGCGGCACCTGGAGGATGCGGATCCGGCCGTAGGTGGGGCTCGTCGGCACGCTGTCGACGGCCATGAAGGCGGTCAGGTTGGTGACCTTGCCCTTCGGCGTGAACGTCGAGGTCAGCGAGAAGCCCGGGTCGTTCTGGCCGGGCATCTTGACGCTCAGGTAGTAGGGCGGCTCGACGGTGCCCTCGCCGGTCGGGTCATTGGGGATCTGCCAGAAGTCGCCGCCGCCGTAGAAGGCCTGCGGGTTCTGGACGTGGTAGCGGGCGAGGATCCGGCGCTGCACCTTGAACAGGTCCTCCGGGTACCGCAGGTGCGCCAGGAGGTCGTTCGGGATCGCCGACCGCGGGCGTACGGTGCCGGGGAACGCCTTCATCCACGTCTTGAGGACCGGGTCGCTTCCGTCCCAGGCGTAGAGGGTGACGGTGCCGTCATAGGCGTCGACCGTCGCCTTCACCGAGTTGCGCATGTAGTTGATGCGGTCTCCGGCCTGGGCCGCGACCGACACCCGGCTCTCGGTGTTGGTGTCCCGCGTGGCGTCGGCCAGGCTCGTACGCTCCGAGTACGGGTAGTTCGCCGCGGTGGTGTAGCCGTCGACGATCCACGTGATCCGCCCGCCGACGACCGCCGGGTAGGGATTGCCGTCGACCTTGAGCCAGGGCGCGACCTTCTGCACGCGCTCGCGCGGCGTGCGGTCGTACAGGATCCGGGATCTGGAGTTGATCGCCCCGGACAGCAGGAGGTTCTTCTCCTTGAACCGCAGGGCGTACAGGGTCCGGTCGAACAGCGAGCCGATCGGGACGCCACCCTTGCCGTCGTAGGCGGTGTTGGCCTGCCCGCTGGCGTTCTTGTCGTCCGGATAGTCGACCTCGCGTTGCGCCGTGCCGCCGACGATGGAGTAGCCGGGTGAGCGCTCGCCGAAGTAGACGCGCGGCTGGGCGATGTTCAGCGACCCGGTCGGGGGGATGTCCTTCTCGGTGAAGACCGGCGCGCCCTGGACGTCGACCTGGTTGCCCGGGGCGGCGACGAAGCCGTACCCGTGCGTGTAGACGAGATGGCTGTTGATCCAGTTGGTCTGGCCGGGCGGTGGGCCCTCGAGCTCCCGTACGGCGACGACGGTGTCCCGCAGGGCACCGGTGTCATCGGGGTACCGGTCGATGTCCAGCGGATTGGCGAACTTGTACCAGCCCTTGATCTGCTGGAGCTGCTGGTACGTCGGCGAGACGACGGCGGGGTCGAGCAGGCGCACGTTGGGGAGGGTGGAGGTCTCCTGCTTGGCCTGCTCCGGGGACAGCTTGGTGTTCGGCACGTAGTCGGTGACCTGGGCGCCCGCCACGCCGTACGCCTGGCGGGTGGCCGCGATGTTGCGGCCGATGTACCGGGACTCCTTGTCCACCTCGTTGGGTTTGACCTGGAAGGTCTGGATCAGCAGCGGGTAGACGCCGCCGATGAGGATCGCCGACAGCACGAGCAGGCCGAATGCCATCCCGGGCAGCATCGCGCCGCGCCGCACCAGCGTGGCGAAGAACATCAGCGCGCAGATCAGCGCGATCACCGCGAGGATGGTCTTGGCGGGCAGCACGGCGTTGACGTCGGTGTACGACGGGCCGGTGACGACCCCGCGCTGGGAGTCGACCAGGCCCCACCGGTCGAACCAGTACGCGACCGCCTTCAGGAGCACGAAGACGCCGAACAGCACGGACAGGTGCGCGCGCGCCGCCGACCCGACCCGCTCCCCCGGTCCCTGCAGCCGTAGTCCGCCGTACAGGTAGTGCACGATCAGCGCCGCGACGAAGGCCAGGATGACCGCCGCGAACAGGAAGCCGAGCACCAGCCGCAGCAGGGGGTAGGTGAAGACGAAGAACGAGATGTCCTTGTGGAACTGCGGGTCCTTGATGTGGAACGGCTGCCGGTTCACGAACGCGAGCCAGGTCCGCCACTGCCCGGCCGCCGAGGAGCCGGCCAGCAGGCCCGCCAGCGTCAGCACCCCGGCCACCAGAAGCCGGCGGTACGGGTCGACCGCGGCGCGGTAGCGGTCGAGCCCCTGCTGCTCGACCGACGCCGGCCGGTCCGGCGGGCGCAGGCGGTAGGCGAGGACGACGTTGGCGCCGAGGACGAGGATCATCAGCAGACCGGCGCACAGGAACAGCGTCACGCGCGTCGTGATCTGCTTGGTGTACACCGAGGAGAACCCGACGGAGCGGTACCACAGCACATCGGTCCATATCGCGGTGAACGCGAAGAAGACCGCGACCAGGATCGCCAGGATGACGATGACGCGCACCAGCAGCCGTGATCGGCCCACGCGGATCCGGCCGAAAGAGCCGGGGCTTCGGAAGGACACGGCCACTCCCCTTCGCCGGGTGTCTCTGAGGGCAACTTACCGACCCCTCCCCGGGTTCCCGCGACGGCCCGGACCACCTGTGGCCGAAAGGTGGCCGGCGACGATGAAAAGATGAGCCAATGACCCGATTGGAAGAGGTCGTCCGCGACCTCGAACGGCATGCGGCCGCCACCGGCTGGGACGCCCCGCCCCGGCTGTACGCCCTGGTGGCGGCCCCGGAGCTGAACCGCAACGAGCCGGAGCTCGCCCGGCAGCTCGGCATCCCGGACGAGCCCGACGGCATCGCCGCCCTCGAACAGCCGGACCTGCCGCTCGACCGGCCGATCGAGGACGTCCTGCACGGCATCGAATGGCCCGGCGAGGTCGCCGGCTGCGCGCTGATCCTCGAGCGGATCCTGCTGCCGGAGGGCGCCGAGGAGGAGGCGCCGGACGAGGACCCGGTGACCTGGGCCGCCCGGCACCCCGGCCGCGAGGACGTACGCCTCGTCGTGGGCGTGCTGCGCGACGGCTCCCATTACTCGGCCATGCGGCTGCGCGGTCACGACAGCGACGGCGCGGTGCTCACCGGCCCCGACCTCGTCCCCCACCTGACCGACGCGCTCGCCTCGACGCTCAGCTGACGGCGTCTCCGCCGGCTCGTTCGTTCGCGCCGACGGGGACGCTCCGCCGGCCCGGCAGGCGGAAACGCTCACCCGACCCGGGCCTGCGAGCTGCTCAGCCCGCCGGGCAGGCGGAGGTACTCAGGCGGCCGGGCAGGCGGGGACGCCGCCCTGGCCGGTCCGGATGGCGGTCAGGGCCTGCAGGGCGCCGTGCATGGTGTCCACCCGGACCAGCCGCAGGCCCTTGGGCTTGGAGGCGACGGCGTCGGCGCAGTTCTGCGTCGGGGTGAGGAAGATCGTGGCGCCCGCCTGCCGCGCGGCGACCATCTTCTGCTGGATCCCGCCGATCGGCCCGACCTGACCGTCCGGGGTGATCGTTCCGGTGCCCGCGATGAACCGGCCGCCGGTGATGTCCTCGGGCGTCAGCTTGTCGTAGATGCCGAGCGAGAACATCAGCCCGGCGCTGGGACCTCCTATGTCACCGACGCTGATCTTGACGGTGACGGGGAACTGGTACTTCTCCTTCAGGATCACGCCCACGATGGCCTTGCCGGCTCGGTCGCCCGTCTTGTCCGGCGAGACCACCGTCTTCACGGGAACCTGGGTGTCCTTGCCGTCCCGCTTGACGGTGAAGGTCACCGTGTCGCCGGGCTTGTGCGCGCCGACGGCCGCGGTGACGCCGGGCATGTCCTTGATCTGCTTGCCGTCGATCGCGGTGATCTGGTCGCCGGGCCGCAGCCGGCCGTCCGACGGGAGCCCCTTCTGCACGGAGTCGACCAGGACGGCGGTGGTCACCGGCTTGTGCAGCTCGTGCATCGCGGCGGCCGTGGCGGACTCCTGGGAGTTCGCCATCTCCTGGACGTTCTCCTGATCCACCTTCTTGCTGGAGACGTTCTTCGGGAAGATCGTCTCTTCGGGAACGACGGCGACGTCCGGGTCGAACCAGCCGCGCAGCGCGGTGAACAGGTCGATCCGGTTGCCCGGCCCCCCCTGGTAGGCGACCGTGACGAAGTTGAGGTGTCCCTCCGTGGGGTAGGTCTGCGCGCCGGTGATCTGGATCAGCGGCGCCTTGCCGAGCGCGCCCAGCGTGTCGGACGTCGGGCCGGGCCGGAGCGCGACGTACGGCACGGGCATGACTGCCGCGGCCAGGCCCAGTAGGAGGATCAGGAGGCTCGCGACGACCAGAGTGGCAGCACGGCGGGACATGCCCGGAAGCCTACGCGGTCGACCGAGGCCGCCGTCCCCGGGTCTTGCGGCGCGGCCGCTCCATGGCGTCACGGAACCGCTGGAAGTGTTCGATCTCCTCGAACGACCTCCGTACACGTGGCCTGCGTCCCCGCAGGGTCATCAGGGCCCCCGTCAGCAGGGCCACGGCCACCGGGATGGCCCACCACGCCAGAATGGACATGCGCGTCACCTCGGTACGAAGCGTTATACCCAGGGTAACCTGCATGCTCCGCCGCAGGTCAGTCTGTGCCCACCCATTCTTCGTCCCCGTCCGTGAAGCGCTGATGCTTCCAGATGGGAACCTCCGCCTTGAGGTCGTCGATCAACTTCCGGCAGGCCGCGAACGCCTCCGCGCGGTGCGGGCAGGCGGCGGCCACGACGACGGCCAGATCGCCGATCTCCAGATCGCCGACCCGGTGCGTCGCCGCGAGCGCGCGTACGGGGAACTCCGCGGCGACCTTCTCCAGGACCGTGCGCAGCGCCTCGACGGCGGTCGGATGCGCGGAGTACGACAGCCGCGCCACCGCGCGCCGATGATCCTCATCGCGCACGGTCCCGACGAACAGCGCCGTGCCGCCCGCACCGGGGTCGGTGACGGCGGCGAGCACCTCGTCCACGGAGAGCGCGGTGTCACGGATTTCGGCCAAGCGGATCACGTCCACGGGACGAACGGTACCCGCTGGCCGGAAGTCGCCCCTGGTCAGCATCGACGGGAGTTACGAGGCATAGGCGGGCCTGTCGGTCGCATCCGCGAGGTGTTCCGGCCATCGGCCATCGCACCCGCGAAGCCCGAAACCGCTCCCGCGCAACGGTCGTCTCGACCGCACCCCGCCGACGCGGCAACGGCCGGACCGAGGCCGCCGCGCGCCGCCGAGACCAGCTACGCCACTCGCGCCGGGCGCCGTTGAGACTAGCTGCGGCGCTTGCGCCGGGCGCGCCGCACGATCGCGGCGGTGCCGATGACGGCGACGGTCGCGCCCGCGGCGGTGGCCATCGTGGCCTCCTTCCGGGCCAGCCTGCGGCCGACCACGGCGTGCCGTCCGGAGACCTCCTCGAGCAGCGCGGCCAGCGCCTCGGCGTTGTCATGCGCCGGTTTCCAGCCGGCCTGGCGCAGCGTCGCGCAGTCCGCGACCCAGGGATAGACCACATAGTGCAGGTCGGTGGCCGGCGCCGGCGTCACGCCGATGCGGTGCAGCCGCTGCGCGGTGCCGAAGGTGATCGCGGCCGGGAGTTCGAAGCGCCGCCGCCCGGTGATCTGCTCGACCTCGTCCTGGTCCAGCCAGCCTTCGCTGCCGACCGCGATCCGGCCGGAGATCTCCCCGGTGATGGCGAGTTCGAGGGCGCTGACCAGGTCGTCGACGTGGCAGAACTGCCAGCGCGGCTCGCAGCCCTTGACCGTGAGCAGCCGCGGCGCCTCGAAGTGACGGGTCACCACCGTGTCGATCCCGGGGCCGACGAGGGCGGCGGGCCGCAGGACCGTGACGGTCATGCCGGGATGCGCCACCGGCGCCATCTTCGCGAGCTCCTCGATCTCCAGGAAGTCGCCGACGATGCCGTCGTCGGGCTCGGCCGCGAGCGGGGAGTCCTCCGGGATCGGCACCGGGTTGTCCGCCTGCGCGCCGTACACCATCGCGCTGGTCATGACGATCACCTTGCGGACCCGGACCGCCGCCGCCGCGGTGATGACGGTCTGCGCGCCGCGGACGTTGTACGCCCGCCGCTCCCGGTGATCGGTGTCCGGGGACAGGTCCATGTCGAGGTGGACGATCACGTCCACGTCGGAGATGCGGCTGGTGAGCTGCGGGTCGCGGACGTCGACCACGCGCCATGTGATCCCCGACACGTCCCCGCGGTGGTCGTCGAGGCCGACGACCTTCCTGATGTCCCCCGAGTCCGCCAGCCGGGCGACCAGGGCACGACCGATGCCGTCGGCCGCCCCCGTGACGGCGACGACCGGCCCCGTGCTACGCCGTGGGCGAACCTCTCGTGTACTCAAGTCGAGTGAGTCCTCCTAACGCACGCCCCCGGCCGTCGACCGGCTAACGTGAAGGTTGTGACCTATTCATCCTGCCTGAGGTCGAGCCTGTGAGCGACATCCCCTTCGGGTTCAACCGCCCGGACGAGCCCGGCGATGAGAACAAGCCCGGTAACCAGGGGCCTTTCGGCCCGGGCGGCATGCAGGATTTCGCCGCCATGCTCCATCAGTTCGCCGACATGCTGGCCGGCCAGTCCGCGAGCACCGGCCCGCTGAACTGGGACCTGGCCAAGGACGTCGCCCGGCACACCGTCGTCGAGCGCGGCGACCCCTCGGTGGTCGACGCCGAGCGGCGGGCGGTCGTCGAGGCGCTCCGGCTGGCCGACCTGTGGCTGGACGAGGCGACGACGCTCCCCGCGGGGATCCGTAACCCGCAGGCGTGGAGCCGGTCGGAGTGGATCGAGAACACCCTCCCCGTGTGGTCGAAGGTCTGCGACCCGATCGCGGCGCGGATGGTCGACTCCATGGGCGAGGCGATGCCCGAGGAGATGAAGGCCGTCGCCGGCCCCCTCGTCGGGATGATGCGGCAGATGTCGGGCGCGATGGTCGGCGGGCAGGCCGGGCAGGCGCTGGGCGCGCTGGCGCTGGAGGTCGTCGGCTCCGCCGACGTCGGGCTGCCGCTGGCGCCTGAGGGCGTCGGCGCGCTGCTGCCGGCCGGGGTGACCGCGTTCGGTGAGGGCCTGGAGGTCAGCGCCGACGAGGTGCGCGTCTACCTGGCGCTGCGCGAGGCCGCCCATCAGCGGCTGTTCGGGCATGTCCCGTGGCTGCGCGCCCACCTGCTCGGCGCGGTCGAGGACTACGCGCGCGGCATCACCGTGGACCTGTCCAAGATCGAGGAGGCCATCGCCGGGGCGGACCTGACCAACCCGGAGGCGCTGCAGGAGGCCCTCGGCGGGGAGCTGGCGCTCACGCCGGAGGAGACCCCGCAGCAGAAGGCCGCGCTGGCCCGGCTGGAGACCGCGCTGGCCCTGGTCGAGGGCTGGGTCGGCACCGTCGTCGCGGCCGCCGCCGACGGCCGGCTGCCGTCCGCGGTCAAGCTCGGCGAGGCGGTACGCCGCCGGCGCGCGACCGGTGGTCCCGCCGAGCGCACCTTCGCCACGCTGGTCGGCCTCGAACTCCGGCCCCGGCGGCTGCGGGAGGCCGCCGCGCTGTGGGCCGCCCTGGGCGAGGCGCGCGGCAACGAGGGACGCGACGCCGTCTGGGTGCACCCGGACCTGCTGCCCACCACCGACGACCTGGAGAACCCCGAGGCGTTCGTCGAGGGCACGGGCGTCGACCTGGACATCTCGCAGTTCACCGAGCCGAAGGACGAGTCCGGCGACGACGAGCCCGGCCCCCGCGACTGACCACGCCCCCGCATCAGACGGCGCCGGCGCGGCCGCGCCGGGTGAGGTGACGATGACACTGCACGCCGACGCCGTACGCGCGCTGTCGGACTGGACCGCGCCCGACGCCGCGCAGGACCTGCTGCGGCGCGACTTCCTCGCGCACCTGTCGGCGCACGAGAACGCCATGTTCCGCGAATGCGTGCCCGGTCACCTGACGGCCAGCGCGGTCGTCCTCGACCCGCCCGGAGAGCGGGTGCTGCTCACGCTGCATCCCAAGGCGGGCATGTGGCTGCAACTGGGCGGCCACTGCGAACCGCACGACGCCACGCTCGCGGGCGCGGCGCTGCGCGAGGCCACCGAGGAGTCCGGCATCGACGAGCTGCGTCTGCTGCCCGAGCCGCTCCACCTCGACCGGCACCGCGTCTGGTGCCACGGCGGGTCCTACCACCTGGACGTCCAGTACGTCGCCGTCGCCCCGGACGGCGCCCGAGAACGGATCAGCGAGGAGTCCGCGGACCTGCGCTGGTTCCCGCTCGACGGCCTCCCCGAGGACACCGACGAGGTCGTGCGCCGCCTGGTCGCCCGCGCCCGCCGACGACAGCCCGCTCCCTGAGCCCGCCGGAGGCAGGCCGGTCGCCGAGTCGACCGGCGGCAGGCCGCTCCCTGAGCCCACTGACGGCAGACCGGTCGCCGAGTCGGCCGGCGGAAGGCCGGTCGCCGCGCCCGCCGAGGCACGCCGGTCCTCCTGAGCGGTCCGGCGCTCAGGTGATCAGTACGAGCCCGGCCGAACCCGGAGTCCAGCGACTCTCGACCCTGCGGAGAGGGCGTGGCGGGACGCTCGGGGCGGGATCGCGACCGGAGGGCCCGCATGCGAGAAGACGACGTCCAGAGATCGGCGCTGCGAAGGCTGCTGCGCTCCCTCCACCTCGGCCTGGTCTACATGGGCGCCGGCACGTGGCCGTGCCCCGAGGTGTACGACGCCCTGCGGTCGAGCGCCGGCCGGGATCGGCGCCAGGCACCCGAGCGGATCACCGCGTACGACGATCTCCCGGACGAGGAACGCCGTCTCCTGCTGCGGCTCGAGGCCCAGTTCAAGCACGAGAACGAGAGGTAGATCCCGCGCGCGCCCGTACGCCGCGGAGATGGCTTGTGCCGAGGATTTCGGTGGTCGGTGCGACGGAAATCCGGGGCGCAGAGTGACGATCACGCTGCGGGCGACGCGGCAGGGGCGGGGCCGCATCAGCCGTGCGAAGATCTACCAAGACCCTCTCGAGCGGTGGTGGAGTCGTGACGCGCCTGGTCCTGTCCTCCAAGATCCTCGACGGTCTCGACTTCGGCGCGCCGTCGGCCGAGCGTGACATCGGGCGTGGCCTGGACAAGTGCTTCGTCGAGTCGGCCACGTACAACCGCGTCCACTCGGGCGCCAAGACCGTGCTCCTCGGCAACCGCGGATCCGGCAAGAGCGCCATCTTCCAGGTGCTTGCCAAGCGCGAGCGCACCGCGGGCAACCGCGTGATCGAGCTGTCCCCGGAGGACTACTCGTACGAGCTGCTCAGCTCCACGATGGCCGCCGAGAACGCCGGGTCCTGGGCGAAGCACGGCGCGTACGCCGCCGCCTGGAAGTACCTGCTCTACGTCATGGTCATGAAGGAGGTCGCCCGGAAGGGCATGCGGCTGGCGAAGGGCGGGGGCGCCGAGATCAGCGCGTACATCCGCAACAACCACGCCAACGTCCAGATGGGCCGGCTGTCCGTCCTGGTCTCGTACCTCAAGCGGCTGGAGAACATCAAGCTCGGCCCGATCGAGGCGGGTGCGAAGACCCGGGAGCTGGACCGGCTGTACAAGCTCGAGGAGATCCACTCCCTGCTGCCCGCCCTCCGGAAGGTCCTCGACCGGCAGCGCGTCACGATCGTCGTCGACGAGCTCGACCGGGGCTGGGACTCCTCCGAGGACGCCAAGGCGTTCGTGGCCGGGCTGTTCCAGGCGTGCGTGTCCGTCAACGCGCTGCACGGCAACCTGTCGGTGTACGTCTCGCTGCGGCGAGAGCTGTACGACGACATCCCGGCGCTGTACGAGGACGCGCAGAAGTACCGGGACCTGCTGGAGACGATCAGGTGGAGCGAGGGCTCCCTCCTCGAGCTCATCGCCAAGCGCATCCGGTACTCCGCGCGGGAGATGGGCTACGACGCCCAGGTTCTCGACCGCGCCGACGATCTGACGTGCTGGAACGCCGTGTTCGCGCCGGTCCCCGGTGGGCCCGTGGACGGTTCCTTCCGGTACGTGGTCGACCGCACCCTCTACCGGCCGCGCGAAATCATCGAGTTCTGCACGACCGTGCTCGAGGAGGCCCGGGACCGTGCCCCCGCCCTTCCGTTGCCGTTCGAGGCGGTCCGGTGGGCGGAGCGCGGCTACTCCGAGGAGCGGACCAAGGACATCGCCGCGGAGTACCGCTTCCAGTACCCCGGCCTGCTCGGCGTGTTCGAGGTGTTCCGCGGCCGGGACCACACGTTCGACCGGGAGGACCTCCAACTGCTCTGCCTGGAACTGGTGCTCGGCGAGATCCCGACGAACGGCACCTCCTCCTGGCTGCCCGTCCGTGACCCGGACGGCCTGATCGAGATTCTCTGGCAGACGGGCTTCCTCACCGCCCGGCCCATCGGGGAGGCCGATCCGGTGGGCGGCGGCCCGGGGGCGTTCATCGGCATGCACCAGGTGCAGCACCTGAACCTCGCAGCGGTCCAGCGGTTCCAGGTCCACCCGATGTTCCGCGCTTACCTGGGGATGCGCACCGAATAGGAGGACCATGTACGACATCGCGCAGCCGTACGGACCCCTGATCGAGACCACCCTGCGGGTGATCACCTGGAACGTCTGGGGCCGGTTCGGGCCCTGGGAGCGACGCGAAGGAGCGATCCGCGAGACCCTGGCCCGGCATGACGCGGACGTCGTCGCGCTGGTCGAGGCGTGGGGCGGGCAGGAGCAGCGGTTCGGGATGCCGCACCACGTCTTCGCCGGGGACGTCGTCAGCAACGGCGCGACCTCCGGAATCGCGGTGCTGTCGCGATGGCCGATCACGCGGCACGAGTGGGTGCGGCTGTCCGGCTCGGGAGACACCGGCGGCGACCTGCTGTTCACCGAGATCGAGGGTCCGCGCGGCCCGGTGCAGCTCTTCCTCGCCGCCCTCGCCTGGCGGCTGGAGCACAGCGCCGAGCGCCAGAAGCAGGTACGGGAGATCGCCTCCTACATCGCCGAGCGGCAGAGCCGGCGGCACCCGGCGATCCTGTGCGGCGACTTCAACGCCGACCCCGACAGCGACGAGATCCGGATACTGACCGGCAAGACCGAACCGGCGGCGCGGGACCTGGTGTTCTACGACGCCTGGGCCACGGCCGGGACGGGCGGACCGGGCCATACGTGGGCGAACACCAACTCCTGGGCGGTCCCCGTGCTGTGGCCGAACCGCCGGATCGACCACATCCTCTCCGCCTGGCCCCGCCGCGGCGGCACCGGCCACCCCGTCCACTGCGAGGTCATCGGCACCGACCCGATCGACGGCGTTCTGGCGTCGGACCACTACGGCGTCCTCGCCGACCTCCGCTACTGACCCCGGCGACCCGAGATCACTGGCGATCGGTGATCCAAGACGGCAGTAGACACCAGTGATCAGCGACTCTGGGCTCGCGGACACGCGACCGCGGGTGGGGCGTTCGGCCTGGCCTCGATGGCGGGCTGACGGAACGCTCGGTGAAGCGTCGCGCGGATGCGACGGAGTATGACATAACGCACGCTGCGTGGCTGCCTTCGCCGAGTGTTCGGTACGTGCCGGGCCGCTCACCCTCCGCGCGAAGGCTTGGGGAGACCATGTCACAGCCGGGCGGGCTGTCTCGTCTCGGGGTCGCAGAGACGGGTTCTGAGCCGGGAGGTGATGGTCATGCGGGTGTTCGTGGCGGGTGGCACGGGGGTTCTGGGGCGGCGGCTGGTGCCGCGGTTGGTGGCTCGCGGGCACCAGGTGACGGCCACGACGACGAGCGTGGCCAAACTGGATCTGCTGCGGCGGTTGGGCGCGGATGGCATCGTGATGGACGGGCTGGACGCGATGTCGGTCGGTGAGGCGGTGGCCAAGGCCCGGCCGGACGTGATCGTGCACCAGATGACCGCGATCTCCGTGGCGCACGCCGGCAAGCCGGACATGAAGCACATGGACCGGTGGTTCGCCGGCACCAACCGGTTGCGCACCGCGGGGACGGACCACCTGCTGGCCGCCGCCGAGGCGACCGGTGTGACCAACTTCATCGCGCAGGGCTACGCCGCCTGGAACGGTCTCCGCGAGGGCGGATGGGTGAAGACCGAGCAGGACGGGCTGGACCCGATGACGGGGACGCCGGCGGAACCGGGGATGGCGGCGCTCGGCCACGTCGAGGACGCGGTCGGCAAGGCGGGCGGCACCGTCCTGCGCTACGGCTGGTTCTACGGGCCGGGTGCCACCGAGGACCTGGTCGAGCCCGTGCGCAAGCGGCAGTTCCCGGTCGTCGGGAGCGGCGCCGGCCACTGCTCGTGGGTGCATCTGGACGACGCGGCGAGCGCCACGGTCCTGGCCGTGGAGCAGCAGGCCCACGGGGTGTTCAACATCGTCGACGACGAACCGGCCCCGGCCGCCGAGTGGCTTCCGTACCTGGCCGCGTCCGCGGGGGCGAAGCGGCCGATGCGGGTCCCCGCCTGGGTGGCCCGGCCACTGGCCGGGGACGTGGCGGTGACGATGATGATCGAGGGGCGCGGCTTCTCCAACGCCAAGGCCAAGCGGGAGCTCGGCTGGCAGCCGAGCTACCCCTCATGGCGGCGTGGCTTCGCGAAAGAGCTGGCATGACGCGCGCCGAGGAGTTCCAGGAACTGCGGCCGCTGCTGTTCTCGATCGCCTACCGCATCCTCGGCAGCGTGGGCGAGGCCGAGGACGCGGTCCAGGAGACCTGGCTGCGCTACGCGGCCTCCCCGACACAACCCACGTCGACCAAGTCCTTCCTGTCGGCCGTGGTCACCCGGATCTCGATCGACGTGCTGCGCTCGGCCCGGGTCCGGCGGGAGGAGTACACCGGGCCGTGGTTCCCCGAACCGCTGCTCAGCGACCCCTACCAGGACCCCGAGCGCTCGGCTGAGCTGGCCGACTCCGTGTCGATGGCGGCCCTGTTGCTGCTGGAGCGGCTCAGCCCGCTCGAACGCGCGGTCTTCGTACTGCGCGAGGTGTTCGGCTTCGACTTCCCGGAGATCGCCTCGGCGGTGGGCCGGTCGGAGGCGGCGTGCCGGCAACTCGTGGTGCGGGCGCGCCGCCATATGGACGCGGGCCGGCCCCGGTTCCAGGCCGATCGCAAGGAGCGCGAGCAGCTCGCCGAGCGGTTCTTCGTCGCCTTCGCCGAAGGCGACGTCGACGGACTGACCGAGTTGCTCGCCGCCGACGTTCGGATGATCGGCGACAGCGGCGGCAAGGCGCCCCGCTGGGGCACGGGCGTCTCCGGCGCCGCCAACGTGGCCCGGGTGCTCACCGCGCTCCTGGCGCCGTTCGTCCGGATCGGCGGCGTCGTGGAACCACACCAGGTGAACGGCCAGCCGGGCGCGATCTTCCGCGACCGGGACGGCAAGGTCGTCAACACCTGGACCCTCGACATCCTCGACGGACGCATCCAGACGATCCGTACGGTGGTCAACCCCGACAAGCTCGGACACGTGGGCCCGGTGGCCGACGCCTGGGCGGTCGTCCGCGAGACGACCCGGATTCGCCGGCTCACGGACTGAGAGCGGCGGCGGCGCTCCGGCCTCGGCGCGCCGCCGACCGGGAAGCCCCACCGCGGGCATTTACCGCATCGAACCCTCTTGGACAGGAACTTTGTCATGACCGAGGACACCGCGCACCAGCAGGTCGCACTGATCACCGGGGCTAACAAGGGCATCGGCCGCGCGACCGCCGAGCAGCTCGCCGCGCTGGGCATGACCGTCCTGGTCGGCGCCAGGGACCCGCGGCGCGGCGAGGAGGCCGCCACGGCCCTGCGCGCGGCGGGCGGCGACGCGCACGCGATCACCCTCGACGTCACCGACCCGGCCACCGTCCAGGAGGCCGCGCGGCTGATGGAGGAGCGCTTCGGCCACCTTGACGCGCTGGTCAACAACGCCGGCATCACCGGCTCCGGGCAGGTCGCGCCCGAAGACGCCCTCGATCAGGTCCCCAGCTCCGTCGACCTGGACATGGTCCGGGCGGTGTTCGAGACCAACCTCTTCGGGGTGATCACGGTGACCAACGCCATGCTCCCGCTCCTGCGGCGATCGCCGGCGCCGCGCATCGTCAACGTCAGCAGCGCCGCCGCATCGCTGGCCATCGCCGCCGACCCGGACAGCCCGCTGGCGGATCTGCCGACGTCTGCCGCGTACACCCCATCCAAGACCGCGCTGAACGCGCTGACCGTGCAGTACGCCAATGAGCTGCGCAAGGACGGCATCTTCGTCAACGCCGCCGCCCCCGGCTACGTCGACACCGACATGAACGACCACAAGGGCCACCTCACCCCCGCGCAGGGCGCCGCGATCGTGGTGCGCCTGGCCACGCTCAGCGCGGACGGCCCGACTGGCGGGTTCTACAGCGAGGGCGGCCCGCTGCCCTGGTAAGAGGCGACGTACGGCCGCCGAGCGGCCCTTCTGCCGCGCGGAGCACAAGAGGTGCAACGTGAACCCGCCGATCTCCTCGGCCGCCGGCTGCGGGCTGCGCCGGCCCTGACCGGCGCCCTGTGGTTCGCTGGGTTCGTGATCTCCACGACATCCATGCCTGGCGCGGTAGCCGTGCGTGCCGGGAGTCGGCGGCTCGGCGTGGCCCGGATCGGTCTTTTCGCCTGCCCGAGCGCCACGTCATGACCGGGCGCCCGGGTTCGCCGGCCTCCGCAGCGGCCCCCGCGCGGACGGCCCCGCCGCTCGACCCCGAACTGGGCGCCGCTCTGGCGGCCCTGGGCGACCTGTCGCGGGAACGGCTCACCCCGGAGAACCTCGCCGCCCAGCGGGAACGGGACGCCGCCGGCCGGCCCCGGCCCACCGAGGAGGAGCTACGGGCCGACGGCCGCTTCGCGGTCGAAAAGCTGAGCGTGCCCGGCGCCGAGGGGGGTCCGGACGTCACGCTGGTGTACGCGCGGCCCGCCGACGCCGCCGGGCCGCTGCCGGTGCTGTACTACATGCACGGCGGCGGGATGGTCATGGGTAACGCCTGGGCCGTCCTGCCGAAGATCCTCCGCGACTGGTCCGCCCCGCTTGGCCTGGCCGTCGTGTCCGTGGAGTACCGGCTGGCGCCGGAGACCCCCTACCCCGGGCCGCTGGAGGACTGCCACGCCGGACTCCTCTGGACCGTCGGCCACGCGGACGAGCTCGGCATCGACGGCGAGCACCTGATCATCGGGGGCAAGAGCGCCGGCGGCGGGCTCGCCGCGGCCCTGACCCTGCTCAACCGGGACCGGGGCGACGGACCGGCACCCATCGGGCAGCTCCTGCAGTGCCCGATGCTCGACGACCGCCTCGACACCCTCTCCGCCCACCAGATGGCCGGCGTCGGCCTGTGGGACAGGTCCTCGACCGCCGTCGCCTGGCAGGCCTACCTGGGCGACCGGTACGGCGCCCCGGACCTGCCGCCGTACGCCGCTCCTGCCCGCGCCACCGATCTGAGCGGGCTGCCGCCCACCTACATCGACGTCGGCTCGGCCGAGACCTTCCGCGACGAGAACGTCGCCTACGCCCACGCGATCTGGCGGGCCGGCGGCGACGCCGAGCTCCACGTCTGGCCAGGCGCCTTCCACGGCTTCGACTCCTTCGCCCCCGCCGCGGCCCTCACTCGCGAAGCCCGCCACGCCCGAACCCGGTGGCTCAGCCGCATACTCGGCCGCTAGGGGAGGCGAGAGGTCCAGTCGAGCAGGCGCAGCAGATCCTCGTCCCCACCGCTCGGTGAGGAGCGGGACGCTTCTCCGCCGCTTCCAGAGCCGGCGCGTACGGGCCTGGCGCCGGTCATGCGGGCGCTGGCGGCGATATTCGCGTCCGTCCGCGGCCGCCGCAGCCCTTCGTACGTTTCCAGCGCCGCGTCGATCGTGCCGGCGTCGCGCAGTGCCTTGGCCAGCACGACCGCGTCCTCCATCGCCATGGATGCGCCCTGACCGGTCGCGGGCGACGCGGCGTGGGCGGCGTCGCCGATGATCAGCATTCGGCGGGTGTGCCACGGTCCGACGGCCGGGAGGTCGTGGGCGTTGGTCGCCATGAGCCGGTCGCCGGTCGCCGCGACGATGTCCGCGGCGGGCGTGGCGTCCCGGCGAAGGAGCGGAAGGAGCTCCGCCCTCCATCGCACGGCCGTGCCCGCCGCGATCTCCTCGGCGGACAGTTCCGCACCCGTGACCCGGGCGAACCAGTAGGTCGTCCCGCCCGGCGACACGGCGTACCCGAACGCGGCCTCGCTCCCCCGCACCATCTCGAACGTTCCCGGCCGCTCCGCGCGCGGCGCCTCGGCGGCGTACCCGTAGAAGACGCGCTGACCCGCGTAACGTCGTGGAGCGGCGGCCGGATCGATCAGTCTCCGCAGGGTGGAGTTCAGCCCGTCCGCGCCGATCAGCAGATCGCAGCGGGCGGTGCCGCCGTCGCCGAACCGCGCGGTGACGCCGGTGGCGTCCTCGGCCGCGGCGACCAGCCGCTTCCCGTGCCGGATCGGGATCCCCCGGCGCAGCGCCTCGGACCGCAGCACCGCGCAGAGCTCCGCGCGGAGCAGGCAGCGGTAACGGGTCAGGGGATCGTCGTGCCCGCCCATCGGCCGGACGGCGATCTCGGCTCCCGTGTCGTCGGTCAGGCGCAGAGCGGTGAGCGGGAACCCGGCCTCGGCGACCGGCCGGGCGGCGTCGAGCTGCGCCAGTGCGACCATCCCGTTGCTCGCCAGCGTGAGGAACGCGCCGATGTCCGCGTCGGCGACCGGATGCGCCTCGTACACGGCGACCTCGAACCCGGCCTTGCCGAGCGCCAGCGCCGCCGTCAGCCCGCCGACGCCCCCGCCGGCGATCACGATCGATGTCATCCCGTATCTCCGTCCCCGCTCGACTACTCCCACACCGAACTGTCAGCGGCCCATGTCATCCTTTGCGCAGCCGAGCGATCGAGCAAGAGGTGCCATGAAAGAGCCCCCGGTTCGCCGTCTCCCGAAGAACGACTCGCTCCATCCCGTCCTCCGTTACCTTGCTCTCGCTCTCGGCGCCCTGATCGCCGGGGGCGCCTGCGCCGGCCTTCTCTACCTGCTGGTCCGATTCGTCGCCGCGTACTGGCCGTGGATCGTCACCGTGGCCGCGATCGCGCTGGTCCTGCTGGTCGCCGGGCTCGTCACGACCGCCGTGCGGCGGCACCAGGCCAGGATGCGCGAGGAGCAGCTGCGCGCGATCGCGAACCTCAATCGTGTCGATGTCATGACCGGGGCCCAGTTCGAGGATCTCGTCGCCAGACTGCTCGAGCGGGACGGCTACCGCTCGGTCCAGGTCGTCGGCCGGGCCGGTGACCGCGGCGTCGACGTGACCGCGTTCTCCCCCGACGGGCGCCGGGTCGCGGTGCAGTGCAAACGCCAGAAGAAGACCGTCGGCTCGGACCGGATCCGCAACCTGATCGGCGCCGTGCACGGCGGTTACGCCGGTCACGTCGGCGTGCTGGTCACCTCGAGCACCTTCACGAGGCCCGCGCTGGCGGAGGCCGATGGCAGGCTCGTCCTCGTCGACCGGAACGACCTCGTCCGCTGGATGGACGGCGAGGGCCTGATCCTCTGACCTCCGGTGGAGATCAGACGACGAGGCCCTGGCCGGTGATCAGCGGGAGGTCGAGGGCGGTGAGGAGGCCCGGGGCGGCCTGGACGACGGTGGGGACGGCGTTGACGAGGCGCATCGCGGTGGCCTTGAGGCCGGCCGTGTTGTGGTCGCCGTCGGTGCCGAGGAGTTGCAGGTCGACGGTGTAGTTCGGCTCGCCGCGCACCTCGACGCGGTAGCAGCCCTTGCCCGCAGGCTGCGGCCAGTCGGGGGCCAGGTCGTCGCGCAGCCGGGTGACGTGTTCCAGCACGATGACCGGACGACCGCCGCGCATCCCGCGCAGCTCGAAGCGCAGCGCGGCGGCGGTGCCCTTCTCGATCCGGCCGGCGTCGACGTCGAACGCCTCCGGGGCGGGCAGGCGGGTGTACCACTCCTCCAGGCCGTCCAGCTCGACGTCGAGGCCGGCGGCGAGCTGGCGGACGACGCTGCCCCAGGCGAGGGACAGCACGCCCGGCTGGAGCAGCATCGGCACGTCGTCCATCGGACGGCCGAAGCCCATGATGTCGAAGAGCACGGTGGCCTGGTCGTACGTCGCGTAGTTGAGGATCTCCAGGCAGCGCACCTCGGTGATGCGCTCGCTGATGCTCGTGACGGTCAGCGGCAGCCAGTCGTTGGCGAAGCCGGGGTCGACGCCGTTCACCCAGATCGAGACGCCGCCGTCGAGGGCGGCCTGCCGGATCGGCGAACCCATGGCCTCGTCGGGGAACTGCAGGAAGACGGGGCTGGACGAGACGACGTTGACGCCCGCGCGGAGAATGCGCTGCAGGTCGTCGAGGGCCTCGGCGAGCCGTACGTCGGCCATGGACGTGTAGACGACGCAGTCGGGCCGGAGGGCGAGGACGGCGTCGGCGTCGTTCGTGGCGGTCACGCCGAGCGCGCCGATCCCGGCCAGCTCTCCGGCGTTCTTGCCCACTTTGGCCGGGTTGGAGACCCAGACTCCCGCAAGTTCCAGGTCGGGGCGTGCGGTGATGCCGATCAGCGCGTTACGGCCGACGTTCCCGGTGCCCCACAGCACCACGCGATACGTCATGCGGGCCTCTCTGGTCGAAGGCGGACCGGAAGCACGGCAAGATCGTAAACAGCGCTAGAACAAGTTACAAGGGAGGACCGTCGGTACGCCGCCGCCGCCGTCGGCCCGGGGCCGGGCCGATGGCGGTCACGTGGTCAGCCGCAGGCGACCAGGCCGCTCGTGTAGCTCCCGCTGACCCCGCTGCTGGTCGTGATGTCACCCGAGACCTGCACGCACCGGTCCGGGGCGTACCGGTAGACCGGCCAACGCCGCGCGCCTCTGCACGGCGTGCGGCGATCACCGGCGATCGATTCTACGAGCGGACGACCAGAAAGATCATTAACATCCGGCCGAAGCCGGGCGGATGATGAGGACACGCTCGCTTGATCACGGCTCCGGCCGTGCCGGGAGATCACAGGTCGGGCAGACCGAGGTCCAGGGTCGGCTGGTCGGTGCCGCCGTCGACCTCGAGGACGCGGCCGGTGACGAACGCGCCCGCGGGCGAGGCGAGATAGAGCACGGCCGCGGCGATGTCCTCCGGGTCGCCGATGCGACCGAGCGGGGTGTTGTTCTCCACGGCCGTCCGCAGCTCGTCGTTGCCGGTCACGATCTCCAGTGCGGACGTGGCGACCGCGCCGGCGGCGATCGCGTTGACGCGGATCCGCGGCGCCAGGTCGCGCGCCGCCATCCGGGTGTAGTGCGCCAGCGCCGCCTTGACCGTGCCGTACGCCAGGAAGCCGCGGCCGGTGACGCGGCCCATCACCGAGGAGATGTTGACGACGGCGCCCTCGGTCATGTGCGGCACGGCCGCGCGGGTCAGGGCGTGCGCGATGCCGACGTTGAAGTGGAACGCCTCGGCCAGGAACTCGTCGGTCGTGTCGAGGAACGCCCGCGGCAGGGTGCCGCCGACGTTGTTCACCACCACGTCGATCCGGCCGAACGCCTCGGCCGCCGCCGCGGCCAGCCCGGCGGCGGCCGTCAGGTCGGTGAGGTCGGCGGCCACGACGACCGCCCGCCGCCCGGCGTCCTCGATCTCGCGGGCGACCTTGCGGAGCTGGTCCTCGCTGCGGGCGGAGACGAGCACGTCGGCGCCGGCCTGGGCGAGCGCGACCGCGGTCGCGGCTCCGATCCCGCGTCCGGCGCCCGTCACGATCGCGGCCCGGTCGGTCAGTCGGAAACGATCGAGGATCACGACGCGAGCCTAAGCAGAACTAGAACCCGTTTCAATACCGAAAATCTTGCCGTGACGGCATCTTTTCCTCTTCGGCAAGATCCGTTACGGTGACCTCATGGTCGATGGCGAAGGGGCTCCCCTGGGGCTGCGGGAACGGAAGAAGCGGGAGACGCGTGCGGCGTTGAGCTGGGCGACGATCCGCCTGAGCGTCGAGCGCGGCTGGGACGCGGTGACGATCGAGGACATCACCGCCGAGGCGAACGTCTCGGTCCGCACCTTCCGCAACTACTTCTCCAGCAAGGCCGAGGCGTTCACCGCCTGGCACCTGGACCGGATGCTGCGCGTCGCGGACGACCTGCGGGCCCGCCCTGCGGACGAGCCGCTGCGCGAGGCGATCACCCAGGTGGTCCGGGCGCGGTTCACTCCGGAGGGCGGCGAGGGCGGGCAGCCGCCCAGCCGGGAGTGGGTCGGCGGCATCCGTCTCATGCTCACCGAGCCCGACGTGCAGGGCGAGTTCCTCAAGGCCAACATGATCATCCAAGGGGAGCTGGCCAAGGCGATCGCCGAGCGGACCGGCACGGACGCGGACCGCGACGTCTATCCGGCCCTCGTCGCCGGCGTGACCGGCACGGCCGCCACGGTCGCCATCGACCACTGGCTGCGCGCCGACTCCTCCGTCCCGGTCGCCCGGTTGATGAACGAGGTGTTCGACCGGCTCTGGGCCGGCCTGCCCGTCCCCTGACCCCCTCCCTTCGACAGCCCGCGCCGCCGCGAAGCGCCGGTGGCCGCCGGGCCATCCCGTCATGCCCTTCGACAGGAGAACTCTGATGATCAACGACGTCGTCATCGCCGGTGCCGGCCCGAACGGCCTGATGCTGGCGTGCGAGCTCGGCCTCGCCGGACTGCGCCCGATCGTGCTGGAGCGGCTGCCGCAGCCGAGCACGGAGCCCCGCGCGAACGGCCTGGTCGGCCAGGTCGTGCGCGCGCTCGACCGCCGTGGCCTGTACGAGCGCCTCAGCGAGAGCAAGGAACCGCCGGCGCCCGTCCCCGGATACGTCTTCGGCGCCCTCCCCCTGGACCTGAGCCCTCTGGAGGACAACCCGATCCACCTGCTCCCGGTGCCTCAGGTCCGCATCGCGCAGGTCCTCGCGGAGCGCGCGGTCGAGCTCGGCGCGGAGATCCGGTACGGCCACGGCCTCGTCGACATCGAGCAGGACGACGAGGCCGTCACCGCCACGGTCGCGGGGCCGGACGGCTCCTACCGGCTCCGCGCCCGGTACCTGGTCGGCGCGGACGGCGGACGCAGCGTGACGCGGAAGCTGTCCGGCATCGAGTTCCCCGGCGTGAGCAGGGACGACAGCGTCTCCCGTACCGTGACCGCCTACCCGCCCGCCGCGTGGGTGGACCCGGCGACCGGGACCCTGGACGTCCCCGGCTACGGGGTCATCCCGCCCTTCCTGCACCACCGCACCGAGCGCGGGCTCTTCGTCTTCGCGCCGTTCCCCGGCCGGGAGCCGCTGGTCACCACGCTGGAGTGGGAGAAGCCCGAGGCCGAGACCGACCCCATGACGCTGGAGGAGATGCGGGAGAGCATCCAGCGGGTGCTCGGCGTCGACATGCCGCTCGAGCCGCCGAAGGGCGACGGGCCCCCCATGCTGCGCCGGTTGACCGGCGGGAACACGCGCGTGGCCGAGCGGTTCCGCGACCGGCGGGTGCTCCTGGTCGGCGACGCGGCCCACGTGCACTCCGCGATCGGCGGGCCGGGGCTCAACCTCGGTCTGCAGGACACCGTGAACCTCGGCTGGAAGCTCGCCGCCGAGCTCCGCGGGCAGGCCCCGACGGGGCTGCTCGACACGTACGAGACCGAGCGGCGGCCCGCCGCCGAGCGCGTCGTCATGCACACACAGGCGCAGTCCACTCTAATCGCCCCCGGCAGTGCGGTCACCGCGCTACGCGAGCTGTTCGGCGAGCTGCTCCGCGACCCGGCCAACGTGAAGCGCATCGCGGAGATGATGGCCGGCGCGGACCTCCGCTACGACATGGGCGTACGCGACGCGCACCCCCTCGTCGGACGGTGGGCGCCGGACCTGACGCTGCGCACGGCCACGAGGACGGTGCGGCTGGCGGAGCTGGCCCGATCCGGGCGGCCCATGCTGCTGGACCTGACCGAGGACGCCTCCCTCGGGCAGGCGGTGTCCGCCGACCGGATCGACCTCGTCACCGCGCGCGCGGACGGTCCCGAGCCGCCGGCCACCGCCCTGCTCCTGCGGCCGGACTGCTACGTCGCCTGGGCGTCGGCCGCCGCCCGCCCGGACGCCGCCGAACTGGACGGGCTGCGCGCGGCCGTACGGCGCTGGTTCGGCTGATCAGTACGGCGAGCCGTCCGCGGTCAGCTCGGTCAGGTGCTCGACGAGCAGGTCGCGGAAGACGCGGAACTCGCGGAGGTCCGGCCCGAACACCTCGGTGATCCCCAGGAGCGCGTCGACCACCTCGTCCGGCCGGCCCGCCCGGGAGACGGCCATGCGCAGGTGGTCGGCGAGCGGGTCGTCGAGCTCCTTCGCGGTCCAGACGTGCCGCATCCACGCCGCGACGGCCAGCGCGGCCCAGCGGGGCTCGGCGCCGGCCGCGAGGCGGTCGCGGACGACGCCGAGCAGCCGCTGCGGGAGCTTCTGCGAGCCGTCCATCGCGATCTGCGCGGTCCGGTGCCTCAGCGCCGGGTTGGCGAACCGGGTGAGCAGCGACGCCTTGTACTCCTCCAGGTCGAAGCCGGCCGGCACGGTGAGCGTCGGGGTGGCGTCCTCGTCCATGTAGCGGCGCACGGCGTCGCCCAGCGCGTCCACCGCCTCGGCGGCGTACTCGAACCGCGAGCCGAGGTAGGCCAGCATCGAGTGGGAGCCGTTGAGCAGCCGGAGCTTCATCAGCTCGTACGGCGCGACGTCGCCGGTGAAGATCGCGCCGGCCTTGTCCCAGGCGGGACGGCCCGCCGCGAAGGAGTCCTCGATCACCCACTGCGTGAACGGCTCGGTCACGACGACGCCGTGGTCGCGGACGCCGAGCAGGCGCTCGGCCTCGTCCAGGTCCGCAGGCGTGGTCGCGGGCACGATCCGGTCGACCATCGTCGCCGGGAACGCCGTGGCACAGGTGATCTTCACGCCCGCGCGCTCGGCGTACTCCTCGACCATGCCGCGCAGCGTCGCGCCGTTGGCGGTCAGGTTGTCGCAGCACAGGACGGTCACCGGCGCCTCCCGCCGGGACAGGCCCCGGACGAGCCGGCCGAGCACCGTGCGCGGCTCGCGGCCGGTGAGGTCGAGGCAGACCTCCGGGTCGTCCATCCGCAGCCGCCCGGTCGCCGGGTCGTGCCGGTAGCCCTTCTCCGTAACGGTCAGCGAGACGATCCGCACGGCCGAATCGGCGATGCGCTCGGCGGTCGCGTCGCCGGTGCGCACCTCCCGTACCGCGCCGATGATCCGCGCCGACACGCCCTCGGATCCGCGTTCGAGCACGCTGTACAGCCCGTCCTGCGGAGCCAGTTGGTCGACCACGGTCGCGCTGCGCTGGGTGATCCCGCAGATCCCCCAGCCGTCACCGGCGTCCTCGGTGTAGACCGCCTGGTGCGCCCGGTGGAACGCGCCGATGCCCAGGTGCACGATCCCCACCGACGACGGCACCGGCCGCGGCCGGGTCGTCAGGGACAGCCGCATGGTGTCCTCCCATTGATGCGTGTTCACATGACCGCCCCGATCTGCCAGGGCGCGAAGTCGTCGTCGCCGAAGCCGAGCTCCTCGCCCGCCGTCCTGCGGCCCGAGGCGACCTCCAGCACCAGCCGGAACAGCCGTTCGCCGGTCACCGAGCCGTCGGACAGGTCGAGGTCCAGGTCCTCGGCCGGCGCCCGGTACGCCGCGCCGGTCGCGGCCAGGTTCAGGCCGGGCGCCGGGCGGCAGCCGTCGGCCGGCCCGCCGCCGGTCGTGCAGCACATGACGGTCGCGCCGCCCGCCACCTGCCCGGTCGCGGAGACCTCGGGCCGCCCCGGCGTGTCCATGAAGACGAGCCCGCGCTCGGTGACGGGCTCGGCGTACTCGTGGACCGCGGTCAGCGGCGACGTGCCGCCCTTGGCGACCGCCTGCTCCGGCGCGGCCGGGGAGATCCCGGCGTACCTGTCCCACCAGCGGACCCGTTCGACGAGCCGCTCACCGACCTCCGGAGAGACGGCGCGGCCCGCGAGCAGGTGCTCCGCGCCGTACAGCTGCGGCGTCCCGGCCAGGATCGCGGTCCCGCCGTGCCGTACGAGCAGGTCGACCGCCGCGCCGAGCACCGCGTTCCCGGGGCCGCCCGTGCCGGTGCCGGCCAGGCCGAGGACGAGTTCGGCGGCCGGCACCGGGACGCGCTCGACGCGGTTCGCCTCCGGCAGCAGGTCGCGGATCAGCTCGACACCGCGTCGTACGGTCGCCGCCGTGCCGCCCATCTCCTGGATCGTCATCGTCGGCGTGCCCTCGGGCAGGTCGAACCCGGTGAGCTGGGCGACCTCGCAGCCGAGGCCGACCACGAGCAGGGCGGCGAAGTTCGGGTGCCGCGCGTAGCCGTTCAAGGTGCGCCGCAGCAGCCGGATGCCGTCGCCGTCGGCGGCCATCCCGCACCCGGTGCCGTGCGTGAGCGCCACGACGCCGTCCACGTTCGGGAACTCCTCCGCGAGGGCCGCCGACCGGCTCGCGATCATCTTCGCGACCGTCGCGGAGCAGTTCACCGACGTGAGGATGCCGATGTGGTTGCGGGTGCCGACCCGGCCGTCCGGGCGGACGATCCCCTGGAAGGACGCTCCCTCCCCCGGGTCTGCGGCATCCGCACGCCGAGCATCCATGCGATCAGCCGTTCTGCACCCAGGCGTGCTCGGGGTCGAGGTACGGGATCATCTGCCGGCCCTGCCCCGCCATGACCCACAGGTAGCAGAGCCGGTACCCGGGTGCCGCGACGACCGGGTGGTAGCCGGCCGGGATCGCCGCCACGTCGCCGTCGCGGACGGTGAAGCACTCCTCGCCCTCGCCGTCGTACCGGATCTGCACACCGAAGCCGTTCTCCGGCTCCACCTTGAACAGGTAGACCTCCTCGAGCTTGACCTCGCGGGGCGGCTCGTGGGTGTCGTGCTTGTGCGGCGGGTAGCTGGACCAGTTCCCCGGCGGGTTGATCGTCTCACCGAGCAGCAGCCGGCCGGCGGAGTCGCCGGGGCCGAGGATCGTCCGGACCGTACGGGACCAGTTACCCTCGCCGCGCTCGGCGATCTCCTGGTCGCCCGGGCCGATGATCCGCGCCTCGCCCGGCGTGCCGTCGCCCAGCGGCGCGGTCGCGATGACGATCTGCGCCGGTCCGCCGGTCGCCCGGAACGTCAGCGGGTGTCCCGGTGGGGCGTACACCGTGTGGCCGGGACCGTCGAACACACCGCTGCGGCCGCCGGCCGTGCCCAGCCCGTCCACGTCGACGACGCCCGAGAGGACGACCGCGGCGACCTCCTCGTCGCGGTTCAGCTCCAGGGTCTCGCCCTCGGCCAGGTCGGCCAGGCCGAGGCCGATCAGCTCGGTGTCCTTGCCCGGGGTCAGCAGGGTCTTCAATCTCTCTCCTTGATCTGGGTGACCAGCTGGGTGGGGTTGACGAAGCGCAGTGCCGCGACGAGCAGCACCAGCATGGACAGGGTGTAGATGACCGCCATCGCGTCGATCTCCTGCTGCGCGCGGATGCCCGCGGCCGAGACCGAGTAGTACAGCGCGACGACGAGGGTCTGGCTGTCCGCCCCGGCGGTGAGGAACGTCAGCTCGAACATGCCCACCGTACGCACGAGCACGAGGATCGCGGCGGCCAGCATGCCGGGGATCAGCAGCGGGCCGAGGATCCGCGTGAAGATGACCCGGGTCTTGGCGCCACACATGCGGGCGGCCGCCTCGATCTTCGGGTCGATCTGCTCGATGAACGGCGTCATGACGAGGATGACGAACGGCACCGCCGGCACGAGGTTGGCCAGGATGACGCCGCTCAGTTTCCCGGCCAGATGGAACTTGTAGAGCACGGTGGCCAGCGGCACGCCGTACGTGATCGGCGGAATGAGGATCGGCAGCAGGAACGCCACCATCAGCACCCGCTTGCCGGGGAAGTTCCGGCGGGCCAGCGCGTACGCGGCCGGGACGCCGACCAGGACGGAGACCACCACGACGGCGAGCGCGACCTCCAGCGTCACGGTGAGGACGCCGCCGAGGTCGAACTCCCGCCACGTCGCGCCGTACCAGTGGGTCGTCCAGCCCTTCGGCAGCCAGCCGCCGAACCACTTCCGGCCGAAGGAGTCGACGACGACCGCGCCGACGACGCCGAGCAGGATGAGCAGGAAGAAGACGACGGAGCCCCACACGATCCAGGCTCCGGGCCGCAGCGCGATCCGCCGCGGCGTCCTCTCCTCGGCCGCGGGCGGCGCTTCCATGACAGCGGTCATCCCTTGCCTCCCGTCGCTCCGCGGTACAGGCGGGCGCGCCAGCCGAGGACGAGGCCGATCACGATCAGCTCGACGGCGCCCATGATCATCGCGATGGCCGAGGCCATGGAGTAGTCGTACTGCTCGAAGGCGGCGTGGAACGCGGCGATCGAGATCACCCGTGTCTGCCGCGCGGGCTCCCCGACCATGATCGCCGAGGGGAACACCGAGAAGGCCAGCACGAACGACAGGCAGAACGTGATGGCCAGGCCCGGCGCCAGCAGCGGCAGCGTGATGTGCCGGAACCGCTGGAACCAGCCCGCCCCGAGCGTCGAGGCGGCCCGTTCCAGCGTCGGGTCGATCCCGGTCAGGTACGACAGGGTCAGCAGGAAGGCGAACGGAAACCCGGTGATGACCAGCGAGAAGACGACGCCCCAGTAGTTGTGGGTGAGGCGCACCGGGTGGTCGACGATCCCGAGGTCCAGCAGGATCCGGTTCAGCCAGCCCGTCGGCCCCATGAAGGCCAGCAGGCCCTCCGCCGTCAGCACCGTGCCGAGCGTGATCGGCACCACGAGGATCGTGGTGATGGTCCGCTTGCCGCGGAACCTCCCGCGCATCCGGTACGCGATCGGCACCGAGGCCAGCACGTTGAACAGCGCGGCCGGCAGGCCGATCTTCAGCGTCGTCCAGATCGTGTCGCGCAGGTACGGATCGGCGAAGAACAGCCGGTAGTCCGCGAACGGCCCGGTGCCATACTTGTTCGCCGCGTCCGAGCCGGCCTGCGGCTGGAACGACAACTGCAGGCCGTACACGAACGGGTAGATGAACAGCGCGACCACGAACACGACCGCGGGCAGCAGGAGCAGCAGCGTACGGTCGAGGCCGCGTTCGGCGAGCCGGTGCCGCAGCGAGATCCGCGGCGACGCGACGGCCGGCGCCGCCACCTACGCCACCTCCTCGGGCGCCGCCGGGCTCTCCGCGGCGAACACCAGCACCCGCTCCGGCGGCACCGACACCGTGACCCGGTCGCCGGGCGCGAGGCGCGTCCCGGCCCGCAGGTGCAGATCGACGCCGTCGTCGGTACGGGCCTGGATCGCCTGCTCGCGGCCCTGGTACTCCACGACCTCGACGGTGACCTCGGTGGCGTTCGGGCCGTCGCCGACGGTGAAGTCCTCGGGCCGGATCGCGGCGACCGCCCGCTCACCGAGGTCGTCACGCCGTACGCCGGTGAGCCCGCCGCCGAACCCGTCCAGCACGACGGTCTTCTCGTTGACCTGCGAGACGGGCAGCTCCAGCTCGTTGCGGTAGCCCATGAAGCCGGCGACGAACCGGTTGGCCGGCTCGGTGTAGACCTCCTCGGGCGAGCCGATCTGCTGCACCGTGCCCTTACGGAGCAGGACGAGGCGGTCGGCCAGGGAAAGCGCTTCCTCCTGGTCGTGCGTGACGTAGATGGTGGTCAGTCCCAGCGTCTGGTGGATGCGCTTGATCTCGGTGCGCATCTCCAGCCGCAGTTTCGCGTCGAGGTTCGACAGGGGCTCGTCCATCAGGACCAGCGGCGGTTCGAGGACGATCGCGCGGGCGATCGCGACCCGCTGCTGCTGGCCGCCGGACAGCTGCCCCGGGAACTTGTCCGCGTGCTCCTCCAACTGGACGAGTCCGAGGGCCTCGTCCACCCGGCGCCGCGCGTCGGCCTTGGGGACCTTGGCCATGCGCAGGCCAAAGCCGATGTTCGAGCGCACCGACATGTGCGGGAACAGCGCGTAGTTCTGGAACACCATGCCGAAGCCGCGCTGCTCCGGCTGCAGGGTGTCGATCCTCCGGTCGTCCAGGGTGATCGTGCCGCCGGTCAGCGGCAGCAGCCCGGCCAGGCAGTTCAGCGCGGTGGACTTGCCGCAGCCGGACGGGCCGAGCAGCGCGACGAACTCCCCGCCCGTGATCGTCAGGTCGAGCCCGTCCAGGGCCCGTACGCCCCCGAACGCGCGGCTCACCTGGTCGAGCCGCAGTTCCGAGATCTTGGTCGACGGCCGGCTCACTTGTGCACCTTGCCGCCGCCGACGGTCCGGTCCCACTGGTCGAACGCGGTGACCTGCTGCTTGGCGGGCAGGGACGTCTCCTTGGGGAACTGGACGATCCACTTGTCGTACTCCGGGCGCCCGAACTGCTGGATGACCTGCTGCGACTTGGCCGGGGCCATGGAGACGGTCACGCCGTTCACCGCCGGGCCGGGGTAGAAGTAGCCGGTGTCGTACGCCTTGGCCTGCTGCTGCGGGGTGAGCATCCACTTCATGAGCTGGATGTCCGCGGAGATCACGTCGGCGGACACGCCGCTCGGGATCGTGGCGTACTGCGCGTCCGTCACCCAGTGCATGCCCTTGAGGTAGGTGACCTTGTCACCGGCCGGCACCTGGCCGAGCGCGCGCGGGTTGATGTCCCAGCCGGTGGTGGTGGCGATCATGTCGACCGACCCGTTGGCCAGGTTGGTCATCGTCTCGGAGGTCTTCGAGGGGTAGTAGTCGACGTACTTGCCGAGCTCCGACAGGTAGTTCCAGGTCTTGGTCCAGCCGCCCTGCGGGTCCTTGGGGTTCGAGTCACCGAGGAGGTACGGCAGGCCCATCAGGAACGTACGGCCGGGGCCGGAGTTGGCGGGCCGGGCGTACTGGAACTTCTTCGGGTGCGCCTTCGCCCAGGCGAGCAGTTCGTCAGCGGTCGTCGGCGGGTTGGGCACCTTCTGCGGGTTGTACTCGATGAGCGGGCCGGACGGGTAGTACACGAGCTCGACGCCGTGCCCCTGCGCCAGCTCCTGCATCTTCGCGGCCGGCTCCAGGTAGTTCGGGTTCCCGATGCGGCCGGAGTAGTCGTCGGTCTTGACCCACAGGTTCTGGTCGACGCCCGCGGACAGGCCGTCGGTCCCGGTGAGGACGAGGCCGATCTGCACCTGACCGGCGCTCTGCTGCGCCTTGATCTTGCCGGGCAGCTCCGGGGCGGTGGCCTTCGTGTAGGTGACCTTCTTGATCACCTTGGGGTGCGTCTTGACGAACTCGTCGATCATTCCCTGGGTGAGCTGCAGGTTGCCCGCGACGTCGATGATGTTGAGGGTCACCGGGTTCTTCGGGTTGTCGGGCACCTTGTCCGGCGTGACCGCCTTGGCCCCGCCCCCCGAGTTCGGCGAACCGCACGCGCTCACCGTGAGGACGAACGCCGTCGCGAGGCACCATTTCTTACCGCGCATGAGGGATCTTCCTTCCGATCACGACCGGGCGGGGACCGTGGTCGAGGCCCGCACGATCAACTGGCAATCGAGTTCCCGGCGGAGATCCCCCGCGTCGGCGCCGGAGACGGTCAGGAGGTTCACGAGCAGGTCGACGGCCGCGCGGCCGGCCCGCTCGTTCTGCATGGCGACGGTGGTCAGCGGCGGGGTGGCCATGCCCGCCATCGGGATGTCGTCGAAGCCGACGACGCTCATCTCCTCGGGTACCGCGACGCCCCGATCGGCCAGCCGGGACATCACCCCCAGCGCCAGCAGGTCGTTGAAGGCGATGATCGCGGTGACGCCCTCGGCGATCACCAGGTCGGCCGCGTGCGGCCCGGCCTCGAAGCGCGGGGCGAACGGCCCCAGCTCCACGATCTCCATGTCGTGCCGGGCGGCCTGGCGCAGGCCGCGCCGTCGCTCCCGGTTGGACCAGGACGCCTTCGGGCCGTTGAGGAACGCGACCCGGCGGTGTCCGAGCGCGGCGAGGTGGTCGATGGCCTGGCGCATGCCGCCCGCCGCCCCCATCAGCACCGCCGGGTTGTCGCGCACCTGGCGGTTGATGAAGACCAGCGAGGTCGTCCCGACCACGCGATCGAGTTGGTTCTGGGTCATCCGCGACGAGCAGAGGATGACGCCGTCGACCTGCTTGGCCATGGCCTGGACGAGGGCCATCTCCTCGGTGGCGTTCTCGTCGCAGTCCGCGAGGAAGACGGCGTAGTCCGCCTCGCGGGCCCTGGCCTGCACGCCCTTCAGCACGGTGGGGAAGAACGGGTTGGACAGGTCGGGGACGATCACGCCGAAGTTCCCGGTCTTTCCGGTGATCAGTCCACGGGCGGCGCGGTTCGGGCGGTACCCGAGCCGTTCCGCGGTCTGCAGCACGTGCTGCCGGGTCTCCTCCTTGACCAGGTCCGGAACGGTGAACGCCCGGGACACGGTCGACACCGAGACTCCCGCCTCGCGGGCTACGTCCTGGATGGTCACCGGCACCGCGGCTCCTCAAGGGTCGGCCTGGATGCATGAAACTATGCAAACGTTTGCAGAGCCGGTCAATGTAACGCGTGAGACATAAGGGTGTAACCCGCCCCGTGACCTGCTCGGTAACCCGCTCAGTTACCCGTGAGCAGGGCTCGGGTGTTTTCCCAGCCCTCCAGGCCGGGGTCGAGGAGCGAGACGTCGGCGGGCGCGCGCAGCCGATGCCAGCCCGGCGCGGAGCGTACGGCGCCGGGGGTGCCGGCGGCCTTGCGCAGCCGGGCGGGGGCGTTCGGGGTGTCCAGGTCGATCCCGGACAGCCAGGCGGGCGCGGGGAGCCGGGCCGCGAGCGCGACCAGCCCGCCGCCGGCCGCCGGGCAGACGGCGACCTGCCCGCTGCCGAGGGCGCGGAAGAGCTTGCCGAGGAGCAGGGCCGGCAGGTCCGGCGCGTCGGGCGCGACGACGGCGGCGTGCTCGGCGCCCAACTCGTGCAGGGCGTGCAGCAACGCGTCGAGTCCGGTCACCCGCAGCACGGGCGTGCCCGGCCAGGTGACGGCCTCGGCGTCGGGGTCGGGGGCGGGCAGCGCGAGCACCGGCGTGACGAACTCCAGCCCGGCCACCACCTCGTAGGTGTCCTCGAGCAGGGCGAGCCGGTATTCGTCGGGATCGGTGCCGGGCGGGGCCGCCGTGTCCGTCCCGGCCAGGACGGCGGCGTACCGGCGCGTCACCGCGCGCAGTCCCCGTCCAGCAACGGCGCTCCATCCAGCAACGGCGCTCCGTCCAGCAGCGGATCGCCGTCCCGGCCCGGCAGGTCGTCGGTGCCGAGAGGCCGCTCGCGCGGCTGATCGCCGTCCGTCAGCGGAAGCCCGGCGGTCGCGGCCACACCCTCAAGATAGCCGCGGGCCCGCTCCGTCCGGGGATAGCGGTTGACCAGCTCCCAGAACGGCGGCCCGTGCCCGGGAACGAGCAGATGGGTGAGCTCGTGCAGGAGAACGTAGTCGACGACCCAGCCTGGCATCCCGCGCAACTGCGTGGACAGCCGGATCGTGCCGTCGTCGGGAGTGCACGAGCCCCAGCGGCTGCGCTGGTTGGTCACCCAGCGGACACTGGCCGGCGCGGCCCGGCCGTCGAGGTAGCGTCGCGACAGCTCCCGCGCCCGGTCGTGCAGCGCGTCGTCGCTCGGGCGCCTGCGCTGCTCGCGAGCGGCCAGCCGCTTGAGGACCGTGTCGATCCACTCGCGCTCTTCGGCGGCGCTCAGCCCGGCGGGGACCATCACCACTGTCTTGTCGCCGTCTCGGCGGGCGGTGACCGTCCGCCGACGCCGGGCGCTGCGACGCACCTCTATCTCGCCTGTGGGGGGCACGGTAAGCACCGTATCGAAAACTTTGATTTCTCCACAGGGGGTGAGTCGCGTTTTCGCTGGTAGAGACGGCGCAATTTCGAACATCCCCAGGGCTGTCCACACGCTTTGCGCAGGTTTTCCACAGGCTCGGCATGCCCTGTGGGCCTACGGTGGACGAACGGCGGTCGGGCTCGCCCGGCGACCCCGACCACCGGGCGAGACGTGAGATAGCACACACCCGCCCGTTTGCACTGGTCGTCCGGCTAACGCACGATGGAGGGAGCGGGCGGCCCCAGATGCTCCCCCGGCCGGATGTGGAACCAACGGCGCGCCTCGCCGAGAATGAGGTGACCGTGCGGAACCGGCAGGCACGGCCGCCTCGCGGATGCGCTGAGAGCAGGTACTCAATGAGCGATCTCCCCCGCCGCGCTGTGACGCGGACCGCCAAGCTGGCCTCCCTCCCCATCGGCTTCGCCGGGCGCACCGCCCTCGGTGTCGGCAAGCGCACCTTCGGCAGGCCCGCCGAGCTCGTCGCGACCGAGATCCAGCAGCGCACCGCCGAGCAGCTCTTCAAGGTGCTCGGCGAGCTCAAGGGCGGCGCGATGAAGGTCGGCCAGATGCTGTCGATCTTCGAGGCGGCGCTGCCACCCGAGATCGCCGGCCCGTACCGCGCCACGCTCACCCGCCTCCAGGAGGCCGCCCCGCCGCTGCCCGCGGCGACGGTGCACAAGGTGCTGGCCGAGGCACTCGGCCCGGACTGGCGCGACGACTTCGCCGAGTTCGACGACCGGCCGGCCGCGGCGGCCTCGATCGGCCAGGTCCACAAGGCCGTCTGGCACGACGGCCGCACCGTGGCCGTCAAGGTGCAGTACCCCGGGGCGGGCAAGGCGCTGCTGAGCGACTTCAACCAGCTGGCCCGGCTGAGCAAGCTGTTCGCGGTGCTCACGCCGGGTCTGGACGTCAAGACGATGCTGGCCGAGCTGAGGCGCCGGATCGCCGAGGAGCTCGACTACACGATCGAGGCGGAGTCGCAGGCGGCCTTCGCCGAGGCGTACGCCGACGACCCCGACTTCGTCATCCCCGACGTCGTCGCCCAGTCCGGGCACGTGCTCGTCACCGAATGGATCGACGGCACCCCGCTGTCGGCCATCATCAGCGACGGCACCCAGGAGGAGCGCGACCACGCGGGCCTGCTCTACTGCCGGTTCCTGTTCTCCGGGCCGGCGCGCTGCGGGCTGCTGCACGCCGATCCGCACCCCGGCAACTTCCGGCTGCTCGACGACGGGCGGCTCGGCGTCATCGACTTCGGCGCCGTCGACCGGCTGCCCGGTGGTTTCCACCGGCGCATCGGCATTCTGATGCGGATCGGGACGATGGGCGACATCGACCAGATCATGAAGGCGCTGCGCGAGGAGGACTTCATCCGCGAGGGCGTCGAGGTCGACCCGGACTCGCTGCACGCCTTCATCGGCCCGATCGCCGAACCGCTCGTCGAGGAGACGTTCAAGTTCAGCCGGGAGTGGCTGCGCCAAGAGGCCGCCCGGGTCACCGACCTGCGTCCCACGAACGTCGTCCGGCAGCTCAACCTGCCGCCGTCGTACGTGCTGATCCACCGCGTGGTGGCGGCCGGCACCGGCGTGCTGTGCCAGCTCGAGGCCGAGGGCCGCTTCCGCGACGAGGCGCTGACGTGGGTGCCCGGGTTCGCCGAGGACGACGACCCGGACTTCACCGACGACTTTCCCGACGATCTCGCCGACGATGAGAACGACGACGAGATCGCGAGCTGACGGCGCCGCCTACCAGTAGACGGGATCCAGCCGGCCCTCGATGGACCGGATGTTCTCCCGGCTGCAGCGGTCGCACAGGTAGACCGGGCCCCGCTCGGTGATCTCGGTCATCCAGCCCAGCGGTGCCTCAGCGGTGGCTCCACACGACGAACAGCTGACCATCCCCGCGCCCCCTCCATCCGGCTCCCTCACAGCATCCCCGATCGTCGACACGCGCGGAAGCCGAACGCGCCGTCCGAGAGCCACGCCACATCGTCCACGCGCAGGCGACGGGCCCCCGGCCGTGTGGTGCCGGGGGCCCGTTTCCTTCGGGAGGCGCGTCGGCTGTCGCGTCAGCGCGTGGTCAGTAGGCGCCGGAGGCGGACCGCGGTCACCTCGGCGTCGCGCCGGGCCCGCCGCATGGCGCGGACCTGGGCGGCGTCGCGGCGGCTCGCGGCCACCCGCTCGGCGTCCCGTATTCGTTCCTGGGACAGTTCAATGCTGAGCAAGCTCATCTTCTGCTCGTTCTCCATGTCGATGGGAAGTTCCGGTCGGTGCGTCATGCCGCCACCACGTCGGCGTTCTTGCGCGGGCGACCCCGCGGCCGCTTCCGGGGGACGACGACGCCCCGTACGAACAGCTCTCCGCCCCAGACGCCCCAGGGCTCCCGGCGCTCCTTGGCCCCGGCGAGGCAGGTGCGCCGGATCGGGCACTCGGCGCACAGCGCCTTGGCCAGCTCGACGTCCTGCGGTGACTCGGCGAAGAACAGCTCAGGCTCGGTCCGGCAGGGAAGATCCAGGTTCTCGCTGATCGCGGTCAGCGCGAGTTCCACGGTCTTTACCCCTCTCTTGATGTGGTCTCGTTGGCTCGGACGGTCTGGCCAAACAAAAAGGCCGCGGTTCCCGGGTCGGGATCCGCGGCCTGGAGGCCTGCTCGGAGCTATTGCTCCGGTGGTCTCCAGGGGTACGGACCCACTCCGGCGCGCTTGTTAGCAGCGCCCTTGACCTGGGCATTCGTCTGGGTGGCCGGGAACATCCCAAGGACATGCCACGCCTGCAGATCGATGCCGCCGGGTCGCACACGTCCGCCTTCGACGGACGCATACCGGGACTCGAGGCTCGACAGCGACGCGGGGACAACGGTGGAGCCGCTCAGGGACACCATCGCCGGACGCGCGCAGGCGGCGGCCCAGGTCGTAAGAATCAGCGTTTTCCTCACCGGACTGCCACCTCCACTCATCCGATCGAGGCTCCGCGGAGCGGAGCCGTTCAAGTGCTCGCGAGAAGCGTACGATCGCCCGCAGGATCGGGGCAACGTATTTTCTACCTGCGACTTCTTATTTTTTCTCACACCGTCTTCGCGGCCACGCCGCGTTGCCGGACGGCCTCGTAGAGGAAGACCGTCGCCGCGGACGCGGCGTTGAGCGAACTCGCCGCCCCCACGATCGGGATCCGGACGATCGCGTCACACGCCGCGTTCCAGGCACCGCTCATCCCACGCGTCTCGTTGCCGATGACGAGCAGCACCGGACCCCGCAGGTCATGGTCGCCGACGTCCACGGTGCCGGACTCGTCCGTCCCCACGATGGCCAGCCCGTTCTCCCGCGCCCAGTCGACCACCTGGCGGGGGGCCGCCGCCCGTACGACCGGCAGGGCGAACAGCGACCCGGTGCTGGCGCGCACGGACTTGGGGTCGTACGGGTCGGCGGCGTGGCCGGTCACGATGACCCCGGAGGCCCCGAAGGCGTCGGCCGAGCGGACGACGGTGCCGATGTTGCCCGGCTCGGCGGCCCGGTCGAAGACGATCACGGGCCCGTCGGGGGTGATCCGCCCCAGGTCGTCGGGTGGCAGCGCCGCGACGGCCACCAGCTCGGCGTCCTCCTTGCCGGCCAGCTCGTCCAGCAACTCCGGCGCCATCTCGACCCGCTCGGCCGTCGTCTCGTCCAGCACGCCCTGCGCCCAGGACGACAGCCGCCGCCCCTGCGCGTACAGCAGGGTACGAATCGGCCGCCCGTGCTCGACGGCGAGCGTGATCGGCCGCACGCCCTGCACCAGGAACTCCCCTGAGCGCTGGCGCTTCGTCCGGTTGGTGAGCAGCGCCGCCCACTGCTGGAAGCGCGCGTTCCGCGTAGTGATCCGCATCAGCCAGAACCGTACGCCACACCGGCACCGAACCGGCCCCCCACCTCCGCTCCCGGGAGACGGCTTCCGCGACCGGTCATGCCGACGTCTCCGGCAGGTGGGAGGTGGCCTCGCGCAGGGCCGCTCGGCCCTCGCGGAGCAGGGCGACGGCGCGGGGCAGGTCCTTCACCCGTTCGGCCAGCAGATCCAGGGCCAGGGCCAGGGCCACCGAACGCGCGGGGACGCCGCGCGCGGTGAGGATGTCGCCGATCCAGGCGATGAAACGCGTGAACAGCTCGGGATCATCCAGATAGAGGGCGACGCTCAGGAAGTCCACGATGTGGGCGAGGTCCTCGGCGGTGCGCTCCCGCTGCTGCTCGTCGTATTCGGCCATCGCCGGGAACCGCTGCCGCAGCGCGCCGAGGACCGCTGCGACGTGCCGGTGGGCGTCGTGGGTGAGGCTTGTGTACTCCCGGTCGGCCAGGTGCGGCAGGTCGTTCACCGACCGCTGGGGAGGCTGCCGGCCGAACCGCCGAGCCACGATCTCGGTGAGGAGGCCGGCCGCGGCACGCGCGTCGGGGGCCCAACCGTCGGCGCCGAGCCGGTCGGCGTAGCAGCCGCCGGGGCCGAAGGCCGCGCCACCGACGATGACGGGGAAGCCCGCGGCCTGGCACGCGGCGATCGTGGCGTGCGCGGTGGGCAGGCGGGTGGGGATCGAGGAGGACAGGGCCAGCGCGTCGGGTCCCGTCCGGTGCAGATGGTCGATCAAGTGCGGGAGGGGTATCTGGCAGCCGAGGAAGTCGACCTGCCAGTCCCGCAACCGGAGGGTCTCCGCCAGCAGGCGGGCGGGCAGGGCGTGCCACTCCCCGTCGACGCAGGTCACCGTGACCCGGCCCGGAGACGGCCGATGGGACCCGGACACACGGTGGGCCACCGCGGTGACGACATGGTCGTCGATGGCCGTCGCGGCGTGCTCCTGGGCGACGCTCATCCGGTTCGCGGCCCATTCGGCGCCGACCCTGGCCTGTACCGGCGCGACCACGTCCAGCAGCGCCGACTCGGCGTCCAGGCCGGCGTCCAGTGCCGACAGTACGGCCTGGACGGCGGCGTCCTCGTCGCCCTTCCGCACGGCATCCCACAGCCGGGCGGAGAGGGTCCCCGTGTCCGGGCGGTTCGAAGCGGTCGTCATCGGTCTCCTCGCCTCGTGAGTGGCGTTCCGGTCACGGGCTCCGGGTGTACGGCGCGCTGATCGCCACGATGGCCATGTCGTCGTGGTCGCGGTTGCCGGCCCACTGCGCCGCGAGCATCTGCACGTGCTCCACGATGGCCGCGGCGGGCATCCCCTCGCATTCGGAGAGCACGTCCATCAGCCGCCGCTCGCCGAACATGGCGTCGCCGAGCGGGCCACCGCGGGCCTCGGTGATGCCGTCGGTGTACAACACGCAGGTCTCGCCCGGCGCGAGTTCGGCCTGGACGGTGATCGCCTCGATCTCGGGGAACGCCCCGATCAGGAGGCCCTGGGTAGCGGCCTCCTCGACGACGCCGCCGGAGCGCACGATCAACGGCGGTGGATGCCCCGCGCTGGTCAGCCTCAGTCGTACGCGATCACCGGCCCGCACCGCGGACGCCAGCACGACGGTGGCGAACCGGCTCGATTCCGTTTCCAGCAGAGCGCCGTTGAGCAGGGACAGCATCCGCAGGTGGTCTCCGGCCATGGGCAGCAGCGCACGCAACGTGGTACGGATCTTCCCGGTGGTGACCGCCGCCTCCAGCCCCTTGCCGCACACGTCGCCGAGGGCGACGAGGGACTCGGCCGTCTCATCCGCGCCGGGATGGACCTCGTAGAAGTCACCGCCCACGAGCTCGCTGCGTACCGACGCGCGGTACCGTCCGGCGAAGTCCACGCCGTGGACGCGGTGCAGCCGGGGCGGCAGCAGGTCGCGCATGAGGATCGTGGTGATCCCGGCCTGCTCGGCGTACATGCCGGCCGCCGACAGCGCCGCGCCGGCCCGCGCCGCGAACAGCCGGGCGAACCTGTCCTCGTTCTCGCCGAACACCGGCCGGTCACCACGGCACAGCAGGATGAGCGCGCCGGCCGGAGCGCACACGCCGGGCAGCGGTGTCACGACCGCCGTGCCGACCGGCCCGCGAAAACCCTCGGGAACGGCCCACGACGGCAGCTCGCACGGGTCGATCCAGCGAGAGGGGACCGGCGGAAAGTGCCGCAGCGCCTCGTTCAGCCCGGGCACCTCGGCGAGGACGACCGGCGCGGTGAGACGGGACACCTCGCCCCCGTGGGCCGCCAGGACCAGCGGCGGGCGGCGCCCCTCGGCGTGCACGACGAGTACCGCGGCGTCGGCCAGGTACTCGGCCGCCAGCCGTGCCGTGGCCTCCGTGCACCGGTCGACGTTCAACGTCGACAGCAGGGCGTTGGCCGCCTCCGCCAGGAGCGCCATGCTCTCCCGTTCCGCCGCCAGTTCGCCCTCGGCCCGCCGCCGAGCAGCCTCGGCCCGCCGCCGGTCGGTCTCGTCGACCAGCCACCACATCACGTTCCCGTCCGGGGCGGGGGCCGGGTACGCCGTGAGGCTGCGTTGACCCGCCTCACCCCGCACGGGCCCGGTATCGGCGCCGGACGCGTACGCGTCGCGGTGGGCCTCCGCCAGCCATCCGGGCATCGTCGCCGCGAGGCTCGTCCCCGGCTCCGCACGTGGGAACAGCCGGATGGCGGCCTGGTTCAGTCCCACCACCCGGCCGTCGGCGTCGGCCAGTACGACCGGGTACGGGGCCGCGCCCCACGTGGCCTCCGTCACCCGCCCGTGGCCCCGTCGTCCCGCAGAGGTAGCGCCAGGAACGTCCACGCCGTCGGACCCGCGGATCCCGCGAGCCCCACCACCTTCCCGATCCAGGACGTGGCCGGAAACACCTCGCCCAACGTGAGGCATGACCAGCGATGTTGGTTCATCCCCTGTCGCCACGCTAGCCGCCCCCTGGGTGCCCGGTCCACGCTTCTCTCAGGAGCTCCCGCCGCGGTCGCCGGCCGCCGGACGGCCCAGCCGCGCCGGACCGCCCGGCCACCGCTGAAAGGCCCTGAAACAGGCGTTGACGCTTTCCCGATGACGGCTTGGCTTCCCCGATACCGGAAGCCGAACGTTGTTCGACAGGTAGGACGGCTCGCAGTCGGGCCGGTGCCCCAGCCGCCCCGCCGCCGCTCCGGCGGCCCGTGCGGAACGCGCGGTGACCATGTTCGTCTCCAGTCGCCACATGGGTAGGGCCCGGCTGACGCCGGGCCCTTGGTTGGAGCACTCGATGAGTGTGAGCTGAGCCGGCACTGTGTGCCGACGGTGTTGTTCAGGCCCGCGCCGCTGTTCCGCGTGCGATCAGCGCGGCGGCCACCGGCGCCATGAGAGCACGACGGTGCCCACCACTGAGGCCAGGGACGCGAGTCCGCCGATGATCAGGGTCGAACGTGGCCCGAAGATCTCGGCCAGCCAGCCGATCAGGGGATAGCCGATCGGGGCGCTGGCGGCGATCACCAGCAGGTACAGGCCCATCACTCTGCCGCGCATCCCCTCCGGAACACTCAGCTGCGTGAGCGAGTAGGCCGTTGTGCTGAACGTCGTCAACGCCATGCCCATCGGCAGCTGCATGGCCACGAACGCCCAATAGTCCGGCACCAGTCCGGTCGCGGTCTCGAGTGGCCCGAAGACTGCCGCTGCGGCCAGCATGACCCGCATACTCGGCTGACTCCGGCGCGCGGAGAGCAGCGAGCCGACCAGTCCGCCGACGGCCATCACCGCCGAGACAAGGCCGAATGACGAGGCTCCGGTATGGAAGACCTCTCGGCTCATCAGGGCATCGGTCACCGCGAAGTTCATGCCGAACGCGGAGACGAACAGCACGATGGTCATCAGCATCACCAGGTCGCGGCGCTCCCGGACGTAGCGCAAGCCCTCGCGCAACTGGCCTTTTGCCCGTGGCACCGGATCCTTGACGTACAGCTCATCCTCACGCATGAGGTAGAGCCCGAGTTCCATGGCGCCGAACGACGCGGCATTGATGAGGAAAACCGGACCAGTGCCGACGGCGGCGATCAGTACGCCGGCGACGGCCGGGCCGAGAATCTTCGTCGTGTTGAATAACGCGCTGGTCAGGCCGATGGCGCTGGACACGTCACGGGGTCCCGCCACCTCGACCGCGAATGCCATCCGGGCCGGGCTGTCCACCGTTATGGCCAGGCCGACACCGAACGCCAGAGCGTACACATCCCACACGCTGGCGGAGCCGGTGACGGCGAGCAGGCCGAGCACCAGCGCGAGCGCGCCCATCACCGCCTGGCTGATCATGAGAACGCGCCGCTTGCGGTACCGGTCGGCCAGGACGCTGCCGTACAGGCTGAACAGCAGCGTCGGCAGTAGCTGCAGGCCGGCCGTGATGCCGAGCGCGGCGCTGCTGCCGTGCGTCAGGTCCAGCACCAGCCAGTCCTGGGCGGTTAACTGCATCCAGCTGCCGAGACTGGAGACGCCCTGACCTGCCGTGAGCAGCCGGTAGTTGCGGTTCCGCAGCGAGCGGAACGGGTTCAGATCCTGCTGAGCCGCTTCGGGATCGCCGCCTGGCGGGCCCCCTCTTACGGAGTCGGCTCCGCCCGTGCCCGAAATATCGGACATTGTTGTTCCTCTCGGTTGTATGGTCCTGCCGTGGCGCTCCTTTGAACGCCACGGCAATGACCGTCGGCGCAACCCGGCACATGGCAGGCCCCGAAGAGGACAGGTCGAAGTGGCCCTGGTCACAGAAGTCAGCGGGCTGGTGGCAGCCTCGCCCAGACGGTCGGCCACGGGGGTAGGCGTCCTCCCGAACGTGTCCCCGGCCCCGAACCGGCGCGGCCGTGCGTCTGGCGCACGGACCCGAGTGGTGGGCCCGCTCTGCCGCGCATGAGCGAACCGGTCAGCAGGGAGGCGATGGCGTCGACCTCATCCTCGGTCGCGCGCGGGTAGGCAGCCCGAACCTGAGCTGCGCGACGAGGCGGCGACGGCCGGTCTCGCCGACCGATGCCCGCACTTCCCGGCGCCCGGCCGGAGGCGGGCTCGTGGACAGCCGGTCGCGTGGCCGCGGTCAGGAGTCGGTGACGCGGATGAGGCCTTCCTGGACGACGGAGACGACGAGTTCGCCGGACCGGGTGAAGACCTGGCCGCGGGCCAGGCCGCGGGCGCCGGAGGCGTTCGGGGTGTCCTGGGCGTACAGCAACCACTCGTCGGCGCGGAACGGGCGGTGGAACCACATCGCGTGGTCGAGGCTGGCGCCCATCGTCCGGCGGTCGCCCCAGGCGAGGCCGTGGTTGAGCAGGACGGTGTCCAGCAGGGTCATGTCCGAGGCGTACGTCATCAGGCAGACGTGCAGCAGCGGATCGGCGGGCAGCTCGCCGGCGACGCGCAGCCAGACCAGCGACTCCGGGCCGACCAGCTCGGGGTCGCGGGCGGCCTCCCAGGTCAGCGGGGTGACGTGCCGCAGGTCGATCGGCCGGTTGCGCATGAACTCGTTGTCCAGCTTGCCGAACAGCCGCTCCATCCGCTCCTGGAACGTCGGCAGCTCCTCCGGGCCCGGTACCTCGGGCATCGGCGCCTGGTGCGACGGGCCGTCCTCGGCGATCTGGAAGGACGCCGAGAGGGTGAAGATGACCTTGCCGTGCTGGATGGCGGAGACGCGGCGGGTGGTGAACGACCTGCCGTCGCGGACCCGGTCGACGGTGTAGACGAGCGGCACGCTCGGGTCGCCGGGCCGGATGAAGTACGCGTGCAGCGAGTGCACCCCACGGTCCTCGGGAACGGTACGACCGGCGGCGACCAGCGCCTGGCCGGCGACCTGGCCGCCGAACACCCGCTGCTGGCGCTCCTCCGGGCTGCGCCCGCGGAAGATGTCGGCCTCGATCTGCTCCAGGTCGAGCAGGTCGAGCAGCTCCTTCAGCGCGGCGTTCATCGCTTCCCTACTCCTCAGGCTTGCGGCGTCTCCCCCCGGCACAGGGCGAGCACGGCCGAACCGTATCGCTCCAGCTTGACGCTGCCGACACCGGGGATCGCGGCCAGCTCCGCCTCCGAGACGGGGGCGCGCTCGGCGATGGCCTGCAGGGTGGCGTCGGTGAAGACGACGTAGGCCGGGACCTTCTGCTCCTTGGACGCCGCCACACGCCAGTCCTTCATACGGGCCAGCAGATCCTCATCGTAGTCGGCCGGGCAGCTCTCACAGCGGCCCAGCTTGCGCTCGATCGCGGCGGTCAGCGGCCGTCCGCAGACCCGGCACGGCTGCGGTCCGGAGGAGACGGGCCGGCGCTTCGACCGGTCGACGCGGGGCGGACCCGAGCTCTGCGGCGCGAGACCGTCGAGGAACCGCGACCGGCGGCGGCCCTTGCGGCCGCCCGGGGACCGGGCGAGCGCCCAGGACAGGGCGAGGTGCTCGCGGGCCCGCGTCACGCCGACGTACAGCAGCCGGCGCTCCTCCTCGATCTGCTCCGGGCTCTTCTCCGCGTAGATGATCGGCAGCGTGCCCTCGACCAGGCCGGCGAGGAACACCGCGTCCCACTCCAGGCCCTTCGCGGTGTGCAGCGTGGCCAGCGTCACGCCCTCGAGCGCGGGGGCGTGCTGGGCGTTCGCGCGCTCCTCGATCTCGGTGACGAACTCGCGCAGGCCCGCGCCCGGCCGGTCGGCGGCGACGTCCTCGGCGAGCTGGGCCAGGGCGGCCAGGGACTCCCAGCGCTCGCGGGCGGCGCCGCGCCCCTCCGGCGGCCGGTCGGTGAGCCCGGCGGCGGCCAGGACGTCGCGCACGGACCGCACGAGCGGCTCGCCGTCGTCGGCGGACCGGGCGGCGCCGCGCAGGAGCACGACCGCCTGACGCACCTCCGCGCGCTCGAAGAACCGCTCCGCGCCCTTCACGACGTACGGCACGCCGGCGTCGGCGAACGCCTGCTCGTACGGCTCCGACTGGGCGTTGATGCGGAACAGCACCGCGATCTCCCGGGCGGGCACGCCCTCCTCGATCAGCGCCCGCGCCCGCTTGGCGACGGCCTCGGCCTCCGCGACCTCGTCGGCGTACTCGTGAAAGGTCGGCTCGGGGCCGCCGGGCCGCTGCGCGACCAGCTCCAGGCGGTGCTTGCGCGCCTCGCCCCTCGCCTGCGCCAGCACGCCGTTGGCCAGGTGCACCACCTGCGGGGTCGACCGGTAGTCGCGGACCAGCTTGACGACCTTGGCATCGGGGTGCTCGACCGTGAACCGCAGGAGGTACGCGGGGCTCGCGCCGGTGAAGGAGTAGATCGTCTGGTTCGGGTCGCCGACCACGCAGATCTCGTCGCGGTCACCGAGCCAGACGTCGAGCAGGAGCTTCTGCAGGGGGTTGACGTCCTGGAACTCGTCGACGACGAAGTAGCGGTACTGGTCGCGCACCTGGTTCGCGACCTCCTGATGCTCGGTGAGCATCGCGGCGGTCAGCTCCAGCATGCCCTCGAAGTCGAGCAGGTTGCGCTCGCGGCGGAGCTCCTCGTACGCCTCGTAGATCCGGGCGAGGTCGGACGCGTCGGCCGGCGGGGTACGCCCGGCCTTGGCGGCCGAGGCCGGGTAGTCCTCCGGGCGGGTCTGGGTGACCTTGGCCCACTCGATCTCGGCCGCGGCGTCGCGCAGCTCCGTACGGCCGAGGGACAGACGGCAGACCCGTGCCGCCTCCGCGACCAGGCCGAACTTCGACTCGATGAGCGTGGGAGGCTCCCCGCCGATCACCTTCGGCCAGAAGTAGGACAGCTGCTTCAGCGCCGCCGAGTGGAAGGTACGGGCCTGCACGCCGGGCGCGCCGAGCTGCCGCAGCCGCCCGCGCAGCTCACCGGCGGCCCGGGTGGTGAACGTCACCGCCAGCACCCGCTGGGGCGCGATGACGCCCGTCAGCACGGCGTACGCGATCCGGTGGGTGATCGCCCGCGTCTTGCCGGTGCCCGCACCGGCCAGCACGCACACCGGGCCCCGGGTCGCCTCGGCGACCGCGCGCTGGTCCGGGTCGAGCCCGGCGAGGATCTGCTCGGCCTCCATCGCCCCTCCCTTACCTCCTTTCCATCCTCCCAGGCCCGGTCGCCCGCCGTCGCCCGTGTGCGACGCTCGGGGGGAATGCCGATCGTTGATCGGACGTTGGGACAGTCGACCTGAGCGCCGCCCCCAGACGGAGGAGAGCCATGACCGCGCCCGCGACGGGTGAGCTGACCATGTACACCACGACCTGGTGCGGCTTCTGCCGCCGGCTCAAGACCCAGCTGGCCCGTGAGGGCATCCACATGGTCGAGGTGGACATCGAGCGGGACTCGGCCGCCGCCGAGTTCGTCATGAGCGTCAACGGCGGCAACCAGACCGTGCCGACCGTCGTGTTCCCCGATGGTACGGCCGTCACCAACCCGTCGGCCAAAGAGGTCAAGGCACGCCTCGCCGCGATCTGAGTGAGGAAGCCGACGCCGCCGGCCCGGACGGTCTCCCGTCAGGGCCGGCGGCGCTTCACGTCCGGTCCAGGAGCCGCAGGAGCGTTCCGCCGAGGACGAGCTCGCGCACCTCTCCCGGTCCGGTGACACGCTCGACGGTGGTGCGGGCCACCACGGGATCGCCGTACGGCGCGTCCGAGCCGAACAGCGTCCGCTCCGGCAACTCCTGGACGGCCAGCCGCACCGCGAAGATGAGGTGCGCGGTGGACAGCTCCAGGTAGATGTTCGGCGTCTCCCGCGCCAGCTCGACGGCGGTCATCCAGTTCAGGCCGCCGAGCTGACTCACGATCAACGGCACCGAGGGGTGCCGTGCCGCCAGCGTGGCCAGCGTGCGCAGGTCCTCGGCGGTCGTCGGGGCGAAGCCGTGCACGACGACGGGCAGGTCGCCGTGGTCGTGCGCCGCCTTCAGCACCGGCTCGATCCCGGCGGCCCCGCCGGGAGGCGGTGTGAGCTCCCCGATGCCGTGCAGCCCACGCCCCACGATGTCCCGCTCGACCGCCGCGGCGATCTCGTCGTCGGAGAGGTTCAGGCGCACGGAGCCGAACCCGATGAACCGGTCCGGGTGGGCGGCCAGCGCGTCGTCCAGTTCGCGCCACGCGGCGGCGTACCCGTCGTCGCCGGTGGCGCGCCCGTCCAGCGCCCGGTCCAGCACGCTCATCTCCCGCCGGAGCCCTTCCAGGTCGGCGGCCCGTTCGGGGTGCGGCCGGGTGGGGAAGAGGACCGCGCGGTCCACCCCCGCGTCGTCCAGGAGACGAAGGTGGTCCGCGACCGGGTCGTGGACGTGGCCGTGCGCATCGATGATCACTGTGGGCTCCTCGTGTCGGCGGCCGCCGGAATGCGGCCGGCGGGCCCACTGTTGCCCCCTGACACAGTTGGAAGGTCAAGACGGGAGGGCCCACGGCGTGCTCATCGGGGAGCTGGCCGCCCGGACGGAGACCAGCGAACGCCTGCTCCGCTACTACGAGCGGGTCGGGCTGCTGCGCCCGGAGCGCGAGCCGAACGGGTACCGGGTGTACGACGACGGCGCCGTGGAGACGGTCGCGCGGGTGCGGGCGCTCCTGGCGGCGGGGCTGCCGACCCGCGTCATCCGGCAGGTCCTCCCCTGCACGAGCGCCGAGAGCACCGTCGCCCCATGCCCCGGTGTGCTCGACGCGCTCCGGGCCCAACTGGACGCCCTCGACCGGCGGTCCGCGCAGATCGCCACCGCGCGGGAGCTGCTCCGGCGGACGATCGCGGCGACCGAGACCTCGCTCGACGCCTCAGGCGGAACGCTCGGAGAACGCCGGGATCCGGCGGAGATCTGAGGCTTCCGTCCCGTGTCGCCGACACGTTGACCGAGCCTCCGGCGCCGGAGTGGTCGGCCCGATCGGTGATCGCGCCGATCGCTCGGCGCGTCGGCCGGTCAGCGGGTGGAGGACAGGCCGGTGATGACGACCTTTCCGATCGGGCGGTCCTCGACCAGGTGGCGCAGCGCCTCGCCCACCGCCTCCAGCGGGTAGATCGAGTCGATGACCGGGCTGATCCGTCCCGCCGTCAGCAGGCCGGTGATCTGGGCCCAGGCCGCCGTCGACTCGGCGGTCGACGCGGCGTGCAGGGAGAAGCCGTGCAGAGTGGTCCGGCGTTCGATGACCTCGTGCAGCGGAAGCCGGGTGCTGTGGCCCGCCGAGCAGCCGACCAGGACGAGGCGCCCGGCCACCGCCATGGCGGCCACGATCTGCGCGGTCACCGGTCCGCCGACGCCGTCGACGGCCAGGTCGATGCCGGCCGGGAAGCCGTCGCCGAGCGCGTCCGGCAGCCGGTCGCGTTCGAAGTCGACGACCTCGATGCCCCGCGCCCAGGGGGCGGCCCGGATGGCCTCCGCCTTGGCCGTGGTCCCGACCCCGCCCGCGACGGCGGCCGCGCCGAGGGCGCGCGCCAACTGGACGGTGGCGTTGCCCACACTGCCCCCGATGCCCGGCGCGAACACGCACCGACCCGGCCGGAAGGCGCCCATGCGCAGGGCGAGCAGCCCGGTGAGATAGGCGATGGGGACGGCGGCCGCGACCTCGTCGGAGACGCTGACCGGGATCTCGGCGAGGTTCCGGGCGGGTACGACGGCGAACTCGGCCATCGCGCCGTCCGCGGTGACGCCGCCGGGGCCGGCGAAGAACATGACCCGCGTGCCGACCCGCCAGTGCGCGGCGGGGTCGGCGACGACCACGCCGGCGCCCTCACCGCCCAGCGTGAGCGGGAGCAGCCCCACCCGGGACGGCCCGCTCGTCGCCAGGGAGTGGTCCAGCGGCGTCACGCCCGCCGCCGTGATCTGGACGAGCACCTCGCCGGGAACGGGGACCGGGACCTCCACCTGCTCGATCCGCACATCCGTCGTGTGCGCGGTGATCGGATATGCGCGCGCCGCCTTCACGTCTGTCGTCCCCCCCGGAGATCCCCCATACCCGCCCCGGGCGGACGGCACGCCCCATGTCGGCGCCGAGCACCCCTGATCCACAAGCCCCGCCAGAAAAGCAGGAGGCGAACAGGCGAGCGGTCTGGACGGTCTTGTTCGTGCCGTATGCGGCACGAGCAGACACCGGAACCAAATCAAGGAGTGCACCATGGAGCGTCACCTCAGCTCAGACCTCGACGGCATCGGCCTGTTCATGGTCCTGGGCAGGAACATCGACGTGATCGTCCACGCCGAAGAGGGCCGCACCAAGCTCGACGCCCACATCGAGGCCACCGGCGACGTCTTCGAGACCGAGGCCGCCAAGGCCGAACTGGTGCCCGTGGTCGACGAACTCGAACTGGCGCTGTTCCCGGTGGTGACCCGCTCCAGGGGGCTCTCGGGAGGCGTTCACGTGGGAGGGAACCTCATCGTCCAGGCCGACCGAAGCAGCATCGCCGCCCCGGTCATCAACGGACCGGTTCGCCTCGGCGGTGGTCGAGTCACCATCGGCGACCCGACCCCGGCTCCGGCCACGGACAAGGGTCACCTGACGGTCACCTTCAGGATCCCCTCCGACTTCAAGATCCGTGTCAGCCTCGAAAGCGGCGACATCACCACGCATGGTGTGCCGGAGGACAACGCACGACTGCGCACCAACGCCGGAACGGTGACCCCGCACTGAGCGGAGGTTCACCGGAACGGCTCACCTGAGGAGCCCTGCCGGGTTCGGCCGGGTCCCTTCGTCGAACCCACCTGGTCCCGCGGCTCGCCGCGGGACCAGACTCGTCTAGGGACGATGGCACGCCCCGTGCCGGTGCCCGGCGCGCAGTCGCGGGCACCGGCGCGGGAGACCGGGGGTCAGCTCGGCAGCGTCCACTTCTGGTTGGCGCTGCCGGCGCAGTCCCAGATCTGCAGGCGCGTGCCGTTGGCCGAGCTCGGGCCGGTGGCGTCGAGGCAGCGCCCGGAGTTCGGGTTGACCAGCGACCCGTTCGCGCCGGCCTGCCACTTCTGCGCGCCCGTGCCGTTGCAGTCGTACAACTGCACCTGGGTGCCGTTGGCCGTGCCGGCCGCGGTGACGTCCATGCACTTGCCGAGGGCGCGCAGGGTCCCGTCCGACCCGACCGTCCACTGCTGCGCCGACGTGCCGTTGCAGTCGTAGAGCTGGATCGCCGTACCGTTCGCGCTGTTGGCGGCGTTGACGTCCACGCACTTGCCGCCGTAGCCGGTGATCTGGCCGGTACGCCCGCCGGGCGAGCCGGAGGTGGTGACGTGCACGTAGTCGACGACGAGCTGCTGCGGGAAGGTCGTGCTGCCGTCCGGGTCGCCGGGCCAGTAGCCGCCGACCGCGAGGTTGACGATGATGTAGAAGGGGTGGTCGAAGACCCAGCGGTTGCCGTTCAGGTCGGCCGGCGTGCGGGTCTCGTAGACGTTCCCGTCGACGGACCACTGGATCGAGTTCGGCGACCAGTCCACCGCGAAGGTGTGGAAGTCGTCGTAGAAGTGCGCTCCGCCCGGCAGGGTGTAGCCCGCGCCGATGCCGGCGGAGCCGGAGTAGCCCGGTCCGTGGATCGTGCCGTGCACGGTGCCCGGTTCGAAGCCGACGTTCTCCATGATGTCGATCTCGCCGCTGTTCGGCCAGCCGACGCTGCCGATGTCGTTGCCGAGCATCCAGAAGGCGGGCCACATGCCCTGGCCTCGCGGAATCTTCATCCGGCTCTCGAAGTGCCCGTACGCCTGGGTGAAGGTGGCCGCGGTGGACAGCCGGGCGGAGGTGTACTGGCAGGTCCCGTACCAGCAGTTGTAGTTGCCGGGGTTGTCCTTGCGGGCGGTGATCACCAGGTGGCCCTGGCCGTCGAGCGCGGCGTTGTGCGTGCCGCTGGTGTAGTACTCGCGCTCGTGGTTGTTGACGTTGTCGCCGGTCTCCGGGCGCCACTTGCTCGCGTCGACGGCCGCGCCGGCGGGTCCGTCGAAGTCGTCGGTGAAGGTGGCGGTGGCGGCCGCCGCGGCCGGCAGGATCGTGGCGTGGGTGCCGTTGCCGGCGACGACGGTCGCGGCGCCGCTCAGTCCGGCGAGCGCCAGGGCCGCCAGGAACAACCGGCCGGTCCTACGCCGGCGGGGTGACGTGGACATGGCTCTCCTCTCGAGTTGCGGGCAGGGGTGTCAGCTGGGAAGGGTCCACTGCTGGTTGGCGGCGCCGGTGCAGTCCCAGATCTGCAGCCGGGTGCCGTTGGCCGAGCTCGGGCCGGTGGCGTCCAGGCAGCGGCCCGACGCCGGGTTGACGAGGGACGAGCCCGTTCCCCGGGTCCACTGCTGGGCGCCGGTCCCGTTGCAGTCGTACAGCTGGACCTGGGTGCCGTTCGCGGTGCCCGCGGAGGTGAGGTCCATGCACTTGCCGAGGGCCCGGACCGTGCCGTCCGTTCCGACCGTCCACTGCTGCGCGGTGGTGCCGTTGCAGTCGTAGAGCTGGACGGCGGTGCCGTTGGCGCTGCTCGCCCCGGCGACGTCGACGCACTTGCCGCCGTACCCGGTGATCTGGCCGGTGGCGGTGCCGCCGCCGCTCTGGGTGCCGCTCCAGGTGAAGGTCGCGGTGGTGTGGGCGGGCAGCGAGTAGACGAACGACTGACCGCCCCAGACGACCTTGACGGACTGGGTGCTGCCGCTGTCGTTGTAGGCGATCAGCGCCTTGGAACCGTCGGGGTTCTGCCAGGCGACGTTCGGGACGGCGGTGTTCGCGGTGGAGGCGATGCGGTAGGCGCCGGGCCGTACGAACTTGGTCAGGTGGCCCATGTCGTAGTACTCGATGGTGTAGTCGACCTGGCCGCTGCGGGAGTCGCCGTTGTGCACGGTGACGAGGCCGGTGCAGGTGCCGCAGCCGCCGTTGTGCGGGCCCATGTTCTGGTCGACGGCGAGGGACCACTTGACGACGCTCTTCCCCCAGTTGCGGGTGTAGTCGACGATGTTGTGCATGTCCTCCTTCTGCTGGTCGCCGATCCACGTGCCGCCGGAGTGCTCGGTGTCGTAGGCGTCCACAGTGGGGTACTTGCCGTGCACGGTGGTCTGCTCGGTCACGTCGCCGCCGTAGCCGTGCCAGGCGATCCCGCCGAAGAGCGAGTCGTTCCGGATGGTGGCGTCGTCGACGACGGGGGCGCCGTAGCCGTCGTAGGTGTCCCAGTTCCAGTCGAGGGCGAGCACCTTGGTGGTGAGGCCCGCCGCGTGCAGCGCGGGCAGCAGGTTCGTCTTGGTGAAGTAGTCCAGGCCGGAGCCGTTCCAGCTCATCGACGGGTAGCCGTTGCAGCAGGTGGGCTCGTTCTGCGCGGTGACGAGGTCGACGTGCGCGCCCTGCGCCTCGTACGCCTGGAGGTACTTCACGAAGTACTGGGCGTACGCGCCGTAGTACTGGGACTGCAGCCAGCCGGGGTTGTTGAAGTCGCCGTTGTCCTTCATCCAGGCGGGCGCGCTCCACGGGGTGCCCATGACCGTGAGCGCCGGGTTGAGCTGCTTCGCCTGTTTGGTGAGGGGCACGACGTCGGCGAGGTCGTGCGCGATGGAGAAGTGCGCGAGACTCGGGTCGGTCTGGCCGGCGGGCATGTCGTCGTACGAGTAGCTGTATCGAGCGAGGTCGGACGCGCCCATGGGGTTGCGCAGGAAGCTCAGCCCGATCCCGGCGGACGGGTCGAAGAGCTTCTGCATGACCTGGGTGCGGGTGGTGGAGCTGAGCGCGCCGCTGCTGTTCAGGAGCCAGGCGGCCGTGTCGGTGAACGACGCGCCGGCGCCGGTGAAGCGCTGGTACTTGGTGTTCTCGTCGACGGTGATGGTCTGGCCGGCGCTGCCGCCGGTGCCGAAGGCGATCGGCGTCTGCTGTTGCAGGCCGCGGGTGACGTGGCGGCCGGCGGAGTCGTCCGTGGTGGTGAGCCAGACGTTCACGGACTCCCCGGCGGCCCGGGCGGGGACGGGGCCGGCCACGAGGGCGGCGGCGAGGGCGATGAGCGCGCAGAGGGATGTGGTGAGGGACCGGTGCAGGCGCGCGGGGTCGACGCGGTGGAGCACGGTGCTTCCCTTCGGTCCGGAGCGGGTACGGCGGCCTCCCCCGAAGGCAGCTGACAGGAAAGCTTCCTTTCAGTCAAGCCGGACACTATCCCCCTTAAAACAAGGTGTCAATGAAGTCGTTTCGCCTGGACAGCCGGGCGAAGAGGGCGACAGGTCCGTTATAGCGGCCGCTCCGGCCTCCGATCCTTATGCGCGCCTTAACGGCCTCCTAAGACCGCCCGGCGGCAGGCGGACGGCGACGGTCCGGCGGTAGACGGTGATGCCGGTGGCCCGGGCCGCGACCCTGTAGCCCAGTGAGGGCAGGTCCGCGATCATCGACTGCTCGTACGGTGCGCCGGTGGTCACGACCCATTCGGGGCGGAACCGCGGGGTGGGCTCGCTGAGGAAGCGGAACACCCGGCAGCGGCCGGTGAGCTGCGGCGCGACGCGGTTGGCGGCCGCCACGTCCGTTCCGTCGGGGATCGTCCGCAACAGCGCTTCAGCGGTCCTGACCTGTTCGGGTACCCGCCAGGAGGCGGGATCGAGCACACTCCGAAGTGGCTGCGGAACGGACATCGCGCCGAGGAGGGCCAGGATCGGTGCGACACGGGCGGCACGCAGCAGGACGACGCGGTCGCTCGCGCGCATCCGGGCCAGGCCGTCGGCGAAGGCGATGAACACTATGGGCATCAGCACGGCGTTGTAATGGAACCGGGTTCCCCACAGGTTCGGACTGGATGTCCAGAATCGCGCGAGCAAGGATGGAGCCGCGATCAGCACCAGCGGCGAGCGCAGGGCGAAGAACAGAGTAGGCGCGAGCAATGCCAGCACGGTCTCCTCCTTGGTCACCGGTACCGGCAAAGAGGAAATTGATCCTGCGGTCTTGCCGTACGGATAGGAATGGTGTGGGTTGAACGCCGGGATGATGATGACGACGGCGAGCGCGCCGACCTCGACCGCGACCGCGGCGACGAGCGCGCCGAGGCCGCGGCGGCCCCGCCAGAAGATGTACGCGCCGATCGCCGCGACGATGAACGCCTGGTCCTCCTTGACGAGCAGGAGCGGCAGCGCCCAGCCTGCGGCGGCGCGCCAACTGCGCCGGGCGAGCAGTTCCACGCTGCGCGCGAGCAGCGGCACCGCGAAGGCGACCTCGTGAAAGTCGAACACGACGGCCTGCTGAATCCCCCACGACAGGCCGTACGCCAGGCCGAGGCAGACACCCGCGCGGTGACCGCAGAACTCGATCGCGAGGCGCGTCACCGGCACCGCCGACAGCGCGAGCAGCGCCGCCTGGAGGACCAGCAATGTGATCGGGCTCGGAAATATCCGATAGAACGGCGCGGCGAGGATGATGACCGGATGGAAATGGTCGCCCAGCAGATTGAAACCGGGCCCTTTCAGATCGGCGATCGGCGGACGCAGATGGGCGTACGAGCGGACCGCCTGCTCGAAGATTCCGAGGTCATATCCGGTGCTCCGCATCTGACGATGACGGTTCACCGAAAGTGCGGAGTAAGCGGCGAAGAGCAGGCCGGCGAGCAGCCGTGGAGAGGATGACACGGCGGGCAGACTGGCCGACAACCGCTGAATGCCCGCTGAAGCAACCTGAAGCCGATTTCAGGAATGCCCGCCGCCATGTCGCCATAATGGCCTGATGCGGTTGTTGCTGGTGGAAGACGACGAACGACTTTCGACCACGCTGACCCATGGCCTGCGGGCCGAAGGGTATGCGGTCGACGTCGCCCATGACGGCCGGGAGGGGCTGAGCCTCGCGCTCACCCAGCCCTACACCGCGGTCGTCCTGGACATCATGCTGCCCGGACTCAACGGCTTCGCCGTCTGCGAGCGGCTGCGCCGGAGCGGGAGCTCGGTGCCGATCCTCATGCTGACCGCGAAGAACGGCGAGTACGACGAGGCGGAGGCGCTCGACACCGGCGCCGATGACTACATCTGCAAGCCGTTCTCCTACGTCGTCCTCGTCGCCCGGCTCCGCGCGCTGCTGCGCCGGGGCGGCGCGACCCGCCCATCGGTCCTGACCGCCGGCGACCTGCGACTCGACCTCGCCGCCCGCCGATGCCGTCACGGCGCGGCGGAGATACGGCTCACCGCGAAGGAGTTCGCGGTGCTGGAGTGCCTGGCGCGCCGGCCGGACGAAGTGGTCGCCAAGATCGACATCATCGATGAAGTCTGGGACCAGGCGTTCGACGGCGACGTGAACATCGTCGAGGTCTACATCCGCACCCTGCGCCGCAAGCTCCCGTCCGGGCCGGCGACGATCCAGACCGTGCGCGGCGCCGGCTATCGGCTGGTGAGCACCCATGGTTAGGCGGCTCACGTCGGTACGGGCACGCGCCGCGCTGAGCGCGGCGCTCGCCGCCGCCGTCGTCTTCGGCGCCGGCGGCTGGGGGGTTCGCGACGTCGTCCGCGATCAGTGGATGACCGCGGCGCGGGAGAAGGCGACACGAGACGCCTTCTCGATGACCTCCACCTTCGAAGCGGGGGCCAGGCCGCGCGGCACCGACTTCTCCTTCGCCGTCGTCCTCACCGATGGGCGGCGCGCCATGGTGTCCGGTCCCGTCTTCAGTGCCGACCTGGACAGGCCCCTGGCCGGGTTCCCGCCGAGGGTCGGGTGGGGCATCCACAGGGTCCGCGGGAAGGGCCGGTTCGTCGTCGGCACCACCGACGTGCTGCCCGCCGGCCAGATCAAGAGCCTGACCGGCAGCGGCGGCCGGCCGGCACAGCGCCTGACGGTGTACGTGCTCGTTTCGCCGGCCGACGCCAAGACGGCCGTCGCCACGATCGATCGCCTGCTCGGCTGGGGTCTGCCGGTCGCCGTGCCGTTCGTCGGCCTGATCGCCTGGTTCGTCACCGGCCGGGCCCTGCGGCCGGTGGAGGCCATCCGGGCGAAGATGGCCGACATCAGCGCCCACGCGCTCGATCAGCGAGTCCCCGTACCGGCCATCGACGACGAGATCACCCGCCTGGCCCGGACCACCAACGAGACCCTCGACCGGCTCGAACACGCCCATCACCGGCAGCGGCACTTCGTCGCCGACGCCTCTCACGAGCTGCGGACCCCGCTGGCGGGCCTCCGCAACTCGCTGGAGATCGCGCTGGCCTACCCGGAGCGAACGGATTGGCCCATCACGGTCGCCTCGGCGCTGGCCGACGTCGACCGTCTGCAGTGCCTGGCCGAGGATCTCCTCTTGCTCGCCTCACCCGCGCCGGCCGCGTCGACGGCGTCGGACCTCGCCGACATCGTCGAGGAGCAGGTGGCCGAACGCGCCCACACCGGGGACGGGCCCGCGTTCACCGCGCACACGACCCGCCCCGCCCTCGTACGCGAGAGCGAGACCCGGCTTGCCCGGATCGTGCGCAACCTGCTCGACAACGCCGCCCGGCACGCGCGTACGAAGGTGACGGCGACCGTCGCCCGCGTCGACGGCAGCGTCACGCTGACCGTCACCGACGACGGTCCGGGCGTCCTGCCCGAGGATCGCGAGCGGATCTTCGAGCGCTTCGTCCGCCTCGACGACGCCCGTACCCGCGCGGACGGCGGTGCCGGACTCGGGCTCACCATCGTCCGCGATCTCGTCACCGGCTTGGGGGGCACCGTCCGCGTCACGGGCCGCTCCACCTTCGTCGTCACACTCCCCGGCGCCGACACGTGATCGCCGCCGCGCGGCGGCACGGGTCCACTACTCCTCGCCGCCTTGACGCTTTCCCTCGATGGCGGTACCACCGACCTCATGTACGCCGAGGAACGACAGCAGGAGATCCTCCGTCGCACCCGGGAGGCCGGCCGGGTCGACGTCATGACGCTCGCGGAGGACTTCGGCGTCACGATGGAGACGATCCGCCGGGACCTGACCGTCCTGGAGCGGGCCGGCGCGTTGCGCCGTGTGCACGGCGGGGCGATCCCCGTCGAGCGCCTCGGCTTCGAGCCCGCGCTCGCCGCCCGGGACGCGGTGCTGACCGCCGAGAAGGAGCGCATCGCCAAGGCCGCCCTCGCCGAGCTGCCGGCCGACGGATCGATCATCATCGACGCGGGATCGACGACCGGGCGTCTCGTGCAGGTCCTGCCGAGCGACCGGGAGCTGACCGTCATCGTCAACTCCCCGCCCCTGGCGACCGTCCTCGCCACGCGGTCGAACCTCAGCGTGATCATGTTGGGCGGCCGGGTGCGCGGGCGCACCCTCGCCACGGTCGACGACTGGGCGATGCGGCCGCTCGACCGGTTGCGCGTCGACGTGGCGTTCATGGGGACGAACGGCTGTTCGGTGGAGGCCGGGCTGACCACCCCCGACCCGGCCGAGGCGGCGATGAAGGAGTCGATGATGAAGGCCGCGCGGCGCACCGTGGTCCTCGTCGACCACACGAAGGTCGGAAACGACTATCTCGCGCGGTTCGCAGCGCTGTCCGAGGTCAGCGTGCTGATCACGGACACGGGCCTGAACGCCGGGCTGGCCGCGGACCTCGCCGCGGAAGGTCCCGAGGTCGTACGCGTCTGACGCGGGTGCCGTCGCGTCGAACCTTTCGGCCGCCGGGCGCGTACTAATCACTGCCTTGCGTCGGACGGCACCACCATTGACACCCCACACAAGAGCGAGTAAACAAAAGTAAGAGAAACTGGAAAGCCATCCAAACGGACTTCCAGGAGCGCCGACGCGGAAGCGGAGGCATCCATGACCCGCGCTCGCCACCCCGGTCGCAGACGGCGCGCCCGGCCGCTCGGGGGGAAGCGGAAGTACGCCGCGATCTGGCTTCTCGTCACGACCGGCGCCGTCTTAGTCTCCTACTGCGGCATCCACGAGATCTACGCGGCGGGAGGCGAGAGCCACGAGGCGACCCCGGTCGTCTCCGTACCGTCGGCGCTCCCGGCGCCGTCCGAGACGAACACGGACCCGGTCGCGGTCCAGGGCGGTTCGACGCCGGACCCACCCCGAGAGTCGATGCGGGCCCGCCCCGCTCCACCGCCGAGTCCCCGGCCGGATCCCACCCCGACGCCGACGACGGCGGTCGAGATCACGTCTCCCGCGGATCAGGCCAAGGTCAATGGCAGGGCCGGGCTCCTGGTCCGTGGGCACAGCGGGGACCTGCGAGGGGACGTGCTGCGCATCTTCGTCTACGCCCCGGACGGGCGGTTCTATCTCACCGACGACGGGCCGGTCCCGACCCGGAACGGAGCCTGGAGCTCGTCGATCCAGCAGATCGGCGACGGCACCCGCGACATCGGCCGCTTCTTCAAGATCACCGCGGTCCGCGCGGACGCGACCTGCCAGGACACGATCCACGGACGGAGCCAGGACGTCAACGGCAACATCGCCTTCCTGGCGGTGCCCCCCGGCTGCACGATCGCCGACACCGTCGACGTGCTCAAAACGGCGTGGAACTGACCGGCCGGAACGTACGGGCCCGCGGCTCACGGCGGCGGAGGCTCGGCCGACGGCGGGTGCGCGGCCGACGGCGGGTGCGCGGCGGACGGTGAAAGCCCGGTCTACGACGACCCGGCCGGCGGCGGATGCCCGGCGGATGGTGAACGCCCGCCTACGGCGACCCGGTCGGCGGCGTGCGTTCCGCCGGGCGGCGCCGGGGCGCTCTGCCCCGCCTGTGCCGTCTCGGCTGCGCGCCCGTCGTGCGCAGCCAAACGCCGACCCGCGCGCCGCCGAAGGCGGAGCGGTCGATGCGCAGTTCGCCGCCGGTGGACTCCGCGAGCCGGCGCACGATGTCCAGGCCGAGCCCCGTGGAGCCGCCCCCGGAGCGGCCTCGTTGCAGCATGAGCCCAGGATCGGCGATCCCCGGTCCCGCGTCGGACACCAGGACGCCGACCTGGTCGGGAGCGGTCCGCATCGTCACCGCGAACTCCGTGCCCTCGGGCGTGTGGTGGAACAGGTTGCCCAGTACGGCGTCGAGGGCCGCCGCCAGCTCTCCCCGGCCGACCGGCACCGCCGCCGGGTGGTCGAGGGCGTCCAGCCGCCAGCGGCGCCGCTGGTCCTCGGCCAGCACCGACCAGAACGCGACGCGGTCGCGTACCACCTCGGTGGCGTCGCACATCGTGGTGGCGCGCTCCCCGCCGGGGCGCTGCGCGGTCTTGATCACGATGTCGATCTCCTGCTCCATACGGGTCATCGCCAGGCGCGCCTTGCGCATCTCCGGCCCCTGCCCGAGCCGGTCGATGTGGAGCCGGAGCGCGGTCAGCGGCGTGCGCAGCCGGTGCGACAGGTCGGCCGCGAACTGGCGTTCGGCGGTGAGCCGCTGGGCGATCTGATCCGCCATGGCGTTGAAGGCGTACGCCGCCTCCACCAGCTCGGGTGGTCCTTCGGGAACGAGACGGACGGTCAGGTCGCCGGAGCCGAGCCGCGCCGCGGCGCGCGCGAGCCGCCGCGCGGAGCCGACCACCCTCCGGCCCAGCCGATCGGCCGCGAGGATCGAACACGCCACCAGGAACACCGCGACCAGGAACATGACGAGCCAGGCCGGTACGACCCCCGGCGGCAGCAGGCCGGCGTCGGCGTCCACCTCGACCACGGCCATGCCCGCGTCGCCGGCGGGTACCGGCTGCAGGACGACCGGTCCGCCCCCGGTGCTGGTCTCCAGCGCCCGCCCGCCGTCACGGACGCGCGCGATGACCGCCGGGGCCACCGCCGACGGATCCCCGATCCGGGCTCCCCCGGGCATCGTCACCCCGACGCGGTCCCGGCCCCCGACGGACGCGCTCGCGATCGCCCGGTCCACCGCCGCCGGATCGCCGGAGGCCGCCACGGCCGGGATCACCGCGCCGACGCGGTGCTGGGCGCGGATGACCGCGCGGTCGGCGGCCGCGTCCCGTACGACCAGGGCGGACGGGATCAGGAAGGCCAGCGCGACCATCGAGGTCACCGCCAGCGCGACGAGCGCGAGGGATCGCCTCACGTCGGGTCCATGAGTTTGAAACCGACCCCCCGGACCGTGTGGAGGTACCGCGGCGCGGCCGCGGTCTCGCCCAGCTTCCGCCGCAGCCAGGACAGGTGCACGTCGATGGTCTGGTCGTCGCCGTACGGCTGCTGCCAGACCTCGGATCGCAGGGCGGCGCGCGGGACGACCTCCCCGGCGCGGGAGGCGAGGAAGGCCAGCAGGTCGAACTCCCGCCGGGTCAGCTCGACGGTCCGCGCGTCGAGCCGGACCTCGCGGCGCACCATGTCGATGCGCAGCCCGCCGACCTCGATGACCGTGGAGTCGCCACCGCCCCGAGCGCGCCGCAGCACGGCGCCGAGACGCGCCTGGAGCTGGTCGATGGTGAACGGTTTGACCACGTAGTCGTCCGCCCCGGCGTTGAGCAGGCGCACGACCTCCTGGTCGTCGTCCCGGGCCGTCACCACGATGACCGGGACCTCGGATACCGCCCGCAGCATCTTGAGCAATTCGAAACCGTCGAGATCGGGCAGTCCGAGGTCCAGGAGAACGGCATCGGGGGGCCGGTCGGAGATGTCCCGCAGCGCCTCCCACGCGGCCCCGACGCTGCGCACCGAGTGACGGCGTTCTGTCAGATCGTGTACGAGCGCGGTACGGACGTCCGCGTCGTCTTCCACCACTAAGATCTTCGCCATATCGAGACTGTACTACCGGCCCTCTCGCAGGTTTATGGCCGACGAATAATCGGGGACGGTCCGCGAGATCTCACACGCCTTGTTCCCGTGCGCCGCGGTCGTCGGCAAAGCGACGGCGGCGGCGGTGAGCGTGGCGACGTTCGCGGCGGCGATGACGAACACCGCGACCAATCGCGACTTTCCGGCCGTTCGGCTGCCCATTTCCCTCTCCAATCACGAGCGGGGCCGGGCGGCCGTCTCCGGCCGCCCGGCTCCTCACGGGTCACCGGGGCACGTTGCCCGCCGCGTCCTGCGTGACCACCAGCTGCGCGAGGGCCTTGAGCTGCGGACCGCCCTCACCCGGGCCCTGGCCGTTGTTGCCGCAGACGCGACTCTTCTCCTCGTCGGTCATGGGGCGCTCGCGGAACGCCACGTTGTGGCTGCCCGCGTCCTTGTCGTCGGTGACCGAGCCGCCGACGTACCACTCATAGTGGGCCTCGCCGTTGTCAGAGGTCTTCACCCGGTCGCCGTAGTTGATCTGCCAGTGGCCGTTGACCTTCAGCATCTCGGTGGAGAGCTCCAGCCAGCCGACGTTGCCGGGCTGGATGTGGTGGGTGTCGCCGTTCCAGATCCACTGGCCCTTGTTCCAGACGTGGCCGTAGCTGGCCTCGACCCCGACCTCGAGGACGTCTTTGATCAGCGTGAGCTTGGGGCCGCCGCTGATCCCGAAGCTGTTGGACTCCTCGACGGTGTCGGTGATCTGGTACTGGTGGTCCTGCGCGGCGGTGGTGCAGTTCCAGGCGTACTCGTCGTTCGTCGGGACGTGGAAGTCCGACTGGAACGACTCCTGGCTCTCGGGGACGAAGACGCACCGGTCGGCCGTGTAGGGAACGGTCACGCCGGAGTTGGGGCAGGTGTCGAGCAGATCCCCCGTCACCGTGACCACCTTCGCGCTCGCCGGCCCGGCGGGGAGCAGCAGTCCGGCCCCGACCATCGCGGCTCCCGCGATCGCGGCCATTCCTGCGCGCACTCGGTTCATCGAATTCCTCCTCGATGATTTTCGCTGACACATCCTTTATAACCAGCGCGCGAGGAGATCGCTTTAGCTGCACCTTAAGATGCGCATAACGCTATTTGAGGGACGCACTTCCGAACCGGAAATTTAAGCCGCCCTAATAAATGTCGACCGGACACAAAAAGAATGCCCCCGCCAGCGGCGGGGGCATTCTTCCGGTCGGATCAGGAGGACAGCACGGCGGCCCTGGCCGCGGCGGCGTCGTCGGCGTCGAGCACGCGACGGGCCAGTTCCTCGCACCGGGCGTGCTCGTACGCGGCGAGGCGGGCGCGCACGGCGGGCACGCTGCGCGCGCTCATCGACAGCTTCGTCACGCCCAGGCCCACCAGAACCGGCGCCAGGGCCGGATCGGCGGCGGCCTCGCCGCACACCCCGACGGGTCTGCCGCTGCGCCGGCCCGCGTCCGCGCAGGCCGCGATGAGCCGCAGCAGCGCGGGTTGCCACGGGTCGAGCAGGTCGGCCATGGCGCCCGACTGCCGGTCGGCGGCGAGGGTGTACTGGCTGAGGTCGTTCGTCCCGATGCTGAGGAAGTCGGCGACCTGGAGGAGGCGCTCCGCCCGCAGCGCCGCGGCCGGCACCTCGACCATCACGCCCGCCGTGCGCAGGCCGTACGCACGGGCCCGCTCGACGAACTCGGCCGCCTCCACGGGCGTCGAGACCATGGGCGCCATGACCCATACGTCCGCGGTCGTCCGCTCGGCGGCCCGCGCGATGGCCTCGAGCTGGGTGTCGAGGATCTCGGGTTGGTCCCGGGCGACCCGCAGGCCGCGCACGCCGAGCGCCGGGTTCGGCTCCTCCGGGAGGCCGAGGAACGGCAGCGGCTTGTCGGCGCCGGCGTCGAGCGTCCGTACGACGACGGTGCCCTCGGGGAAGTGGCCGAACGCCTCGGCGTACGCGACGACCTGCTCGTCCAGGCCGGGCGCGTCCTTGCGGTCCAGGAAGAGGAACTCGGTGCGGAACAGTCCCACTCCGGCGACCCCGTCGAGGTCCACTCCCCGCAGGTCTGCCGCGGACCCGATGTTGACCATGAGGTCGACGGGGTGGCCGTCCGCGGTCCGTCCGGGACCGCGCCCGGCGGCGAGCCGGGTGCGGTCCTCGGCCGCCCGCGCGCGCACGTCGGCGGCCTCGTCCGCGCCGACGCCCGCGCGGACCTGACCGCTCGTGCCGTCCACGGCCACCTCCGTGCCGTCCGGGACGTCGAGGATCCCGGCGCAGCCCACCACGGCGGGCAGGCCCAGCGCACGCGCGAGGATCGCGGTGTGGCTGGTCGGTCCGCCGCGCTCAGTGACCAGGGCGAGGACGGTGCCCGTGTCGAGGCCGACCGTGTCGGCGGGCGCCAGGTCGTCGGCGACCAGGACGAACGGATGCCCCGGGGACGGCAAGCCCGGCATCGGCCGGCCGAGCGCCGCGGCGATCGCCCGGTTCGCGATGTCGTCCAGGTCGGCCGCGCGTTCGCCGAGGTACCCGCCGAGGGCGGCGAGCAGCTCGCGATGCCGGTCGAACGTGGACCGCAGGGCGTGCGCGGCGTCCTCCCCGCTCCGTATCCGCTCCGCGACCCCCTCGCGCAGCGTGGGGTCGGCGGCGATCATCGCCTGGGCGGACAGGATGTCCCGCGCCTCACCGTGAGCCGCGTCGGCGCGGGCCTGCAGGTCGGCCTCGGTGGCCTCCAGGGCCCGTACGGCCTCGGCGAGCTCACGCTCCGGATCGGCGACGGGGCGCGGTTCCGGCAGCGCGGGCGGGGGTGCCATCCGCGCCGCCGGCCCGGCGGCCAGGCCGGGACCGACCCCGATGCCGCTGAGGGTGCGCGGCGGGGCGTCGAGGTCAGGCATCGGCCGCTTCCTCGGCGTCCAGGTCGCGGGCGAGCAGGGCGGCCAGGGCGTCGAGGGCGGCCTCGGCTCCCGGCCCGTCGGCCTCGAGGGTGACCTCGGTGCCGTGCCCGGCGCCGAGGGACAGCACCGCGAGCATGCTCGCGGCGGGCACGGCCCGGCCGTCCCCGACGCGGATGCGCACGGGCACCTCCTGGTCGGCGGCGGCCTTGACGAACAGGGCCGCGGGCCTCGCGTGCAGGCCGGAGCGTGCGGCGACGGCCACGGTACGTGTCGGCATGTCCACTCCCTCGTCAGGGCTCGATGGTGACCTTGATCGCGATGCCGCGGGACACGATGTCGATGCCTTCGAGGACGTCGGCCAGCGGCAGGTGATGGGTGATCAGATCGGCGACGGGCACCGCGCCCGAGGCGATGAGATCCAGGGCGCGGGCGTTGTGGGCCGGGCTGGACCCGTTGGCGCCCACGATCGTCAGCTCCCGGTAGTGCACGAGGTTCGAGTCGCAGGAGATGACCGGGTTGTCCTTGGGCAGCCCGCCGAAGAAGCTGATCCGCCCCTGGCGCGCGGCCATCTGCAGCGCCGCCTCCTGCGCGGCGCCGGACGCGGCGGCGGTGATGATGACGTCGGCGCCCCGGCCGTTCGTCAGCTTCAGCACCTGGTCCACGACGTCCGTGCCGGTGAGCGCGGCGTCGGGGTGCACGCGCTCGGCCGACATGGCCAGCCGTTCGGCGTTGAGATCGACCAGGAAGACCCGCGCGGCCCCACGGGACCGGGCCAGCCGTACGTGCAGGCAGCCGATCGGCCCCGCGCCGATGACGACCACGTCGTCGCCCTCGCCGACGCGGGCGAGCTCCTGGCCGTTGAGCACGCAGGCGAGCGGCTCGGCGACCGACGCCTCGGCGAAGCCGACGCCGTCGGGGATGCGGTTCAGGCCGTCGACGGCGAGCACCTTGGCGGGCACGATCGTGTACTCGGCGAACCCGCCGTCGTAGTGGTAGCCCATCGACTCCTGGTTCGGGCACACGGTGCGGCGACCCCGGCGGCACTCCTCGCACTGCCCGCACGGGATCGCGGCGATCACCTGCACCCGGTCGCCCGGCGCCCAGTCGGTCACGCCGTCGCCGACCTCGACGACCTCACCGGCGATCTCGTGCCCCATGACGCGGGGCGGCCGGATGTGGTGGTGGCCGTGCTTGTAGATCTTGACGTCGGTGCCGCAGGTCGAGCAGTTGCGCACCCGGATCTTGACATCTCCAGGGCCCGGCGTCGGCTCGGGCGCCTCTTCCAGGCGGATGTCCCCGGGCGCGTGGAAACGGGCGACCTTCACTGCGTAACCTCCTCTGCGTCCGGCTGCAGCAGCCGGAGCACCTCATCGACATCGGTGGTCTCCCGGAGGGCTCGTGCCTTGTCCGGGTCGAGCAGGATCTGGGCGAGCTCGGACAGCAGCCGGACGTGCCCGTCGCCCTTCGCGGCGATGCCGACGCACAGGACGACGTGGTTGCCGTCCCAGTCGACCCCGCCGGGGAAGCGCAGGACGCACAGCGCGTCGTGGCGTACGGCGTCCTTGCCGGCGAGCGTGCCGTGCGGGATGGCCACGCCCTCGCCGACGTACGTCGAGATCGAACGCTCGCGTTCGACCATGGCCTCGACGTACGTGGCGTCGACGGCGCCCACGTCGAGCAGCGTCCGCCCGCACTGGCGGATCGCGTCGTCGCGGTCGGCCGCCACCGCGTCGAGGCGTACGGCCGCGCGGTCGAGCAGGTCAGGCACTGATCTCGCTCCCGTCCTTGATCGCCTTTACCAGGCGGGTCACCGCGGGGTCGCCGATGAACACCTGGAACGTGACGATCGGCTTGTCCGGGGCGCCGGCCTTCGCCCGCGCGCCGAGGCCGGCGTGACAGACCACGACGTCGGCGTCGGCGGGGATGGAGTTGACCGGGGTGTGCTCCACCTCGACCGAGTGCTTCTTCAGCTCGCGGCGGAGCTGGCTCGCGAGCATGACGCTGCTGCCCATGCCCGCGTCGCAGGCCACGACCAGCTTCTTGACGTCCTTGCCGTTCATCTCGGTCATGCTCCCTGGGGTTCGGGGTGGGTGGTGGGCCGCGCCGTCTCCTGCGGCACGTCTTCCGTGGCCGCGGCCGCGGCCCCGGATCCGGCCTCGGCTTCCGCTTCGGCCTCGGCCTCCGCCTCGGCGAAGCGGCCGAAGCCCAGGAGCGCCGAGCCGACGGCGAACGACACTCCCGCGGCGACCAGCACGCCCCCGAAGACGCCGAACCAGGAGCCGGCGCCCTTCGGGGTCTCGGCCGCGTACGCGAAGATGCTGCCCGGCGACGGCGTGGCGACGAGGCCCGCGCCGGTGACCATGAACGTCCCGATGCCCGCGGCGCCGCCGGCGATCGAGGCGAGGATCATCCGCGGCTTCATCAGGATGTACGGGAAGTAGATCTCGTGGATCCCGCCGAGGAACTGGATGATGATCGCGGCGGGCACGCTGGGCCGCAGCGTCTTCGGGCCGAACAGCAGGTAGGCGACGAGCACGCCCAGGCCGGGTCCGGGGTTGGACTCCAGCATGAACAGGATCGACTTGCCGTGTTCGGTCGCCTCCGCGACTCCGAGCGGGCCGAGCACGCCGTGGTTGACGGCGTTGTTGAGGAACAGCACCTTCGCGGGCTCGATCAGCACGGACGCCAAGGGCAGCAGGTGGTGGTGGATCAGCCACTCCACACCGTGGCCGGCCACGGTGGTGACGTTGCGCACCACGGGGGCGACGCCCCAGACCCCGAACAGGGCCGCGGCGCCGCCGACGATCCCGGCGGTGAAGTTGTCCACCAGCATCTCGAAGCCGGCCCTGGTCCGCTCGGCGGTGAACTCGTCGACCTTCTTCAGGACGTACGCCGCGAGCGGGCCGAGGATCATCGCGCCGAGGAACATCGGGATCTTGGCGCCGACGACGACGCCGACGGTCGCGACCGCGCCCACCACGGCGCCGCGCTGGCCGTGCACCATCCGCCCGCCGGTGTAGCCGATGAGCACCGGGAGCAGCAGCGTGATGATCGGGTCTACCAGGGCCGCGAACTGCTTGTCGGGCAGCCAGCCGGTCGGAATGAACAGCGCGGTGATCAGGCCCCAGGCGATGAAGGCCCCGATGTTCGGCATCACCATGCCGGCCAGGTGCCCGCCCAGGCGCTGAATCTGGGCCTTGACGCCGCTTCCGGTGACGGTGGGGGTGTACGCAGTGGCCATCAGGGCCTCCTAGTTATCTGCGTGACGTGGTCTAGGCGATGAGCGACCGGCCGAGGTCCGGTCGCGTGTGGATGCGGACGATGTCGCGCCGGATGTCCTCCGGCCGTGGCATCCGGCTGGCGGGCAGGCCGACCGCGGCGGCCCCCCATGCCAGCCCTTCGGCAAGTGCCGGAGCCCCCCGTGCTCCGCCCGCCAGGAATCCGGCGAGCAGCGCGTCGCCCGCGCCCACGGTGCTCCGCGGCTCGGCGACCGGCGCCTCGCCGATCGTGACTCCCTCCTCTTCGACCAGCACGGCGCCGTCCGCGCCGAGGCTCGCGAGCACGGTCCGGGCGCCGCGGTCCCGCAGTTCCTCCGCCGCCTCGATGACGTCGCCGACGCTGTCGACCGGACGTCCGACGGCCTCGGCCAGCTCCTCGCGGTTGGGTTTCACGAGGTCCGGACCGGCCTCGACGGCGGCCGGGAGCGCCGGACCGCTCGTGTCCACGGCGACCCGGATGCCGGCGGCGGTGAAGAACTCACACAACCGGGCGTAGATGTCGGTCGGCACGCCCGGCGGCAGGCTGCCGCAGGTCACGACCCAGCTCGCGCCCTCGACCTCGGCGAGAACCCGGTCGGCGACCGCGTCGAGTTCCTTACGAGACAGGGGTTCGCCCGGCTCGTTGAACTTCGTGACCAGGCCGTCGGGTTCGACGACCGTGATGTTGGAGCGAGTGCGGCCCGCGACCCGCACGGCACCCAGGCGTATCCCGTCGGCCTCCAACAGGTGGACGAGCTGGTCGCCGTCCGCCCCGCCGACCGTCACCACCGCGGCCGTCGGCACGTCGTTGGCCAGCAGCGCGCGGGAGACGTTCACCCCCTTGCCGCCCGGGTCGAGCCGCGCGGAGGTCGCACGGATCACCGTGCCCTGGGCGAGGCGGTCCACCTCGATCGTGCGGTCCAGGCTCGGGTTGAGCGTCAGCGTGACGATCACGTGTTGGTTCACCGCCGTTTCGTCTGCGTTTCCATTTGTTTACGCCCACATGGGTGGCCGCGTCAAGGGGTCAAACGGGCTTCTCCGGATCGCCGAAAAGACGGCCCCGGAGGGGGGCCGGACGCTGAATTGATGGCGTGAGCTGCGGGAATGTGACCCTAAGAGGGCATCGATCGGGGGATCGTCATGGCCACGTACATGTTGCTTTCGAAGTGGACGGACCTCGGGCGGCGGGAGGCGGCGACGCTGCCGGACCGGGTCACCGAGGTCACCAAGCACCTCGAGGAGATGGGCGGCAGGGTCCTGGGCTTCTACCTCACGATGGGGGAGTACGACCAGGTCGGGCTCATCGAAACACCCGACGAGGAGGTCGCCGCCAGGTTCGCCGTGTTCATCGCCGGCCGGGGCTACGTCGTTTCCGAGACGCTGCGCTGCTTCTCCATGGACGAGATGCGCAGCCTGACCTGAGAGCCGGCCCGGTGGTCGGAGTGCCGTGGCACTCCGACCACCGGGCGGGTGTGGGACGGCATCCATGCCGTTCGGCTACCACATGTCCAAGGTGAACAGCAGATAAGGATCCGCTACTTCCACCTCTTGCTCGGGGCCCTCGAGTCCGTCCAGGAAGTCACGAGCCCGCGTCGAGGTGAGAGAGAAGACGAAATGCTGGGCGATCGGGGAAATTCCGGTGGGTTCGCCGTCCGCGCCCAATTGCAGGTTGGCGCGCTCCGCCGCCTGCCCTAGAACGGATACCAGCGTGGGCAGATGACTCGCGTCCAGCAGCACGTCGGCGTCGTCGACCATCACCGCGACGGCGGTACGCCCATGTGATGGGCCGTGGAGATCGGCCAGGCAGTCGACGAGGGCGTCCCAGTTGTGGCCGTGGTAACTCGGGAAGCCGAGCCTGTGCGCGAACGCTCGGAACAGCCTTTCCGGCTCCATCAATTCCCGCGCGGGCAGATGGACGACAAGCCCGTCCCGCTCCCGCAGGACGGCCAGTTGATCAGTCAGGAACCGGTCGTCCCGCGGGGCGAATATGACCCAGGGCGCCACCCGCTCGGTGAGCGTGAACAAGGGGCTCGTCACAAGAAGGTCCTACGTGGAAAGCGGCGAATCATCTGCCGACGCACACGCGGCACCGACGCCGGGGGCGGCGGGCGTCACCAGTCGCCGGGGAGGCTGCCGCCGTACCAGCGTTCGATGAGCTGACGGGCGATCGAGACCCGGCCCGGGAGGAAGATCTCCTCCGCCTCTGTGGCGGCCTTCAGCTCCTCGCGGGTGTACCAGCGGGCGCCGCGGATCTCCTCACCGTCCACGCGGGGCTCCTGCCCGGGGTCGGCCGTCGCGAAGAAGCCGAGCATGAGGCTGCGCGGCAGCGGCCAGGGCTGGCTGCCGAGGTAATGGCAGTCGCGCACCGTGACGCCGACCTCCTCCCACACCTCACGGGCGACCGCCTGCTCCAGGGACTCCCCCGGCTCGACGAAACCGGCGAGGATCGACACGCGGTTCTCCGGCCACCGGAACCCACTGGCCAGCAGGATCCGCTCGCCGTCCTGCACCAGCATGATCACGGCCGGGTCCGTACGCGGGAAGTGCTCCGAACCGTCCACCGTGCAGATCCGGGTGTGGCCCGCGGACGCGAGGGTCGTCAGGGCCCCGCAGCGCGGGCAGTGGGTGTGCGTCCCGTGCCAGTTCTGCAGGCCGACGGCCTGGGTGAGCAGCCCGGCGTCCCGGTCGCTCAGCGCGGCGCCCACCTTTCGCAGGTCGGCCGGCTCCGTGCCCTCGACGGCGGGCAGCGGAGCCGACACCGCGAAGTAGGCGACGCCGTCCTCATCCGCGCCGAGCAGGTAGCGCTCGCCCTCGGGAGTCTCCTCGCGGCCCAGCAGGACGAGGGCGGGGCCGGGCCGCACCAGCGCCTTGCCCTGCTCCACCACCAGGACACGGGTGCGCGGGTCGTCCCAGGCCGCGGCCAGCCATGCCTCGTCGCGACGGCGCTCCCCCATCCGGTCGAGCGTGCCGCGGGAGAGCGCCAGCCAGTCCAGCGCCTCGTAGGTCTCCGTCAAAACAAGCCCTCTCTACAGACCGGCGGCGAACTCGTCCCAGAGGTACGCGGCCGCCTCCGCGCCCTTGAGCAGCAGCGGCATCTCGACCTTCTCGTTCGGCGCGTGGATCTGGTCCTCGTCCAGTCCGACCGCCACGAACACGAGCGGCGCCGCCAGGATGTCGGCGAGGTCCGCCTCCGGGCCGCTGCCGCCCTCCCGAGTGAACAGGATCTCGGTGCCGAACGCCTTCTCCATCGCCCGCTTGGCCGCCAGCACGCCCGGCGAGTCGATCGGCGAGAAGCACGGCCGGACGCCGGGGCCGGGGATGCGGACCTCCGCGCGGACGCCCGGCGGCGTGTGCGCGGCGACGTACGAGCGGAACGCCTCCTGCACCTGGACCGGGTCCTGCCCGGCGACGAGCCGGAACGACAGCTTCGCGTGCGCCTCGCGCGGCACGATGGTCTTGCCGCCGGGACCGGTGTGGCCGCCCCACATCCCATTGATCTCCGCGGTCGGACGGGCCCACACCCGCTCCAGGGTGGTGAAGCCCTCCTCGCCGTACGCGGCGCCGCTCTCGCCCGCCGTCTCGAGCCACTTCCCCTCGTCGAACGGCAGCTTGGCGAACAGCGCCCGCTCCTCCTCGGTCAGCTCGACGATCCCGTCGTAGAAGCCGTCGAGGGTGACGCGGCCCCGCTCGTCGTGCAGACCGGCGAGCAGCGCGGACATGGCGTGCAACGGGTTGGGCACCGCGCCGCCGAACGAGCCGGAGTGCAGGTCGAGCGCCGGGCCGTACAGCGAGACCTCCGCCTCGGTGAGGCCCCGCATGCCGGTGCACATCGACGGCACGTCGGCGGCCCACATCGTCGTGTCGCTGATGACGATCGCGTCGCAGGCCAGGCGGTCTTTGTTGGCGCGCAGCAGGTCGGCGAAGTGCGGCGAGCCGGACTCCTCCTCGCCCTCGATCAGCATCTTGACCGTGACCGGCGGGGCGGTGCGGCCGCTCGCCGCGAGGTTCGCCTTCAGCCCGAGGGTGTGGAAGAACACCTGGCCCTTGTCGTCGGACGCGCCGCGGCCGATGAGCCGCTCGCCCTTCTCGAACGGGACGAACGGCGCCGTCTCCCACTCCTCGAGCGGCTCGACCGGCTGGACGTCATGGTGCCCGTACACGACCACCTTCGGCGCGGCCGGGTCCTCGGCCGGCCACTCGGCGAACACCGCGGGGAGGCCGTCGGTCTCCCAGATCTCCACGGTCGGGAACCCGGTGTCGCGCAGGTGCGCGGCGAGCCATTCGGCGGAGCGCCGTACGTCGTCGCGCCGCTCCGGATCGCCGGAGATCGACGGGATCGTCAGCCACTCCTTCAGCGCGTCGAAGAACCCGCTCGCGTTGGCATCGATGTAGTCGCGTACGTCCATGAGCAGCCTTCTCACCGGGAAATGGTCCTCTGGCACTCTAGTCCGGTGACCATCCTCATCGATCGCCCCCTGTGGCCCGCCCGTGGTCGGCTCTGGTCGCATCTGGTCAGTGACGCCTCGTACGAGGAGCTGCACGCGTTCGCCGAATCGCTGGGCGCGCCGCGGCGGGCGTTCGACCGCGACCACTACGACGTGCCGGAGGAGTTCTACGACGCGGCGATCGCCCACGGCGCGACGCCCGTCGGCTCCCAGGAACTGGTCGCCCGCCTCACCGCCGCGGGCCTGCGCCGCCGCAAGCGATCCCGTTCCGACCAGGCGGTCTGAACCGTGCGCTCCCGTGGGGTCGGAGGCCGGGCGTAGCCGGGAGATCACGCACTACGGCCTGAGCCGCAGGCAGGTGCGGGCCGCCCGAACGCGGTCGTCCTGCTCATCCCGCGCCGGGCCCTGCTCAAGGAATGGGCGTACGCCGGCGCCTTCTTCGTCTATACCGGGGCCGCCGTGTCCCACCTGACCACCGGCCATGACCTCGGCGAACTGGCACCGCTCACCGTCTTCACCGTGCTGATCGTCCTGTCATGGGCACTCCGACCCCCCGGCCGCCGCACCCACACCGCGCCCCGCTCCGGGGTCAACGGCAGAGCCGGCGCTTAGGCCCGACCGAGGAGCCGCACCCGTGCGCCGACCGACTGCGCGCCCCGCGACGGCGTGCCGCTCATCGGGGCCAGTACCGCGGCGGGGACTCGGAGGGGTTGACCAGGTCGTATCGGTGCTTGCTCCCCGGATTAAGGCCCTTGATGTGGACCAGTCGCTGGTTGTCCGTCTCGTCGAGTTCACCGACTATCAGCGGCATGGCGGCGATCACCGCGCCCATCGACAGGCCCAGCCCTGCCATGCCTCTCTGTCCTTGACCGAACCGGATGTGGTGCATCCCGGACTTCTTGATGGCATCCGTCTCTGACGGATCCTCCAGTTGACGCGCGTCCCTGGTAAGGAAGGCGTCGAAGCCCTTCCTCGCCGCATCAGGAAGGAGCGCAAGATCCTTCTTGCCCGCCCACTTGATCTCACTGACGTGCCGAACAGTGTGCTCGGGCAGTAACCACCTGAGCGTTTCCAGCATCTGTACAGGGACGTTCTCGTCGACGAGTATCCGCATCACGCAGAGCGCGTTCCGGTGCCGTAGCTGTCAACGTAGAGCGCGAAGGAGGCGGCGTCACGAGCGGCATCCGCGGTGACGCCGGGGTAGTAGTCGGCGATCTTCTCCGGAGGGATGCCGTCCTCCATGAGCTCAGCGACAGCGTCGAAAGGGACCCGGGTACCGGTGATGACCGGCTGTCCGCCCTGGGTCTCGGGGTCGACGCTGACGTGCTGCTTGGGATGCAGAAGGTGCGGGACCACCACACCGGCCCGGGGAGCGAATTCCTGGAGGATGTCGGCCATAGTGGCGATCACTCGCTGTCCGGGACGCTTGACGAGATCGGTGGCGTGGTCGTCGTCGCCCACGAGGACGATCGAGTCGTCGTCGGCGACCAGGGAGTAGCCGGACAGGTGGTCGACCTCACCGATCTTTTTCAGATTGGCCAGAGCCTTGCGGATCTTTTGGAGTGACACGTCCTGACGCAGATGCGCGAACGCACGCAGCGCCAGCACATCACGGAATGAGTACAGGGCCGGCTTCGCTGCCAGCTCGGGACGCAGGATGGGCCCGTTGCCGCGGTCCTGCCGCCATGTACGCAGTTGCCCGACGGTCGCCCCGGAGAGAGCAGCAGCCATACGAGTCGAGTACGCCATGGTCCACTCCCTCCCGCACCGGTTGCGCCTAGCTCCATGCCAGCATCCCAGTTCTGTGCCTGCGAACGCTATAAGACGGCGAGTTGGAAGGGTTGGAACCGCCCTTTAGACGACGCTGAGAACACAAGACGTGCATTGGTATCCGGTTTGTCGACGACGGCCGATGCCGGGTGTCACGTGCCGGCCGGTTCGTCGACGTTCAAGGGTGGCGCAGGAGCATGAGTTCGGTTTCGAGGTTGTGGCGGGCGGCGGTCTCCCATCGCTCGCGACCCGGGGCCGTGCGGAACAGGGCCGGGGCGTCGAGCAGGGCCCGCAGCACGTCGGCGCGGCCGTGCCGGAACGCCTCGTCCGGGACCGCGGCGTACTCCTCGCGGACGGCGGCGGCGTACGCGGCGTAGCGCTCCGGGTCGGCGGCGAGGATCGCCAGGTCGGCGTCGTTCAGGACGGCGGCGTCGCGGTCCCCCGGGGCCGGGTCGTGCGCCGCGGTCATCCGGACCAGCCGGGCGACCTCCGCGACCGTCTCGGGCGGCAGGTCGGTGTCGGCGAGCATCCGCTCGGCGAGGACGGCGCTGCGCTCCTCGTTGTCGGTGCGCAGCGGCTGGTACACCGCGTCGTGGAACCACGCCGCCAGGCGCACCGCGGCCACGTCGTCGGCCTCGCCGGCCAGCTCGTCGATCCGGTCGAGGACGTCGGCGAGGTGCCCGGCGTCGTGGTAGCGGCGGTGCGGCTCCTCGTAGCGGCGGATCAGCTCGGCGCCGAGGACCTCCGGGCCGGGCCACCGGGACAGCAGATCCATCACACCGCCCTCGCGGTCCAGCGCCCGCCGGTCTTCTCAATGGTGATGGGGTGGTCGAAGCACCCGCTGATCAGGTCGGTGGTCAGCACGTCGTCCGCGGCGCCGGAGGCCAGGACCTTGCCCTGGCGGAGCAGGATCGCGTGGGTGGTGCTGGCGGGCAGCTCCTCCAGGTGGTGCGTGACGAGCACGCTGGTCAGCGACGGCTGCGCGCGGCGGAGCTGGTCGATGGCGCTCAGCAGTTGCTCGCGGGCCGCGACGTCCAGGCCGGTGGCCGGCTCGTCGAGCAGGAGCAGACGCGGCCGGGGCATCAGGGCGCGGGCGATCAGCGTGCGCCCGCGCTCGCCGTGGGAGAGGGTGGGCCACCGGCTGTCGCGGCGGTGGTTCAGCCCGAGCAGGTCGATCAGCTCCTCGGCGTGGTCGAGCTCCTCCGGCGTGGGCTTCCAGTGCGGGACCAGCTCGATGGAGCCGGTCGCGCCGGTGAGCACGACCTCGTGCACCGTGCGGCCGGACCGCAGCGGGTGGTGCGGGTTGACATGGCCGATCCAGGCGCGCAGCTCGCGGACGTCCACCCGGCCGAGCCGGTGACCGAGGATCTCCACCTGTCCGCTCGTCGGGTGCTGGTACGCGCCGACGAGGCTGAGCAGCGTGGACTTCCCGGCGCCGTTCGCGCCGAGCAGCGCCCAGTGCTCGCCCTCGTGGACGGTGAGCGACACGTCGTCGAGCAACGCCCGGCGATCCCGGACGAAGCGCACGTCTTCTACACGCAGCACAGGAGTCATCGACAGCCGAGCGTACGACACGCGTCCACCGAGGGTGGGCGGGACCGCCGCTGACCACGAAGCCGACACACGTCGACACGAGTGGTTGCGTCCGGCGGCCGTCCACGCCACTATGGTCACCCCGGCAACTTAGGTAAGCCTAACCTAGCCCTCTGGGAGACTCGTGCGGCTCTACATCGTCGCGGGCAAGCGGACCGACTCCGTGGCCCACGGCTTCCTGCCCGCGGCCGCCTCGCTCGGCCTCGACGTGACCCTGCTCACCGACCGGGCGTGGCCGGAGGAGACGGTCCAGTGCGACGTCACCGACTTCCGGGCGATCATCGACGAGGTCTCCCGGCGTGCGGCGCCCGCGGCGATCTTCTCCAACAGTGACCACCTGCAGGCGCCCACCGCCCTGGCCGCGGAGTACTTCGGGCTGCCGGGCAAGGACTGGCGGGCCGCGCTGCGGGCCAAGAACAAGGCGCTGATGCGCCGCGCGCTGGGCGGGGTCTTCGCGGTCGAGCTCCGGCCCGGCCAGGAGTCGCCCGCGCTCGCGGACGCCCCGTACCCGCTGGTCGTCAAGCCGCGCGAGGGCGTCGCCAGCGAGGACGTCTTCCTCGTACGGGACGCGGCCGAACTCACCGCGCGCTGCCGCGAGATCTGGCTCCGGCGCCCGGGCGCCCTCGTCGTGGAGGAGTACCTCCCCGGCGACCTGCACACCCTCGAGACGCTGAACGGCCACGTCGTCGGCTCGTTCCGCACGACGCTCTCGCCGCCGCCGCACTTCATCGAGGAACGCCTCGACTGGGCGCCACCGCCCTGCGCCGACCAGATCCTGGACGCGCTGCGGCGGCTCGGGGTCGGGTTCGGCGCCTGCCACACCGAGTACGTCGTGCACGAGGGCCGGGCACGGATCGTCGAGGTGAACTACCGGATGATCGGCGACCACTGCGACTTCCTGCTCGCCGAACTGCTCGGCGTCCCGCTCTTCGCGTGGGTGCTCCGCGCCCATCTGGGCGAGCCGGTGCCCGAGCCGCCGCCCGTCACGGGACACGCGGCGGTCGACTCGGTGATCGCGGATCGGTCCGGCACGCTGACCGCCGCGCCGGAGCGCCGGGAGGAGACGGACGACGGCGTCCGGGTCGCCTACTGGCCGGTGCGCTCTTGCGGGGACGTGATCGCGCTGAGCCGGACGAACCGCGACTACCTCGGCACGATCCGCGCGGTCGGGCCGGACGCGGCCCGCGTCGACGCCGCCATCCGGCGGTTCCGCGCGCGGCACCGCTGGGAGATCGCACCGTGACCGGCGCGCCGGCGCTCGCCGTCCCGCGGCTGGAGGAGGGGTATCTCGCCCTGCGGGTGCTGGACGCCCTGCTGCGCGAGGACTACGGCGGGCTGTCCCGCCGGGTCGACGGCGACCGGCTGACCCTGCCCGGCGGCCGGGTCGTCGCGCTCGCCGCGCACGACGGCGGTTGGGGGCGCTATCCCGGGTTTCTCGCCGAGCGCGTCGTGGCCGACGCCGTCGGGCTGGACGAGGTGCTGGGCGTCGTACGGGCGCTGGCCGACCCGCGCGACGACGTCGCGGCGTTCGACCGCGAGTGCCGGGAGACGCTACGGGCGCTGCGCCTGTTCGAGGCGGTGCGCCCGCGGCCGGCCGGAACGACCCGGTACGACGCCCTCGCCGCCGCCGTGGACCACCCGGTGTACCCGACCGCGCGGTGCCGCCTCGGCCTGGACGAACGCGACCTGCTGGCGTACGCGCCGGAGTTCGGGCCGTCCTTCCGGCTGGCGTGGACCGCCGTTCCCGGCTCCCACCGCCACGGTGATCGTCCCGGCTGGTGGCCCGAGCCCCGCGACCTCGGGCTGCCCGCGGGACACGACGTGTTCCCGGTGCATCCACTGACCGCCCGGCTGGTCCCCACCGTGCCGGGCCCGGCCGTGACCGTACGGCCGACGCTGTCGATGCGCACGGTCGCGATCGACGCCCGCGAGCACCTGAAGCTCCCACTGCCGACCAGCACGCTCGGCCTGCGCAACCGCAGGGTGATCACGCCCGGCACGCTCTCCGACGGCGCGCTCGTCGAACGCGTGCTGCGCGCGGTCGTCGAGCGGGAGCGTGCACCGGTGCTGCTCGCCGACGAGCAGACGTACGGCCACGCGGACGACCCGCTGCGCGGATACCTCGTGCGGCGGCTGCCCGCCGAGGGCGTCCCGGTCGCGGCGCTCCTCGCCCGGACGCCGGACGGGCCGTACGTCATCGAGGAGCTGACCGACGATGTCGCGGAGTTCTTCGGGGCGTACCTCGCCGTGCTGTTCGACTGGAACGTCCTGCTCGCGGCGCGGTACGGCATCGCGCTGGAGGCCCACCAGCAGAACGTCTCGATCGTGCCCTGCGACCCGCCGCACCTGATGATCAAGGACAACGACGGGGCGCTCATCGACCTCGGCCGGCTCGCCCGTGCGCTGGGCCGGGCGCCGGACCCGGCGGAGTTCGCCGACCAGCGACTCCTCACGACCGACCCGGAGGCGCTCGCCCGCGTGTTCATCACGATCACGGTGCACCTGTGCGCGGGAGCGCTCGCCTTCGGACTCGCCGAGCGTGGGCTCCTCGCCCTGGACACGGGGCTGGGCCTCGTCCGTGACCGGCTCGCCGCCGCGCTCGACGCGTACGACGACGGGTTCCTGCGGGCGCGCACCCTCGACGCGGACCGGCTGCCCGTGAAGGCCATGGTCACCGCCGGGACACTCGTCGGCAAGGACCGTACCGGCGCCCAGGACATCAACAAGCACTACGGCCCGCCCGGGCCCAACTACCTCAAGAGGTCGACCACGTGACATCCCTCGCCCCGGCCGCGCCCTCCGTCGGAGGGCGGGTCGACCCGGACGCGGCCACGGCCCTCGCCCTGCTGAACTGCGCGGTGCGCGAGCTGTGCGCCCCGGAGCACCAGGTGCGAGTCGGCGACGGACACCTCATGGTCCGGTTGCCGCGGGTCGGCGTCACGCTGCGCGCCGTCCTGCGCCGCCCGCCGCTGATGAGCCCCCGGCTGGCCGGGCCGATCGAGGAACGCCGCGACGGCTGGGTGGCCGTCGACTGGCGGCGGATCACCGACCTGATCGCCGGCGAGCTGGAGCTGACGACGGGAACACCGAACCCGGAGTTCACCGCGCAGGTGACGGCCAGCCGCGACGCCATGGAGCTGTTCGGCCGGCGACGCACGCCGCGCGACGCCGACCCGTTCCTGTCGTCCGAGCAGTCGCTGCTCGCCGGGCACCGGTTCCACCCCTCCCCCAAGGCCCGGCAGGGCGCCGACTGGCCCGCGTACGCCCCGGAGCTCGGGGCCCGCTTCCCGCTGCGCTGGCTGGCCGTCCGCACGGACGCGGTCGTCGAGGAGGGCGACGCATCCCTCCTGGACCGGCTCGGCCCGCCGGTCCGCGCCGGGTACCGTGTCCTGCCCGCGCATCCGTGGCAGCTCGCCCTGCTCCGGCCGGAGTCCGACGCGATCGTCGACCTGGGACCGTACGGCCCGGAGGCGGTGCCGACCTCCTCGGTCCGCACCGTGTACGTGCCGGACGCCTTCCTGAAGTTCAGCCTCGACGTCCGCATCACCAACTGCGTGCGCAAGAACGCCTGGTACGAACTGTCCGGCGCGGTGGCGCTGACGCGGGCGCTGCGACCCGTGTTCGACGGCCTGGCCTGCGAGCTGCTCACCGAGCCCGGCTACCGGACGGTGTCCGTCGGCGGCACGCGGCTGCGGGAGGGGCTCGGTGTGATCGTCCGGGACGGCGTCCGGGGCCTGCCGGGCACTCCCCTGCTGGCCGCGGCCATCGCCGATCCGGACGGCGACAGCCCGGCGGCCGTGTCCCGGCTCCTCGGCGACGATCCCGCGCCGGACCGGGTGCTGGCCTGGTGGGACGCCTACGTGGGGCACGTGGTGCCGCCGGTCCTGCACGCCTACCTGCGGCACGGCGTCGTCCTCGAACCGCACCTGCAGAACGTCCTCGTCGCGGTCGACGGCGACGGCACGCCGGTCCGCGCGGTGTTCCGCGACCTGGAGGGCACCAAGCTGCTGCCCGGGCCGTGGAAATCGTTCCTGGCGGAGCTGCCCGAGCCGGTCGCGCGGGCCCTCACCTACGAGCCCGAGCACGGGTGGAACCGCGTCGTCTACTGCCTGTTCGTCAACCACCTCGCCGAGGTCGCCGCCGCCCTCGCCGACCGGCAGCCGTCACTGGAACCCGCGCTGTGGCGGGTCGTCCGGCGGCACGTGACCCGCTGCGCCGACGACACACCGGCGGACACGGACGGCGCCGCGCGGCTGCGCGCGCTGCTGGCCGGGGTACCGCTGCCGGCGAAGGCGAACCTGCGCACCCGGTGGGCCCGTGACGCCGACCGGCAGGCGACCTACGTCCCGGTGCCGAACCCGCTCGCCGAGAGCCTCGCGTGACCGGCCGGCCTCCCGAGGGGGAACGGAAGCCCGCCCTGCCGACACCGCCACCCGAGATGGAGCGGGAACCCGCCGTGTCGGCGCCGTTGCCCGAGACGGTGCGGGAACGCGCGCTGTCGACGCGGCTGCCCGCCTACGTCTACGACCTGAACGGACTCCGCGCCCACGCCGCGGCGGTCCGGGCCGCGACCCCCGTAGAGGTCTTCTACGCGGCGAAGGCCAACCCCGACCCGCGCCTGCTCGCCGCGCTGGGCCCGTACGTCGACGGCGTCGAGGTGTCCTCCGGCGGCGAGCTCGCCCACGTGCGCACGGCCCTGCCCGGGGCCCGGCTGGCGTTCGGCGGGCCGGGCAAGACGGACGAGGAACTCGCGTCGGCCACCGGTGGCCGCCCGCCGGTCGACCGGCTGCACGTGGAGAGCCCGCACGAGCTTCGCCGCCTCGCCGCGCTGCGCCGCGAGACGGACGTGCTGCTGCGCGTCAACCTGCCGGTCGCGATCAGCGGGGCCGCCCTGCGGATGAGCGGCCCGTTCGGCATGGACCCCGAGGCCCTGGGCGTCTGCCTGGACCTCCTCGAGCGGACGCCCTGGCTGCGGCTGCGCGGCCTGCACGCCCACCTGGCCTCCGGGCTGGCGGCCGAGCCGCTGCTGCAGGTCGCCGCCCAGGTCCTCGGCTGGGCGCGGACCTGGATGGACGGGCCGAAGGAGATCAACCTCGGCGGCGGCATGGCCGTCGACTACCGCGACCCGGGCGCCCGCTTCGACTGGGCGGCGTACGGCGCGGGACTGGAGTCCCTGCGGTACCCGGATGAGACGCTGCGGATCGAACCCGGCCGCGCGCTGACCGCCTACTGCGGGTGGTATGTCACGGACGTGCTCGACCTGAAGCGGTCGCACGGCGAGTGGTACGCCGTGCTGCGCGGCGGCACCCATCACCTGCGCACCCCGGTGACGAAGGGCCATGACCAGCCGTTCACGGTCCTGCCGGCGGGCGGCGGTCCGGTGGCGAGCGGTCCGGTGACGCTGGTCGGGCAGTTGTGCACGCCGAAGGACGTGTTCGCCCGGCAGGTGCCGGTCGACCGCCTCGCCATCGGCGACGTCGTGGCATTCTCCCTCGCCGGAGCGTACGCCTGGAACATCTCCCACCACGACTTTCTCATGCACCCGAAACCTGGCTTCGGCTACATCGACTGTTGATCGCGACGGGAGATATCCTCGGAGCATAGTAAGCCCCCCGACATTCGACGGAGATTGTCGCGTTAGGGGGCAGAATGCACCAGGCCACGGCGTCGAACGGCCAAAGGACGACAAGCCATAAGAAGCAGTCGATATGCCTGTGCATGATCGTGAAAGACGAGGCGAAGGTCATCGAGCGCTGCCTTCGCTCCGTACACGACCTCGTCGACTACTGGGTCATCTCCGACACCGGGTCGACCGACGGGACGCAGGAGCTCATCCGGAAGACGCTCGAAGGGGTCCCCGGCGAGCTACTCCAGGAGGACTGGGTCGACTTCGGACACAATCGCACGCTGAACATCCAGCACGCGTTCGGCAAGGCCGACTACATCCTCCTCATCGACGCCGACATGGTCGTAGAGCGAGACGGCGACCTTCCGGAACTGACCGCCGATTCCTACATGTTGCGCCATTCCGGCGACCTGGAGTACCGCATCAAGCGACTCGTCAAGGGCGACATCAAGTGGCGCTATGTGGGCTCTACCCATGAATACCTGACCACCGACGATCGGGACCGCGCCGTCAACCTCGACGCCCTCATCATCGACCATTTCGCCGACGGCGGTTCGCGCGGCGACAAGTTCGAGCGCGACGCGCGCCTGCTCCGCGCGGAGCTCGACCGCGATCCCGGCAATTCCCGCGCGGTCTTCTATCTCGCGCAGACCATGCGCGACATGGGCGACGCGCGGGAGGCGCTCGAGCTCTACGACCGGCGGGCGGGGATGGGCGACTGGCCGGAGGAGGTCTACTACTCCCTGCTCCAGGCCGGGATCCTCCGGGCCGAGAGCGGCGACTGGCCCGGAGCCATGGACACCCTGACGCGGGCGTGGGAGTACCGGCCGCAACGGCTGGAGGCGTGTTACGAGCTGGCGTCGCGCCTCCGGGAGATGGGCCGCAACCAGGCCGCGTACGCGTTCGCCCGCGCCGGCCTGAACCGGCGCGAGCCGGACGACTGGCTGTTCGTCCAGCCGTGGGTCTACACCTGGGGACTGCTGTTCGAGTACTCCATCGCCGCGTACTGGGCCGGCGACCTCCGGGGCTCGCTGGAGGCCTGCGACCGGCTGCTGGCCATGCCCGACCTTCCCGACCCCTTCCGGAAGCAGACACGAGCCAATCGCGAGTTCGCCGTCCGCGCCGTCGCGGAGGCGCGCAGCCGAGCCTAGCTATCGATCTGGACTTATATAAGCCGATGCTGATATCTTCGCCGGCGTGCACGCGTTCGATGTGCTCGGGGATCCCGTTCGCCGCAGGATCCTCGAGCTGCTCGCCGAAGGGGAGATGACGTCCGGCGCGGTCTGCTCCGTGGTCCGCGAGGAGTTCGGCATCTCCCAGCCGGCGGTCTCCCAGCACCTCAAGGTGCTGCGCGACTCCGGCTTCGCCACGGTGCGCCCGGACGGCGCCCGGCGCCTCTACGCGGTCAACTCCGACCCCCTCCAGGAGGTCGACGCCTGGCTCGACCGGTTCCGGCGCTTCTGGACACCGCCCCTCGACGCACTGGCGACGGAACTCGCCCGCGGCAGGCGCGAGCGCCGCCGCCGGACCGAGGCCGAGCCCGACCTGGAAGAAGGGAACCCATGATCGACGTCACTCACCAGATCAACTCGGTCCGCCGGAAGGTCGGCAGCCGGATGATGGAGGCGGGCGAGGCGCGCACCGTTACCATCAGCCAGACCTACGCCGCCCCGATCGAGGACGTGTGGGACGCCTGTACCGACCCCGAGCGCATCCCCCGGTGGTTCCTCCCCGTCTCGGGCGATCTTCGCCTCGGCGGCCGGTACCAGCTCGAAGGAAACGCCGGCGGCACGATCGAGCACTGCGACCCGCCGAAGGCGTTCGCGGCGACGTGGGAGTTCGCGGGGCAGGTCAGCTGGATCGAGGTGCGGCTGACCGCCGAGTCCGAGGACAGCACCCGCTTCGAACTCGAGCACATCGCGCACGTCGACGACCACTGGGACCAGTTCGGACCGGGGGCGGTGGGAGTCGGCTGGGACGGAGCCCTGCTGGGCCTGGCCGGACATCTCGCCGCCGATCCCGAGGCCATCGCTCCGGAGCAGGCCATGGCCTGGGCCGGGTCCGAGGAGGGCCGACGGTTCATGACGCTCAGCAGCGAGAGCTGGTACGAGGCGAACATCGCCACCGGCGCCGACGAGACCTGGGCCCGCGCCGCGGCCGACCGGACGACGGCCGCCTACACCGTCCCACCGCAGCCCGCCGATTCCTGAGCGCCCGTCCCGGCCGCCGACGCCGTCACCGCGTCGGCGGCAACGGAGCCGCCGTCGGTCGCAGCGATCGGCCCTGCTCGTGAAGTGCGGGAGAGGCCTGGACAACAGAGCGACGGAAAAATCGCATGCGGACGGCCACCGAGAGCCCGCACAATCCGACGATGAAGGGACACCAGGTCGGATCAGAGATCATCGACTTCTACTCGTCGACCTTCGACGAAGCCGCGCGGCTGTCCTCCACGGGCTACGGCGAGCTGGAGTTGCTCCGAACGCAGGAACTCCTCCGGAGGCGGTTGCCTCCGCCCCCCGCGTCGGTGCTCGACGTCGGCGGCGGCCCGGGAACGCACGCACGCTGGCTGGCCGCCGACGGCTACGAGGTTCACCTCGTGGACCCGGTGGAGCGGCATCTGTGCGAGGCCCGGACCGCGTGCGACTGCACGACCGAACTCGGCGACGCCCGCGCCCTCAGCGCCGAAGACGAGTCCTACGACGCCGTTCTCCTGCTCGGCCCGCTCTATCACCTGCAGGAGCGTGCGGACCGGGTCCAGGCTCTTCGTGAGGCGCGGCGGGTCCTGCGCCCCGGCGCGCCCTTGGCGGTGGCGGCGATCAGCAGGCACGCGGAGCTCATCGACCTGGCGGCGGCCGGCCGCCTCACACCGGCCACGACCCCGGTCATACAGGAAGTCCTCGCCTCCGGCCGGCACAGCAGGGAGCACGGATTCACCACCGCCTACTTCCACAGCGTGCCCGAGTTGCAGACGGAGGTGGCCGAGGCCGGTTTCACGGACGTTCGGGTCTACGGAGTCGAGGGGCCGACCTGGACCGTGCTCAAGGGGATCGCGGTGCACACGGGGACCTCGCTGACCGGCTCACCACTCGTGGCGTCCGCCCTCGTGGCGGCGCGGATCGCCGAGTCCGACCCGGCTCTCATCCCCGCCAGCTCACACCTCATGGCCTTCGCCCGAGCACCAGGTGCCTGAGGTTCGTCGGTTGTGAAAGCTTCACGAACCTCGTACGCGCTGACCTGCGCGGACTCCGGCCCGTCAGCCGACTCGATTGACCCTCACGGCCGCCGTCAACACGATGACCGGGACATGCACCTCGGGGATCCTCCGCCCCTCCGGTTCATCGACGCGGTAGCACACCGAAGTCCGCTGCGGAAAGGACGGGTCATGCGCGTTCACCCTTGGCGTGGCGGCCGCTGGAGAGCGGCCATCGCCACGACGGCCGTCGCCTGCGCGGCCGTGACGGCCGGTCTGGTCACCGGCGACGCCCGGGCCGGCACGCTGTCCGGCACCCTCTATCGCGACCCGAGCACGCAGGTCGTCCGCTGGGTCGCGGCCAACCCCAACGACGCGCGCACCCCCGTCATCCGCGACAGGATCGCCAGCCAGCCGCAAGCCCACTGGCTGTCGGCGTTCAATCCGGGCACGGTGACCTCCGAGGTCTCCGGCGTGGTCGACGCCGCGAACTCCGCGAACCAGATCCCCGTGCTCTCGGTGTACGAGATCCCCAACCGCGACTGCGGCGGCGCGAGCGCCGGTGGCGCCCCCGACTACACCCAGTACCAGCAGTGGATCTCGAACTTCGCTCAGGGAGTGGGCGGCCGGACGGTCATCGTGATCCTGGAGACCGACGCGCTCGCCCTGCAGAGCTGCCTGAGCGGCTCCGACATCACGGCCCGCGACCAGGCGATCGCCCAGGCGGTACAGACGATCAAAAGGGCCGACCCGAACGCCAAGGTGTATCTCGACGGCGGTCATTCGGCCTGGAACTCCGCCACCGAGCAGGGCGGCCGCCTCAAGGCCGCAGGCGTCCAGTACGCCGATGGCTTCTTCACCAACGTGTCGAATTTCCAGCCGCTGTCGAACGAGGCGGCGTACGGCCGGTCGATCATCTCCTACCTGCAGTCCCAAGGAATATCCGGCAAACGCCAGATCATCGACACCAGCCGTAACGGCGGTGCCGTCGGCGGGCAAGGCGACTGGTGCGGCGATGACAACACCGACCACCGCATCGGCGCCTACCCGACCCTCGACACCGGCGACCAGAACGTCGACGGCTACCTGTGGGTGAAACCGCCGGGCGAAGCCGACGGCTGCCAGTACACGGCCGGAAGCTTCGTCCCCGACCTCGCCTACAACCTCGCCAGTACGGCCCCCAACCCGCCCGGGCCGACGCCGACGCCCACCCCCACGCCGACCCCCACCCCGCCACCGGGTGGCCGCACCTGCACGGCGACCTACCAGACCATGAGCTCCTGGCAGGGCGGCTTCCAAGGTCAGATCTCCGTCACCGCCGGAACCTCGGCGATCAACGGCTGGAAACTGACCTTCTCGCTGCCGGGCGGCGTCTCGATCGGCCAGCTCTGGAACGGCACGCTCACCACCAGCGGATCCACCGCCACCGTCACCAACCTGTCCTGGAACGGCACGCTCGCACCGGGAGCCTCCGCCCAGGTCGGCTTCACCGCCACCGGCGCCGCCTCCTCCCTCACCCCCACCTGCACCGCATCCTGAACGATTCGCGGGCCCGACCCTCCCGTACCGCAGGTCGGTGACGGTCGGGCCCGCATCGCGCGCTCAAGAACCCAGGACCACGTCCAGCCGGGTCGGAACGGGTCCGCCTCTGATGCTCTCCCCGCGGGTCCGGCCCGCCGGGAGAAGGCGCTGGTCAGCGGCATGCGGTTAGGGTCGGTAGAAAGAAGGCACGGATCCAGCCGCTGACCGGGCGCCCGGGGTGGCGGCCGTCGGTATCGGCCTCGCCCTGGCTAGGTGTGCTTGAGCTTGCTCGGCCACACCTCATGATTCGGATCCCACCAGACGACATGGAACACGTGGTCGATGAGGAAGCCGTACAGGCGCGCTGTGCCGGTGAACCGTAACCGATGGATCTTCGTCATGTCCGACAGGCCGATCTCCTCCAGACGGCCGAGCGCCACGGCGTTCGGAATACTCGCAACGTCATAGTCGGCACCGGGGTAGCCGCCGGAGTGGAAAAGTTGGTTGATCGTCATCGACTCCACCGACGAGAGTCGTTCCATCAACCAACGCAGCGTCTGCGGGTCGACCTTCTCGAACCCCCAGGGCCCGTCATGGTCGACATGACAGAACCTCCAGCAGATCCGGCTGTCCGAGGTCTCCGCCCCAGGAAGCACCGATCGCGTCGGGACTTCCTTCGTCTTGATGTCCGGAGCGAAGACCTGCTTCTTAGGCTTCCGCTTGGCCATCGTCGCCGGCCGCGGTCAGCGCGTCGAAGAACTCGAGGATCTCGTCGTCGCGCAGTTCCTCGGTGCTGCGCTGCAGCGGCTGCACGTCGGCGCGGGCACGCGCCTCCACCCAGGGCGCCTCGCGGTGCGTCATCGTCGACAACTGGTGCGCGGTGTAGTCGCCGAGACCTTGCAGGACCAGGTCGATCGACTCGCGCTCTCCATCGTCGAGAGCGTCCGGATCGCCGGCGATGTCGCCGTCGTCAAGTTGGAACCGGCCGCGATGACACTTGTACAGGTCCGGGGAGACGGGCCCGTTCGCCCATGCCTGGAACCGCTCGGGGAACAAAGGGCGTTCTTCCCACGCCAGGTGGTAGCCGTACGCGTAATAGCAGAGCTTCTGCAGCTTCATCGCGGTCATGGGGCCACGCTTCTGCAGGATGTACGCCGCTACGTCCCGGACTGTCGCCACGGGGCCGCCACCTCCGATCTTCGCCCTTACGGTACCTACCCGTCTTGAGAGGGGGAGAGGCATGGCGATACGTCCTTGCTGAGTGATGGCCGAGCTTTCTCCGCTGGGATGCTGCTCATCAACGCTTAGTTACTATATGTGATTGACTGGTCACGTAAAGACCTTGGCCGACATCGGCCCAGCGGTGAACCGCCTGCCGACCTACGGGTTCTCATCCGCCACCCGCACATACCGGGAGCACTCGCCCACGGTCCTCCGGACTCCGGCCTCTACGACCCGATCGGTGCCAGGCGGGGCTGCCCCTACGCCGTTATTTCGGGGGTGTCGGCGAGGCTTCCGAGGTGGCCGTGCCGACAGGCGCCCAGAGGCGATCGGCATCACCGGCGGCGAGGCTTCCCCGATAGGTGTCGATCTTGTGGTCGATGAGCTTCAGGTTCTCCTGGATCTCCACGAGCTTGGCGAGCACGTCGGCGCGATGGGCCTCCAGGAGGGCCAGCCGTTCCGCCTCGTTGCCCGGACCGGCCGCGACCAGTTCGGCGTACCGGCGGATGCCCCTGATCGGCATGCCGGTGGCACGCAGCTTCGTGCAGATCACGATCCACTTCAGGTCGAGCTCCCGGTACCGGCGACGGCCGCCGCTCGTGCGGTCGACGGGACTGACGACCAGGCCGGCGCGCTCGTAATACCGGAGGGTGTGCACGCTGACCCCGGTGCGACGGGCGGCCTCGGCGATGGTCACGCCGCCGGCGGGCACGGCACCGAGACCCCGGCCTGGCGCGGACGCCGGCTTCCTCTTGACTTCGAGCACGCTCTAAATCCTAACGTCGCGGCCATGTCTACTCCTGATTCGTCCCGAGCCGCCCCCACGATCTTGATCGTGGGGGCCGGACGCGGGCTGGGGCACGCCATGGCGGAGGAATTCCTCAAGAGGGGCTGGAACGTCATCGGCACGGTCCGGCCCGGTACGCGAACCAAGCTCCATGATCTGGCCGAGACCGCCACCGGCCGGGTGGAGATCGAAACCCTGGATGTCAACGAGCCTGCGCAGATCGCGGCCCTGCGCGACCGCCTGGCGGGCAGGGCGCTCGACATCCTGTTCGTCAACGCCGGAATCACCACGGCCGACGAGCACATCAGGATCGGGGACGTGACGACCGAAGAGTTCATGAGCGTCATGCTCACGAACGCGCTCAGCCCGATGCGCGTCATCGAGTCACTCCAGGACCTGGTCCCGGCCACCGGCGTCATCGGTGCGATGTCGTCCGGGCAGGGCAGCATCAGCAACAACGAGACCGGAATGCGGGAGGTCTACCGCGGCAGCAAGGCGGCGCTGAACATGTTCATGCGAAGCTTCGCGGCCCGGCAGCCCGAGCCATCGCGCACGATGCTGGTCATGGCGCCCGGATGGGTCCGCACGGACCTCGGCGGACCCGACGCCCCCTTCACCATCGAGGAGACCATCCCCGCCCTGGTCGACGTCATGCTCTCCCAGAAAGGAACTCCCGGCCTGCGGTACCTCGACCGCTTCGGCCGAACCGTCCCCTGGTGATCCCGGCCGCCGATCCGGCCGCATGAGCGCCGATCCGCTGCGCGGCGACCTATCTGAGCTGTGCGCGTTCGCCGCCCGCGCGGGCTGGGTTACAACAGGCTCAAGCTTCAGCGTCCACGTACGAGACGGCGTTACTGAAGGGAAGACGGGCGGAGACTCGTGTCGAGGACGTCGAAGGTGGCGCGTACGGTCTTGCCGGGTGGGGCGGGGTGGACGGTGACGCGAGCGAGTTCTTCGGCGATCCACAGGCCGAAGTGGCCGACTTCTCCAGGCAGGTCCTGTACGGGCAGGTCCGCCGATGCGTCGGTGACTTCGACGACGATGGCCGGCTCCTCCCCCTTCCGTACGGTGAGGGCGTAGACCACGGGGGCGGCACCATGGGCGATGGCGTTGGTGACCAGTTCGCTGGTGACCAGGACGACGTCCTCGACCAGGTCGGCATCCCAGCCGAGCAGGACGGCGGTTGCCAGGGAGCGGGCGGTGACAACGGCGTAGGGGTCGCCGTCGAGGCGGCAGGACCATTGCTGTTCGCGCGATGGGCCGGCGGTGCATTCGGGGGACATTTCTAGGGCCTCCAGGAGTGTCGGTGACCGCGGCGGCCGGGCAACGGGGGAAAGTCCGGCCGCGGTCGGTGGCTTGATCAGGGTTCGGGGCAGCCGAGGACCTGGGTGATGCGGGCGGCGGCGATGTCGAGGTTGTCGATGTGGGCGATCCGGTCACCGAACGACCAGCAGAACCACCACAGCCCCGCCTGATCCTGCCGCAGCGAAAGGTCATCGTTCAGCGGCGGCGCGAGGGGATTCACGACCCGCAGTAAAGCCGCCTGCTCCTCGGAGGCGATGACCCGCGCGTACCACCCCTCCGCCCGCAGCAAATCCGCGAGCGCTTCCAGTGCATTGCCGCCCATGTTGGGCGTCTCCCTACCACTAAGTGGGGCCGATGCCATGAATATCCTTTCTGTCGATTCCGTGCAGAGTATTAAGGGCTCCGGTAACCGGCCGAGCCATGCGGGGGCGGTGCACCTCCCCCACAGCGATGTCGATCACGGAGCGCATCGATGCGATGACTGCTAGACAGCATGACCTGGACAGGGGGCACTCTGTCAAGCTGCCTCAGACAAGTTGCCTAGCCGTGTTTCGGTTGCTCCTGTACGGCCGTCACCACCAGACTGTTCAGCCTGACCGTGAAGGAGGCGCTCGTGGGCAACCCAAGTGCGTACGTTCAGCGACTCATATTGGGCGTTGAGCTGGCGAAACTTCGGGAGCAGACGGGGCTCAGCCTGAAGGACATCGAGAGAGAACTCGAGTTCGATCAGTCGTGGATGTCAAGGGTCGAGCACGGCGAACGCGGAATGAAGGCTAGGGACGTTCGAAGCCTTCTTGATCTTTTCGGCCAACACACCTCGATTGAAGAAGGGCAGCGGGAGGAGCTTCTGTCGCTCGCGCGCGCCGGTTTCTCCGGCAAGCCCGACTGGTGGAGGAAACTCTCCGGCAAGGGACTGAAGCCGAAGTTCGACCTGCTGATCGCGGCGGAGGCCGGGGCTCGTACGATCAGCCACTGGCGCAGCCAAATCCTCCCCGGCATTCTCCAGACCGATGCGTATGCGCAGGCGGTGATCGAAGCAACCGACGTCGAGGGCGTTGTGGATGTCGGCGGAAGGATCGACATCCGACGGGCACGACAAGAGATCATCACTCGGAAAGAAAATCCCGTCACGCTTCAAGTGATCCTCGACGAAGCCGTCCTCCACCGCCAGGTCGGCGGACCAGAGGTGATGAAGGAACAGCTTCAACGGCTCGCCGAGCTGAGCAGCCTCCCCAACGTCAAGATCCAAGTACTTCCGTTCGCAGCAGGTGCGCATCCAGCCGTCAACGGCGACTTCGTGCTGCTGGTCTTCAAGGCGAACGACGACCTCGGAATGGTCTACCTGGAGACGGCGACGAGTGGGCTCGTACTCCAGAGCCAACACGAGGTCCGCCGGTACAGTCGGACATATGGGATGTTGCAGGCGACGGCGCTGAGCCCAGCCAAATCCGCATCCCTGATCGCTTCTACGGCCAAGGAGCTATAGGTGCAGCTCGAAAGAGTAGGACGCAACATGGGCCTGCGAGTGGAGCCCCACATCTGGCGGAAGAGCTCCTACAGCGATGCAAATGGTGAATGCGTCGAGCTGTGTGTCGATCGGCCCAGCGACACCAATGGTGACCTGTTCGCAGCGACGAGAACGCCAGGCAAGCCTATGACGCGGTGAGCGTCCACTCGACCTGTGAGAGACCCGCGGAGATCTGCCTGCGGATCACCAGGTGGTGGCGGCCTGACGTGAGTCCGGGGAGCAGACCCCAGTAGCCGCGGTCGGTGATGTCTTCTCTATCGGTCGCTCCTGCGAGGGCGCTGCCGTGCGCGAATTGCAGCGTGTAGGGCTGATCGTTCGGCCTGGTGCGGGGGTCTGGCGAAGGTGAGCGATCAAGGCCTGGTCGCGAAGACCCAGCGGTTGGCGGCCAGTGCGTCGGGGCGCCCAGGCTCAGGGAGGGGGCCGCGCCCATAGCGGTGGGTGAAGTCGAACGCGGTGTGGACCGACGTACGCCAGCCCCGGGTTGCCAGGTCTGTGGCGGAGTCGGGCCGCGGCTCCCGGTCGAACAGGGCGATGAGGTCGATGCCGGTCCGTTTGGCCACCGAGTAGATCGGGCTCTCGCGGACGGCCGTCGACTCGGGGCTGAGTTTGATCTCGTAGGCCAGCGCGCTCCCGGCCGCGCTCAGCGCGTCCACCGCCGCGATGAGGGCACGCTCGGCGGCAGGGGGCAGGTAGAGCAGCAGCCCCTCGGCGAACCAGACGGTCGGAGCGGCCGGGTCGAAGCCCGCGTCGGTCAGCGCCCTGGTCCAATCGTGGCGTAGGTCGGCCGCGATCGTCGTGCGCTGGGTCTTCGGCACGGCGCCCAGCCCGTCGAGCACGCGGTCCTTGAACGCGAGAACGCCCTTCTGGTCGATCTCGAAGATCCTGCAGCCGGGCGGCCAGTCGAGCCGGTACGCCCGCGTGTCGAGGCCGGCCCCGAGCAGCACCACCTGCCGGGCTCCCTCGCCCGTCCGCCGCAGGACGAAGTCGTCGAAGACCCGCGTCCGCAGGCCGAAGTAGCGCCCCAGCCGGCCCCACAACGGATCGACCTCGCCGTCCGGAACCTGCTGCGGACGCACGGGCCAGCCCGCGGACGCCCCGGCCGCGCGCACGAAGTGCTCGGCGTAGACGTCCTGCGCCAGCGTGTCATGACGGTGGGTCTCGATCGCCCGCGCCGCGGCGACCATGAGGGCGGTCAGCCCGACGCCTTCTTCGACACCGGTGATGTCGGCCATGGGTTTCTCCTCTCGGGCCCGTCATACGGTCGGCGAACTCGCCATCTAGCCGCGAGGCGGCGGTCGGTGCGGGCGTCGAGCCGATGCCCGGTGCGGGCATCGGCTCGGCATCGGCCGCACGCGACGCGCGTCAGACCAACGTGTCACCGACGGCGTGGCCGCCTCTGGCGAGGAAGAACTCCTCGATGGCGGTCCGCCACTCGCTCGTGGCGACCCGACCGGTCCCGTGGGGGTCGAACGCCTGGAAGAGCGCCTCGATGTTCTCCGTCGGGAATCCGACGGCCTGCATTCCCCGCACGAAGTCGGGGTGCTGGACGAAGCCGTCATCGTCCCGATCGCAGATCGCGGTCAGGGCGTCGGCGTACGGCCGGACGTTCGCCTCGTAGTCGGCGGGTTCGTGGAACTCGGCGTACTCCTCGTAGCTCAGCTTTCCGTCGTTGTTCTGGTCGAGGGTGCCGACCAGGCCCTGCCAGTAGCGCCGGCAGCCCGTGTGGAGCGCCTGCGCCTTGGCCGAGTTCTCCGGCACGTCCAAGGCCCTGGTGATCCGGTGTGCGAGCCTGTCGAAGTCGTCCGCCTCCAGGTAGCCGTTGGCGTCCGTGTCGAGCGCGTTGAACGCGGCCTTGATCCGATCGAGACGTGCATCCATCGGGAACCTCCCAGGAGGGTGTGATGCCTTGACGCGGACAGTGAGACTGTAGCTACATAATGTGATCAATCACACGTCTTCCGATTTGGTCGGCCGACATCGGCCACGCGAGGCCGTGCGGCCTAAAAATGGGTAACGTGCACGGCCCTCAGCCGACGGCCGCCCGGCCGTCGACGGCGGATTCACCACCGATCCAGCCGGTCGCAGCCACGACCTCACGTGCGATGTCCATCACCGACCGGTCGTCGGTCGCGACCCGCACGGTGTCCGCGGGCGCTTCGGCGTCGAGCAGCCGCGCCTTGCGGGAGCTCGCCGTCAGCTCGTCCCGCAACTCGGAGCCGAGTTCCCGGCCTGTCAGGCGCCGGCCGGCCGTGGCATCGGAGGCGGTGAGCAGGACGCGGATCATGCGCGCGTCCGCGCCCATGGCGCGCCGGAACATGCCCGCCGCCTCCGGCAGCACGCAGAGGGTGTTGACGTAGACGAGGCGGCGATGGCCGAGAGCGGCGAAATTGCCCCAGACCGCGGTCAGATTGCGCTCCGTTATCCGCGACCGGTCGGGGTCGTCCTCGGGTGCCGGATGCACCTGCCCCATGAAGTCGCCGTCGATGACCGCATGGGCGGCCCCCGCGGCACGCAGCCGCGCCGAGACCTCCCAGCCCACCGTGGTCTTGCCGACGCCCGCGCGTCCTCCGATGAGCAGTACCTCCGCGTGATCCATGCCCGCAGGATGATGGTCGCCGATGGCGTCGGCCAACGGGTTTTCGAGCTGTGTGTACGTGAGTCTCCGGGGAAGCCGGGCCGTAGCTTGAACCACGCGCGGAATGCCCGGTCGGACCACTCGTTCGCCGAGCCTTCCGGCCATCCGCCGCTCTCGCCTCATGCCGGTCGCGGTCAGCGGAAGAAGACCGCGACTCCGCCGTGGTGTGAACACGCGCCCTGGTGGTGGGCGGCGTACGAGTAGGTGCCGTCGTTGCAGCGAGCCGTCGCGCCGGCCGGATGGTCCGGCGCCTTCGGCGCCGAATGGGTGCGCTTCGGACGGCTCGTCGCACGGTGGGTCTTCGGCACGCGTGGTTCGGGCACGTGCGGCTTGGGGGTACGCGTTCCGCCCAGATGGGCCCCGTCCGTCGGCTCCGGCGACCCCATTGGAGGCGACGACTCAGGGGTCGCAGTGGGCGAGTCGGCCGTCGTCGTGCGACCGCCGGGCCAGGTGGACGGCGTGGCCGCCTCCCCTGCGCCGGTCGCGGTCGCCTTACATCCGCCCAGCAGCAGTGCGGCGGCGAGGATCAAGGCCGATGTCCGATGACGCATCTTCGTCTCCCGTCCGTAGGGGGTGCGTGTAGGACGGACGGACACAAGCCGTGGTTTGCCAGTTACCGCCCATCTGGCGGCAAACGGCCAATCAGGCGAAATGCGTAACGTGTGCGGTCCTTAACCGATGGCGACGGCGCGCGAGACGCTCGGTGAAGCGGGTTCGCGCCTGGGATCTCGCGCCGAATGTCGGATGTGGCCGTTCGATCACCGAGCACTTCGTACGCTCACCCAGACCCCGGCCACCGCTGGGGCGTGAACGGCGGCCGGCCGCCTTCGGCGGGGGCGCGGAGCGGTCAGCGGGAGGCTTCGCGGTAGTAGCGGATCTTGTCTCGGAGGTGCTCCCGCTGGGCGAGGAGCGTCTCGATCTGACGGTCGATGCGCTCGTCATGGGCCTCGAGGATGGCGATGCGCTCCTCGAACGTCTCCTCGCCGCACCTGCTCACCTCGGCGTAGCGCCGCATCTCCGCGATCGGCATCCCGGTGTCGCGAAGGCAGCGCAGGATGCCGAGAAAGCCCAGGTCGTCGGCGCTGAAGCGGCGCCGGCCGGCAGCCGTGCGGTCGATCCGGTCGAGCAGACCGATCTTCTCGTAGTAGCGGAGCGTGTCGATGCTGAAGCCGGTCTTCTCCGCCGTCTGGGCCGGTGAATAGAACGTCACACCACTGATGATCACACCTGGAGCGCACTCCAGGTCAAGCTCCAGGATGCGCCTCCGGCTTGACCTGGAGCGCGCTCCAGATCGCAGAGTGTGGCGCGTTCCCGATCACTTCTCGAGAGGACGCGATGATGCGGCAACGAACTCTGGCCGACGGAACGACCGTCAGCGCGCTGTGCCTCGGCGCCATGTGGTTCGGCACCCGGACCGACGAGGCGACGGCGTTCGCCATCCTCGACCGCTTCGTCGAGGCAGGCGGTTCCGTCATCGACACCGCCGACAACTACGCCTTCTGGACGGAGAACGGCGCGGGTGGGGAGAGCGAGGCGGTGCTCGGCCGCTGGCTGGCCGACCGTGGCGCTCGCGACCAGGTGGTGATCAGCAGCAAGGTCGGGGCGCAGCCGACCGTCCCCGGCACGAGCTGGCGGGAGAGCGGTGAAGGGCTGTCCGCCGGGGCGATCCGGTCGGCGGTGGAGGGCAGTCTGCGCCGGCTGGGCACCGACCGCATCGACGTGTACTGGGCGCACGTCGAGGACCGGACCGTACCGATCGAGGAGACCGTGGACGCCTTCGCGTCGCTCGTCGAGCAGGGCACGGTCGGGGTCGTCGGCGCCAGCAACTACGCCCTGTGGAAGGTCGAGCGGGCCCGGGCCACCGCCCGGGGCCAGGGGCGTCCCGGTTACACCTGCCTTCAGCTCCGCCACTCCTACCTGCGGCCTCGCCTGGACGTCACCGCTCCGGACGACCACGTGTTCGGGAACGTGGACGCCGAGACCCTGGACTACGTCCGGAGCGAGCCGGACATGAGCCTGTGGGCCTACAGCCCGTTGCTGAGCGGCGCCTACGCGCGGCCGGACCGGCCGCTGCTCCCTGCGTACGACCATCCGGGCACGCCGGCGCGGCTGGCCGCGCTGCGCGAGGTGGCGGACAAGATCGGCGCCACGGTCAACCAGGTGGTGCTGGCCTGGCTGATGGGCGGCGACCCGCCGGTCATCCCGGTCGTCGGCGTCAGCTCCGTCGAGCAGCTCGACGAGGCCCTGGCTGCGGCCGACCTCGAACTCGACGAGGAACTTCGCCGCCACCTCGACATCGCGGGCGACCTCGACGGGTGACCCCGATGGCGACGCGATCTTGACCGCGAGAAGCCTCCCTGTTACAAACTCTGTTAATTAATCAGTCGAGAGCGTTATATGTCTCTCGTTGATATCAGAGGTAGGCGACGGCAGGAGGAGCATGCGACCCGAACCACCCATCACCCGACGGAGGTTGCTCGCGTACGCCGGAGGCGCCGGCCTGGTCGGCGCCACGGCGCTCGTCGCCGGAGCGGCCCCGGCGTCCGCCCGCGCGTACAAGTTCGACCTCGTCTTCAACGTGCCCGACACCGACAACATGCAGGGGCTCGCCTACCGGCGCGGCCGCTTCTACGTCGGGTTCGACGTCGGCAACGGCATGGGGGTGATCCGGGAGTACGACCGCTCCGGGACCAAGCTGAAGGAGAGCCGGCCGCTGGCCGTCGGCCACGCGGCCGAGCTCAGCTTCCGCGACGCCGACGGGATGCTGTACGTCGCCACCGGCGGCGGCACCAACCCCACGAAGGTCCACGTCGTCGACATCGCGGCGGACGACCCGTCGATCGTCCGGACGATCGACTTCGCGTCGCTGGGCAACTCCGGACTCGTCGCCGTCGACAACCGGCGCGACGGTCTTCTCGTCCACGCGGGACCGGGCGACCAGGGACCCTTCGTCTTCGGCTTCGCCGACCTGAACGGTCAGGTCCGGTCGACCTTCCCCCTGCCGTACCAGGGCGTGCCGCAGGGCCTGGAGATGGCCGGTGACAAGATCCTCTACTACACCAACAACAGGATCACCGTGCTGAACCGGCAGGGCCGGATCCTCGACGCGATCGACATTGCGCTGACCGGCGAGAGCGAGGGACTCGCCGTCGCGCCCGCCGGCCGGGGCACCCGGGTCTTCTTCGGCTACAACAAGCCGAACCGGGTCTACGCCATGAAGCCCGTCTTCCACTGACCGGTCGACGCGCTCCGGCCGGCGCGGCGACGCGATCGCCGCGCCGGCCGGAGCGCCCGCCCGAACCGCCGAAGCATCCGCCCCAACCGCCGGAACGTCCACCCGAACCGCCGAGACGTCCGCACGAAGCGCCGAAGCGTCGGGCCGGGCCGGCCGTGGCCGGATGGTCCAGGCGCTCGGCCCGCCGCTCAGCCGGTGGGGATCCGATCGAGGAGGGCGGCGAGGCCGTCGGCGTCGAGGAGATCGGCGGGGCGGATCGTCGCGTTGGCCGCGACGTAGTGGAAGGCGGCGCTGACCTTCTCGACCGGGACGTCGGCGAGTTGCGCCCAGGCGATCCGGTAGGCGGCCAGCTGCACCGACACCACCCGTGCCTCCTCGCCGGTCGGCGGGCGGCCGGTCTTCCAGTCGACGACCTCGTAGCCGCCGTCGCCGGTACGGAAGACCGCGTCCATCCGGCCCCGGACCAGCCGGTCGCCGATCATGGTCTCGAAGGGCACCTCGACCTCGTGGGGTTCGCGGTCGGCCCAGGCGCTGCGCTCGAACGCGGCCCGCAGCGTCTCCAGCTCGTCGTCGCCCCCGGCCCCCTCGTCGGAGGCGCCGGGCAGGTCGTCGAGGTCGAGCAGCCGCTGCTGGCCCCAGCGGGACTCCAGCCAGCGGTGGAAGGCGGTGCCGCGCCGGGCGTACGGGGCCGGGGGCCGGGGCAGCGGCCGGCGGATCTGCCGGGCCAGCGCCGCCGGGTCACGGGCCAGGGCGACCAGCGACGACACCGACAGGTGGGCGGGCAGGTCGACCGCCAGGCCGTCGGCGCCTCGGGACCGGTCGCGTTCGGCCAGCAGCAGTTCCACGTCGCGGGCCCAGGCGGAGGCCCGGCGGCGGTCGCGCGGCGACAGCGGAACGTATCCGAGGCGGAGCCTGCCCTGCATGGCGTCGTGCACCATCCGGGCGCCCTCGGCGACCGCGTCGTAGCGTTCGCCCTCCGGGAGCGCGGGCCAGGACGCGGTCTCCTGCTCGGCGAGCAGGGGGTTCTCCTCGTCCAGCGGCTCCTCGGCCCAGTAGCCGACCTGGCCGGCCCCGGCCTCGCACGCCTCCCGGATCTCCGCCAGGAACGGCGACGGCTCCAGTGGACGGCTCGCGGTGCCCCAGCGGTACCCCGTCGCGATGAGCAGGTGCCGCGCACGCGTCACGGCGACGTACGCCAGGCGGCGCTCCTCGCGCAGGTCGCGGTCGGCGGTCGCGGCGTTGAACCCCTCGACGTCGTCCTTCTGCAGGCCGGTCAGCGGCGGCAGGTCGGCGTGGTCGCCCCGCAGCGGATACGGCAGGATGCGGGCGTTCTCCGTCCAGCGGGAGGAGCTCTGCGGCTTGGCGGGGAAGACCGAGCCGGCGCCGGGCGTCTCGGCCCTCGTCGGGTTCCAGACCAGGCCGGGAACGGCGACGACGTCCCACTCCAGGCCCTTGGCGGCGTGCACGGTGAGGAGCTTGACGCTGTTGGTCTCGCCGACCCGGCCCGCCTCCAGGCCGAACTCCTCCGTCTCGGCGGCCTTGAGGTAGGCGAGGAACGCGCCCAGCGTCGGGTCCTCCGCGTCGCCCGCGAAGGACGCCGCCGCGTCGACGAACGCGTCCAGGTCGGCGCGGGCGGTCACCGGGTCCAGGCCGGACCGGGACGCGACCTCGATGTCCAGGCCGAGGGTGCGCTCCACCTCCGTCACCAGGTCGGGCAGCGGCAGGCCGACGTGGCGACGCAGGACGCGCAGCTCGTCGCGGAGGCGTTCGAGCCGGGCGTACCCCTCCGGACTGAAGTGCTCCGCCGGGCCCAGGTCGTCGAGGGCATCGACGAGGCTGCCGTTCTCGTCGTTCAGCTCCTGCACGACCTGCCGGAGCGGGTCGGCGGCGCCCAACGCGCCGTCCTCCCTCGTCGCTTCGCTCCCCGCGCTCCCCGGTCCGGACGACGCGCGCCCGCTCACGGACGGCTCCGGGTCCGTTCGGGGCCCGGCCCCGGGGTCGAGGTCGCGGGCCGCCTCGCGGGCGAGTTCGCGTGCGCGGCGGCCGAGGGCGACCAGGTCGCGGGGGCCCAGGCGCCAGCGCGGCCCGGTGAGCAGCCGGGCCAGTGAGGCGCCCGCCGTCGGGTCGTGCACGACCCGGAGGGTCGCGACGACGTCCTGCACCTCCGGCACGGTGAGCAGCCCGCCGAGGCCGACCACCTCGACCGGGACGCCGCGCGCCTCCAGCGCCGCCCGGATCAGCGGGAACTGCGCCCGCTTCCGGGCCAGGACGGCGATGTCGGACGGCTGCAGCCCCGGGCCGTGGCGGCTCGTCTTCTCCCAGGGCTCGCCGTCGGGCGCGAGGTCCTTCGGCTGCCGCAGCAGACGGACGATGCGGTCGGCGAGCCGCTCGGCCTCGTCCTCGACGGTCTCCAGCAGCGCGCACTCGACCCGCCCCCGGCCCTGCTGCGCGGCGCCGGGCCACAGCCGTGGGACGTCCTTGGCCTCCTCGCGCAGCTCGACCTGGATGCGGGCGGCCACGTCGAGGACGCGTTCGCCGTTGCGGAAGCTGGTCGACAGCTGCCGCATCGGCGCGGGCCGCTCGCCGTTCGGGAAGTCGCGGACGAAGCCGAGGAGGTTCCCGGCGCTCGCGCCCCGCCAGCCGTAGATCGACTGGCACGGGTCGCCGACGGCCGTGACCGCGTGGCCGCCGCCGAACAGCGACTTGAGCAGCACGAGCTGGGCGTGGCTGGTGTCCTGGTACTCGTCCAGGAGCACGGCGGCGTAGCGCGAGCGCTCGATCTGGCCGACCTCCGGGTGCTCGGCGGCGATCCGCGCGGCGAGGGCCATCTGGTCGCCGTGGTCGAGGACCTCCCGCCTGGCCTTGGCCCGCTGGTACGCCTCGACCAGCGGCATGAGCTGCTCGCGGGTCGCCTGGGCGTCGGTGATCCGGCCCTGGTGCTTCTTGGTGGGCTTCTTGACCTCGGCGACCCGCTGGTTCAGCCAGGCGCCGATCCTCCGCACGTCCTCGGGGGTGCGCAGGTGCTCCGACAGCTCCCCCGACAGCCCGATCACCGCCTTCGTGACGGTGTCGGGCCCCCACTCGACGGCGCCCATCGGCCCGTCGTACGCGTCGACGACGCGCGCCGCGATCTGCCAGGCCACGGCCGGGGTGACGAGCCGCATCGTCGGCTCCAGGGCGGCCCGCAGCGCATGGTCGCCGAACAGCCGCGCGGCGTACGCGTGGTACGTCGACACCGTCGGCTCACCGTCGAGGATCTCCGGGTCGATCAGGTCGTCGTGCTCGCGGAGCTGGTCGAGCCGCCGGCGTACGCGGTCGGCCAGCTCGGTCGCCGCCTTGCGGGTGAACGTCAGGCCGAGCACCCGCTCGGGCCGGATGAGCCCGTTGGCGACCAGCCACACGACGCGGGCCGCCATCGTCTCGCTCTTGCCGGAGCCCGCGCCGGCGATGACCGCCATCGGGGCGAGCGGCGCCTCGATGACGGCGGCCTGGTCCGGCGTCGGCTCGGGCACCCCGAGCCGCTGCGCGAGCTCCTGCGGACTGATCACGGCGTTCCCCGGTCGTACGGGACGGTCACGGCGCCACCTGGCCGCCGGCGTCGTGCGCCGGGCAGGACCCGCGGACGGGGCAGGTGCGGCAGTGGTCGTCGCGGCGGGCCTCGAAGACCGGGCTGGCCATGCCCTCCGCGACGCGGTCGACGAGTTTACGCGGCCACTGCGGGTCCTCGTCGGCCGACGGCGGCTGCTGCGTCTGGACACGCACCCGGGCGGCGTAGGAGCCCTTGCCGACCTGGACCAGCTCGGCCCCGCCCGGTTCGATCAGACCCTTGTCGGCGAACGCGCCCAGCATCACGGCGAGCTGGTAGACGCCGAGCTGCGGGTGGCGGGCGAGGTCGTCCTCGCGTACGGGCGAGTTGGAGGTCTTGATGTCGACGATCCAGGCCCGGCCGTCGCCGTCCCGCTCGGCGCGGTCGATCCGGCCGCGGATCACGACGCGGCCCAGGTCGATGCTGAACGGCTCCTCGATCGAGACGACCTCGCGGGCGTCGGCGCGGTCGTGCCAGGCCAGGAACTTGTCGATCATCTTCTCGGCCTGTTCGCGCTGTTTCTCGGAGTACCAGGCGCTGCGGAAGTCCAGGTCGTCCCAGATCTCGTCGAGCCGCTTGGCGATGTCGGTGTCGTTCACCGCCTCGTCGGTGGCGACGAGCTCGGCGACCGCGTGGATGACCCGCCCCATCGTCGCGAACTCCCCCGCGCCGCCGTCCTCCGCGCCCACGCAGGAGGCGAGCAGCCAGCGCAGGCCGCACTTCTCGAACGTCTCGACCTGCGACGGCGACAGCACCAGCGTCTCGTCCTCGCGGAACGCCGGCCCGGGATCGGACAGCTCCGTCAGGGGATACCAGTCGCGCGGGTCGGCGCCCTGGACGCCGGCGCGGGCGAGCCGGGCAAGGTGCCCGGCCGCGGCCTGGCGCAGCGGCGCGGGTGTCTTCGGGTCGGCGATCGCGGCGCGCAGGTCCGCGACGAGGGCGCGCAGGGAGAGCCACCGGGTGCGCTCGTCGAGCTGGGCGTGTTCGGCGGGGTCGGGGACCAGCTCACGGAGGAACCGCGACGGCCGGTCCTCGGCGTCCTCCCCGCCGACGGCGGTCACGACGAGCCGCCGTTTGGCCCGCGTCACCGCGACGTAGAACAGCCGCCGTTCCTCCTCCAGCATCTTCGCCGCAAGGGAGGCCCCCGTACTGTCGGGGTCGGCCACGCCGGTCGCGGCCTCGATCAGCTCCTCGCTGCCCAGCAGCGAGCCGCGCAGCCGCAGGTCGGGCCACAGGCCCTCCTGCACGCCCGCGACGACGACCAGGTCCCATTCGAGGCCCTTGGACCGGTGCGCCGTGAGGATCCGCACCGCCTCGCCCTGCGGGGCCTGCTCGGCCAGGGTGTCGCCGGGGATCTCCTGCGAGGCCAGGTCGTCGAGGAACACCTCCGGGCCGGCCTGCGGCAGTCGGTCGGTGAACCGCGCCGCCATGTCGAACATCGCGACCACCGCGTCGAGGTCCCGGTCGGCCGCCGCGCCGCGGGCCCCGCCGCGCATGCTCTGCTCCAGGAGCCGGTCGGCCAGGCCGCTCTCCTGCCACACCGCCCACAGGACGTCCTCGGCCCCGCCACCGCCACGTACGGTCTCCCGGGCGAGAGCGATGAGCCCGGCGACGCGCTCGGCCGGTTCGCGGACCTTCGGGTGGATGAGCAGGAGCTCACGCGGGTCGTTCAGCGCGCGGACGAGCAGCGCGTCGGCCTTCTCGTCCCCGGACAGCATGCTCAGGTCGCGCAGGGCGCGGCGGAGCCGCCGCAGGCCGAGGGCGTCCGCACCGCCCAGCGGGCCCAGCACGAGCTCCTCGGCGGCCTCCTCGTCGAGCAGCGCGGGCCGCAGCGCCGCACGCAGCAGCACGATGAACGGCCGGGCGCCGGGCTCGTTGACCAGCGGCACCTCGTCACCGGCCACGACCACGGGCACGCCCGCGGCGGCCAGCGCGCGGCGCAGCGGTGGTACCTGCCGCACGGCGGACCGGACGAGCACGGCCATCCGCGACCAGGGGACGTTCTCCAGCAGGTGGGCGCGGCGCAGCTCGTCGGCGACCAGCGCGGCCTCCTGGTTGGCGCTGTCCGCCTCGACGACCCGCACCGCCCGCGCGTCCGCGCCGTCGTCGTCGGCCGCCTCCACCGGCAGCAGCTCGCGATGCTCCCCCGCCAGCGCGCCGAGCGGCAGCCGCGCGGCGACCCGGCGGGAGGCCTCCAGGATCACCGGGCCCATGCGGCGGCAGGTCCGCAGGGAGACGATGGGCGCCTCCTCGCCCGTCACCGTACGGAACCGGTGGGGGAACTCCAGGATCCCGCGCACGTCCGCGCCCCGGAACCCGTAGATCGACTGGTCGGGGTCGCCCACGACGATGAGGTCCCGCCCGCCCCCGGCGAGCTGCTGGAGGAGGTACTCCTGCGCCGGGTCGGTGTCCTGGTACTCGTCGACCAGGACGACGTCGTACGCCGCGCGCTCCCGCCGTCGTACGTCCTCGTCGGTGAGCAGCCCGGCGGCGGCCCGGACCAGCTCCGCGTAGTCGTACGCGATGATCGGGTCGACGTCGAAGCGCTGCTCGTACCGGTCCAGGAACCGACCGGCGGCGTACCAGTCGTCGCGGTGATGGCCGCGGCCCAGCGTCACCAGATCGGCGGGTCCGAGGCCGCGCTCGGCGGCCCGCAGGATGAAGTCCCGCAGTTCCTCGGCGAACCCCCGTGTCTTCAGCGTCTCGTGCAGCCGCGCCGGCCAGTCCCGTGCGCCGTCGGCGACCTCGCCGTGGACCAGCCGGCGGACCTCGAGGAGGTGCTCCGGGCCGGACAGCAGCCGGGGCGGCTCCTCCCCGTCCAGGACCGCCTCCCGGCGCAGCAGCGCGTACGCGTACGAGTGGAACGTCAGGGCCAGCGGCGTGCGCGTGGTGCGTCGCAGCCGGCCGGTGATGCGCTCCCGCAGCTCACCGGCGGCCTTCCGGCCGAACGTCAGGACCAGCACCCGCTCGGGGTCGACGCCGCGGTTCTCGATCCGGTCGACGACCGTCTCGACGATCGTGGTGGTCTTGCCGGTGCCCGGCCCGGCCAGGACGAGCAGCGGCCCGCCCGCGTGCGCGACGACCCGCCGCTGGTGCTCGTCGAGCACCGGCGGCGGCGACTGCGCGGGCCCGGCGCGGCGGACGAGGCGGTAGGACGCTGCTGACACATATGTGATTGCAGCAGATCATCGGGGGTGATCGTGACAGGGTTGCGGTGATGTCGTCGATGTGGCCGCGGTGGACGCGCTCCGCAGGACCGGGACCGGCGGCCGCGGGCCCCGGTGGGGCCACCGATGTCCGGGGGAGGCGCCGATGATCCTGTTGGCCGTGTCGATCCTCGCGCTGGCCTGGTACTTCCTGTGCTGGCTCAGCCTGCTGTGGCCCGGCGCGCGGCGGGCCGTGGACGGGCTGTCCCCGTACACACGGTGGCTGCACGCCTGGATCCTGTCGGCGCCGGCGACGTTCGCCTATGTCGCGGTCTTCACCGCCTTCACGCTCGTCCAGCGGACGACGCCGCCGCACCTCGTCGACGTGCTCACCCGCATGAACAGCACCAACCTGGTCCGGCTGCACCACGCCCCGATCGCGGTGCTGGCCGACAGCGCCCTGTGGGTCGCGGACCGCGGCGCGGGCCTGACCTTGTACATCCTCGCGTTCGTCACCGTGGTCGCCTGGGCGGAGCGGCGATACGGCCCGCCCCGCATGATCCTCATCTGTCTCTCCGGCCACGTCCTTGGCACCCTGCTCACCGCGCTGGTGGAACTCCACGCGATCGAGACCGGCCGGGCGTCGCACCGCCTGGCGCACACGACCGACGTCGGCGTGAGCTACATCATGGTGGCCGGCTGCGTCGCGGCCGTCCTGCTGATGCGCGGCTGGTGGCTCATGGCCGGCATCGCGGCGCTGGCCGTCGGAGTGGTCTGGCCGGTGATCTCCAACCACACCGTCTGGGCCCTCGGCCACCTGCTCGCCGCCCTGTGCGGGCTGCTCGTCGCCGCGCTCTCGCGGTACCTCGGCGGGATCAGACCGCCGCGGGACCTGCGCCCATGCCTGGAGTGAGCCCGAGCCCGGCCCGGTCGGGAACCACCTTGGGCAGGCCGCGCAGCCAGCCGGGGAGGTCCGCCGGCCACCAGCGGCCCGCGGCCAGGTGCGCCAGGGCGTCGCTGACCGCGGCGACGGACGCGTCCGCCGGAACCACCCGGCTCGGCGCGGCGCCCGCCAGCACGCCCAGCCACCAGTGCCGCCGGGTCGGCGACATCCCCTCGGGGGCGAGGACGACGTAGTAGTCCGGCAGCAGCAGCCGCTCGGCGGCCAGCCCGCCCAGCGCCGACTCGATGGCCACCTCCAGACCGCCGTGCGGCGCGGCCTGGTCGAAGAAGCCCACCCACGCGTCGCGGACCTCGCCGAGTGGATCGGCGTCGTGCACGACGTACGTCGTGCCGGCCCCGGCGATCGCCCTGGATACCTCGGCGGGCGTACGGTCCCCGCTGACGAGCGCCCGTACGTTGTGCAGGCCGGCGAGCCCGGACACGACCTTGTCCGCCCCCTCCCCCGCAACCACCACCACAGTGCTACTGGTCCGCCGCATAGGCCGGATTCTAAGCAGCCACCCCCCCTGTGCCGCCGCCGTGGCCTCCTTGCCGCCGCCGTGGCCTCCTTGCCGCCGGTGGTGACGGGGAATTATCCGATTCGCCGCTTATGACAGGTCACTGCCGACGGCAATCTCTAGTGGTCATCCACAGTCGGCGTCCGGGGCCCCACGGCTCTCGTCTATGGGGGCGATGCTACGGATATGCGAGCGGAACTCATGGCGCTGGCCACGGCGCAGGGTGGGGTGTTCAGCCGGCGGCAGGCGCTCGCCGCCGGGTACGGGACGCGGGCGATCCGCGACCGGCTGGCGGCGGGCAGCTGGCTCGCCCGGCGACGGGGCGTTTACGTGACCAGGGCACTCTGGGATGCCTCCGACGTCATCGACCGGCACGCCATCGACGTCGCGGCCGCGATCCTGTCGTTCCGCCGACCGGATGCCGTCGCAAGCCACCGGTCCGCCGCGAGGATCCACGGCATCGAGACGCTGAAACCGCCACCCGACGTCGTCACTTTGACCCGGCCGGCCGAGGCGCCGGGCCGTGGGAAGCACAGGGGGATACGCGTCGAACGAGCCACTCTCCCGCGCGATCACCTGCGGTCGGAGCGCGGGATTCCGCTGACCACACCGGCGCGTACGGTGGTGGATCTCGCGCGTACGCTGCCGTTTCGAGAAGGCGTCGTGGTGGCGGACTCGGCGCTGTTCCTCCGCCGCACCGGCCGCGAGGCACTGATCCGCGTCGTCGAGGACTGCGCACGATGGCCGGGGATCGAACGGGCCCGAGCCGTCGTCGACTTCGCGCACCCTCGCGCCCGGAGCCCGTTGGAATCGATCACCAGAGTCATGTTCGCCGAGCAGGGCCTGCCGCCGCCCGAGGTCGGCGTCCTGGTCGGCGAGGACGACGAGATCTTCACCGAGGTCGACTTCCTCTGGCCCGACCGGCGCACCATCGCCGAGACCGACGGTCTGGTGAAGTACACCTCTCCGGAGCGGCTGCGAACGGAGAAGCTCAAGCAGGAGCGGCTCGAGGAGCTGGGCTTCACCGTCGTCCGCCTCACCTGGCGGCAGATCACCGAACGCCCGGAGGAGTCGGCGGCCCGCGTCCGCCGCGCCTTCGCCCGCGGCGCCGCGCGCGTCGACCGCGCGGCGTAGGGAGCCGTCAGGTCTGCGCGACGACGATCATTCGTCGGCTGTCCGGAGTCAGTGGACCGCCCTCGTCGCCATGACCGGTCACCGTGCGGAAGCCGGCGGCGAGGAGCCAGTCGCGCAGTTCGGTGAAGGTGAACATGCGCACGTAGAAGGGAATTCGGCGGACCCGGCCCTGACGGACCACCGTGCGTTCGGTGACCGCGCGGCCGGTCAACGGGTCCAGGGTGCGCTGGTCGATCAGCAGGTCGTCCTCTCGCTCGATGATCGAGGCGGGCTGGAAGTTGCGGATGATCCAGTCCCGGTTGTTGAGCTCGACGGCGAACCTGCCGCCCGGCGCTAGGACGCGCGCCGCCTCGGCGAGGACCCGGCGGTTGTCCTCGTCGTCGAAGTAGCCGAACGCGGTGAACCAGCTGATCACCAGGCCGAACCGCCGCTCCCAGGGCAGCGAGCGCATGTCACCCTCGACGTACGTGACCGGCGCCTGACGGGCTTCGGCGTCCTGCCGCGCGCGTTCGAGGAAGGCCGGGGTGGCGTCCAGGCCGGTCACCCGGCAGCCGCGCTCGGCCAGGCGATTGGCGATCCGGCCGTGCCCGCAGGCGAGGTCGAGCACCTCCATGCCCGGCTCCAGGTCGAGCAGCCGCCAGATCAGGTCGGTCTCCGCGTCCGCCCGGTCGTCCAGCGGCTCGGCGAAGAAGTGCAGATAGTCGTCGTCGAACAACCCATCCGCGTCGAAGTCCTGCTCGGTCATGCGGGCCCTCCTCCCCATCGGCTGACATCAAGAATTAGTTCTCGGGGTCGCGGTGTCACCGGGTTTTCGCCCTGTCGTGGCGGAGGCCCGAGGAAATGCGGCCACCCCGCCGTCGGTGTGGACGCTCTGCCGTCGTCGGTGACGGCAGAGCGCCCTTCATGCCCGCGTTGTGAGGGCGACAGCGACGGCAGCGTCGGGGCGGAACCGGGTTCTGTGGTCTGGCGTCTGACGTAGGGATTGATCCCGCTTCATCAGCCTTTTCGGGAGTTTCGGTGGCCGGTTCGAAGAAGATTCCTCGTCCCTTGGGGCGTATCAGTCGTGGCAAGGCGATCGTCGCGGCGGTGGTGCTCCTGGTCGTCGCGGTGCCGACGCTGAACGGCTTCTTCGGGTCGTTCGAGCGCACCTCCGGAGGCGAGGTGGCGGTCGTCCGCAACGGCGGGATGTTCGACAACAACAGGATCCGCCAGATCATCGACCCCGGGTCGGGGCTGACCTGGATCGGGTGGTGGTCGCACACCCACAAGTACCCCGCGCAGCAGCGGTTCTACACGATCACCTCAGACTCCGGGCGCGGCGAGCGTACGGGCGTGGACGTCGTGACGGTGCCGAGCAGCGACGGCGTCAACATGGGCATCGAGGGCACGCTCTACTTCACCCTGAACCTCGACCACGCGACGCTGCGGAAGTTCGACGACAAGTTCGGCACGCGCAAGTTCACCGGCGCGGACGGCAAGACGCGGTACGCCTACGACGGTGACGAGGGCTGGTCCGGGTTCCTGGACCAGATCGTCCGGCCCGTCATCGAGAACGACCTCCGCACCCAGGTGAACAGCTTCCGCTGCGCGGAACTGGTCTCCTCCTGCGCGCTCGTGCAGAACAACTCCGGCGGCAAGCAGCAGCAGACGTCGCTGAAGGTGCAGAGCAACAACGCCAACATCGCCAAGGTGCAGAACGCGATCAACACGAGCCTCGAACAGGACCTGGAGCAGACCCTCGGGCTGCCCTTCCTGACGAACCTGCACTTCAACCTGGCCCGCATCACGCTGCCGGAGCAGGTGCAGCAGGCCGTGGACAGCGCACAGGCGGCCTTCGCGAAGGTCACGGAGTCGCAGGCCCAGGTCGCGCAGGCCCGCGCCGAGGCGGAGGCCAACCGGGCCCGCCAGGAGGGCTACAACAAGTGCCCGACCTGCGCCGACATCGAGAAGCTCAAGGCGCTGCCGAAGGGCATCACGGTGTACGCGCCGGGCAACGACCACGTTTCGCTCCCGAGCCGGTAGGAGGTCCCGATGCGCGTCCTCGCACTTCCGGCGGTCCTGCTGGTCGCGGTCCTGCTGGTCGCGCTGCTCCTCGCCGCCTTCCGCCGGCCGGCTCCGGATCGGCTGCCGGATTGGGAGGCCGCGACGGAGCTGCGGGACGGCGTCACCGTCGTGTTCGTCCGGCAGGTCGCCGATGGGCGGGAGCTGGGGCGGCACGTCGTCGCCGAGATCCCGGCGGACGCCTCGGACTGGGAGACGCGCTACCACGAGGCCATGGCGGCCGCCCGCTCCCGCGCCGCCGCCCTCCACAGCGAGACGGGCTGAATCGATCATTTTTCGTGATCGCAGTTGCCGATCCGATCAACGGCCGGACGCTCTCTTGCAGAGAGTGTCTCTGTTCCAGGGGCACCACTACAACGAGAGGGGCCATCATGGCCAAGCCCAACCTGGGCAAGTCGGGCGTCCAGCGGCCGACAGCGCTCGACAGTGCACAGCAGCAGGCGCGGCAGGCGACGCGGTCGACCGAGCGGGGTCTCGCCACCCATCGGGCCGACATCCAGGACGGCGCCAAGAAGCTCGGCGACCACCTTCGGAGCTGACCACGGCTGAACCGCGGCCGGAACTGCGGTTCGATGAGCGCCGTGCATGACCCGTCAGCCGACGGGCCCGGCACGGCGTGACACCAGAGCGGCCCCCTCCTCAGGAGGGGGCCGCTTCGTTCGTTCTCCAAGGCGGCCGCGAAATTCTGCGTTCGCGGTTGCGGATCCGGCCGACTGCAGGACGGTGATCCCCAGAGCGTGCCTCTGTCCGAGGCACCACGACAACTGAGAGGGACCCGAAATGGTTGACACGAACAAGAACCGTGGGCAGTCGTCGATGCGCTCCGCCGCCCGGAACGTGCGCCAGAGCAACCGGCGTGCCGCCGAGCCGCCCTCCACGACGCGGCGTGAGATCGCGGACGCGACCGCGGCGACCCGCGCCGACGTCTCGGACCAGTCGGAGATCCGGGGCTGGTTCAAGAGGTGACACGGCTGGACCGCGGCCAGAACTGCGGTTCGGTGAGCGCCGTTCCTGACCCGTCAGTCGACGGGCCCTGAACGGCGTGACACCAGAGCGGCCCCCTCCTCGGGAGGGGGCCGCTTCGTCTGTGTTCAGCCCGTTTCGGCGGTGTCGCCGGTCCAGCGGGCCAGGCGCATGTCGACGCGGTCGCCGCGGAGCGGGGTGCCCTCGGCGCGGTAGTGCTTCAGGGCGCGCTGTTCGTGGCCGGGCGGGGGTGAGCCGTCGGCCCGGAGGACGCGCCACCAGGGCACGCCGCCGCCCCACAGCGCCATCACGCGGCCGACCTGCCGTGGTCCGCCCTCGCCCAGGAACTCGGCGATGTCGCCGTACGCCATGACGCGGCCCGGCGGGATCCGCTCGACGACGTCGAGGACGCGTTCGGCGTACTCCGTCGGGTCACCCCGCACCGTCGTCCTCCGATCCGTGGCGGACGCGTACGCGCCGGATGTACAGCACGGTCGTCGTCAGGGCGCCGGCGAACCCGAAGATCGCGGCGACGCCGATCCAGCCGCCCAGGAAGACGAGCCCCGGTGGGTGCCGCTCGACCTGCACCGGCCGCATCGGCCCGTCGTCGAACCGGCCGGTCTTGCCGTTCGCGCTGAGCTGATAGCCCTGCAGCCGGTCGGCGGCGGCCAGCGCGGCGGGGGCGTTGACCTCGCCGAAGCCGACGTTCTCGTCGTACCCGGCGGCCGGGCGGCCCTTGGTGCTCGCGGTGATCGCCTGGGCGACCAGCGCGGGCGGCATGTCGTGGTGGCGGGCCCGGATCAACGCGACGACGCCCGAGACGAGCGCGCCGGCCTGGCTCGTGCCCTCGCCGATCCAGTAGTGGTCGCCCGGCCCGGCGCCGACGACGTCCGCGCCGGGCGCGGCGACCTGGACGCTCGCGTTGCGGTCGGAGAACTTCGCCGCGACGCCCCGGCGCGTCACCGCCGCGACCGCGATGACGCCGGGGAACGCGGCGGGGTAGGACAGCCGCGTCAGGCCGTCCTTGTCGACCTTTTTGGGGCTCTTGGAATCGCCGTCGTTGCCGGCCGAGGCGACCACGACCACGCCTTTGGAGATCGCATAGGCGATGGCGGCGCGCTCGTCGGTGCCGGCGCTCGGACCGCCGAGGGACATGTTGATCACGTCGGCGCCGTGGTCCACCGCGTAGCGGACCGCCTTCGGCAGCGCCGTACGGTACTCCGGCGCGTTGCGGAAAGACTTGTAGCCCTTCTCGGCCGGGTCGGCGATCATCCGCACCGAGAGCAGACGCGCCTCGGGCGCCACGCCGATCACCCCGTCGCCCGCCCCGTGCCCGTGCCCGGCGATCAGCGAGCCCATCCAGGTGCCGTGGAGCCGGCCGGGAGTGGGCGCGACGTCCCGGATGAAGTCGGGACCCGTGGTCACCGTGCCGGTGAGGTCCTGGTGCGAGCCGTCGATCCCGGTGTCGAGGACGGCGACGGTGACGCCCTGGCCCTTGGTCGTACGCCACGCCTGTGGGGCGCCGAGGGCGTCGAGCACCCACTGCTCCCGGGCGCGTACGTCGTCGGCCCCCGCGGTGGCGGCCGGCAGTGCCGGCGACAGGGCGACCGTCAGCGCCAGGCCCGCCGTCAGCGCGCGCCTCAGCACTTCCACTCCTGCTTCTCGGCGCAGTCGGGCTGGACGGGTTGTGCGAGGGCGCCGGCGATGTTCCGGCCGACCTCGGGTGCGAGCTGGAACCAGCCGCCGTGCGGCTTGCGCACGGCCGAGGCGGGCCGGCCGTCGGCCGGTCCGGCGACGGTCAGAACGACGTACGGGCCGACGCGGTCGGCCGTGGCGAACTGCCGCGCGGTGTCGGCGAACCGGGCGGCGATGGTCTGCGGGAACGCCAGGGCGTGCAGGAACGGCCCCGGCACACTGGGATCCGTGGGCGCCACGGACTCCCCCGCCAGCCGCGCGGAACGGTCGTCGGGCAGCGCGACGATGCCCACCGTGAGGACGATGCCCTGCATCTGGTCGATGTACGTCGCGCGGAGCAGCGCCCGGCAGCCGTACCTCACCAGGACCGCCGCGGTAATGGAGTCGATGCCGGTGTCACAGCCCCGCTCGGGGGCGATGCCGACCCGGCCGGCGTGCTCGATCCCGCCCTGCTCGGAGGTGTACGGGACGGAGTCGGGAAAGATCTTCTCGGCGGGCCAGGTGCGCCAGCGGTTCCGGACCTCCTCGCCCGCCGCGCGGTAGAGCTCCCACGCGTTCGGCTTGCGGTGGAACTCCCAGTAGACCCGGGCGGTGGCCAGGACGCCCACCGCGACGTAGCCCACCGTCGTCAGGACCGCCACCACCAGCCAGAGGCGGCGGCGGGCGTACCAGGGAACGGGTTCGGGGGGTGGCTCCTCCGGTCCGCGCCACGCCTCCCATCCGCCGGGCCCGGTCGTCGGCCAGCTCGGATCGGAGGTTCGCGCCATATCTGACAAGGTTACTGGGCGATCCCTCACAGCCGGTCAGAACTGAGACGTGAGTGGACCAGTGGGACGCAGGAGGCCCCAGGGCGTGGCGCCCCAGGGCCTCTCGTCGTCGGTTCCGGCGTCGCGGCCGATCAGTAGGACGGCTTGTCCGGCTCGATCTGGTTCACCCAGGCCAGCACGCCGCCGCCGAGGTGCACGGCGTCGGAGAACCCGGCGTTCTTGACGATCGCGAGGCACTCGGCGCTGCGGGCTCCGGACTTGCAGTGCAGGACGACCCGCTTGTCCTGGGGCAGCCGCTCGAGGGCCGCGCCGGACAGGAACTCGCCCTTCGGGATCAGCGTCGCGCCGGGGATGTTCACGATCTCGTACTCGTTGGGCTCCCGGACGTCGACCAGGAAGATGTCCCCGGTGTCGAGCAGGTCCTTGAGCTCGGGCGCGGTGATCGTGGAGTCCTTGGTCGCGTCCGCGGCCTCCTCGGAGATCGCGCCGCAGAACGCCTCGTAGTCCTCGAGGAGCTCGGTGATCGTGGGGTTCTTGCCGCACAGCGGGCACTCGGGGTCCTTGCGGACCTTGACGCTGCGGTAGGTCATCTCGAGGGCGTCGTAGATCATCAGGCGACCGACGAGCGGCTCGCCGATCCCAGCGATCAGCTTGATCGCCTCGTTGACCTGGATGGAGCCGATCGACGCGCAGAGCACGCCGAGGACACCGCCCTCGGCGCACGACGGCACCATGCCGGGCGGCGGCGGCTCGGGGTACAGGCAGCGGTAGCAGGGGCCGTGCTCGGCCCAGAACACCGAGGCCTGGCCGTCGAAGCGGTAGATCGAGCCCCAGACGTACGGCTTGCCCAGCAGCACGGCCGCATCGTTGACCATGTAGCGCGTGGCGAAGTTGTCGGTGCCGTCGACGATCAGGTCGTAGGCGCTGAAGATGTCCATGACGTTGTCGTTGGACAGCGCCTCGTTGTGGACGACCACGTCGATCAGCGGGTTGATCTCACGGACCGAGGCGGCCGCCGACTCGGCCTTCGGCCGGCCCACGTCGGACTGCCCGTGGATGATCTGGCGCTGCAGGTTGGACTCGTCGACGACGTCGAAGTCGATGATGCCGAGGGTGCCCACGCCGGCGGCGGCGAGGTACAGCAGGGCCGGTGAGCCGAGCCCGCCCGCGCCCACGCACAGCACCTTGGCGTTCTTCAGCCGCTTCTGCCCGGCCATCCCGACGTCCGGGATGATCAGATGACGCGAATAGCGCCGGACCTCGTCGACGGAGAGCTCGCTGGCGGGCTCTACCAGTGGTGGCAACGACACGGTTGTCTCCTGCGCGTGCGGGAACGGTGATGCGGACGCCGTCGTCCTGGACCATCACAACTCTGTCATGTGTCTCCGCATTCCCGCTCCCCGCCTCTGGCCGACGGGTGCCGGTCGGCCGCATGCGGGCGTCCGTTCCCGCCCCGTCAGCCGGCGGTGGTGTCGGGCAGGCGCAGGTGGGCGTCCTCGAGCATCGCGCGGAACTCCCGTGCCACCGTCTCGGGCCGCTCCATCTGCGCGAGGTGGCCGACGTCGGGCAGCACGACGACGCGGGAGCGCTTGAACACCCGGCCCGCGCGGGCGGCCATCCGCGGGTCGACGAGCCGGTCGTGCCGTCCGTAGATCACCAGGGTCGGCGCGATGACGCGCGCGGCGTAGCGCCAGAGCGAGCGCCGCATGTAGGCGGTGACGATGCCGCGCGACGACGCGATCAGCGCCTCGGAGTTGTGGGTCAGCTCGTCCCTGCGGCGTACGTCCTCGACGAGTTCCATGAGCCGGTCGGGGTGCAGGCCGGTCGGGTCCGCGAAGCACATCTCCAACGTGCCCTGCACCCGTTGTTCGGCGGGCAGCGTCGCCAGCCGCCGGACGGCCCAGGGACCCACGCCGGGCATGGTGGCCGCGAGGATCCGCGCGGGACCGGATCTCGGCCGCAGGTCGGGCAGGGCCGGTGAGATCAGGGTGAGGGAGCGCACCAGATCGGGACGGGTGCCCGCGAGCCGGGTGGCGATGGCCCCGCCGAGGGAGTTGCCGAAGAGGTGGACCGGGCCCCGGCCGCGTTTCTCGATGAGCCGCGCGACGACGATCGTGTGGGCGTCGACGGAGTAGTCGCGGTCGGGCGGCGGCGGAGAGTGGCCGAATCCGGGCAGGTCGACCGCCTCGCCGGCGAGCTCGCCGGACAGCAGTCCCATGAGGTCGGTCCAGTTGGCCGAGGAGCCCGCGAGCCCGTGCACGAACAATGCGGGTTCGGCGTCCGCGCGCGGGGATGACGCCGTTCGCACGAACACTTCACGGTCGCCCAGCCGGACCAGCTCTCCCGGCCATTGCGGAATCGGTGTGCTCATCCTGCTCGCGGTGGGGACTCCGGCCGTCCGGTCGGAGAGGAGCCGCCGCTGCCTCCTCTCTTCAGCTACCGAATGCGGTTCCACGATAACCGCGTGGACTCGTGACCGGACCGCCGGGCATGATCCGGGGCGCCCGCCTTGACCTGATCTTGAGTCGAGCGGGCCCCGCACCTCTTGGTGCGGGGCCCCGCGTTGCCGTCGGCTAGCGCGCCGCTTCGGAGCGCGGGCGGCGGTCGTCGTGCCGACCGGCGGCCCGGCCGCCGTCGTGCCGTGCGGCGCCGCCACGGCCGCCGGGACGGCCACCGCCCGGCATGCCGCCGGAACGGGGCTCCCGCCGCTGCCGGTGGCCCTCGCGGCGTTCGCCGTCGCGCTGCTCCGCCGGACGCCCCTCGCGGTACTCGCCGTCGAAGCGGCCGCCCTGCGGCTCCCCACGGCCCTCGAACCGCCCGCCGGGACGCCGGTCACGGCGGCCGCCCGGACGCGGCCCGCGACGCTGCGGACGCGGCTCGGGGTCGGGCGGGACCGGGATGCCGCTCGGCGGCTGCGCCCCGGTGATGCGGATGAGGGTGTCGTCGCCGGTGGTGACCTTGGACCGCAGCGCGCGCACGCCCGCGCGGCGCATCATCCGCTCGGTGTTGCGCACCTCGTTGTGGGCGACCAGCGTGGCCACGGTGCCGCGCTCGCCCGCCCGGGCGGTGCGGCCCGCGCGGTGCAGGTAGTCCTTGTGGTCGGCGGCCGGGTCGACGTGCACGACCAGGCTGACGTCGTCGACGTGGATGCCGCGGGCGGCCACGTCGGTGGCGATCAGCACCCCGACCTTGCCCTCGCGGAACTCCGCGAGCGTACGGGTGCGGGCGGACTGGGTCTTGCCGCCGTGCAGCGCGCCGGCGCGGACGCCGACGCGGGCGAGCTTCTTGGCCAGTGCGTCCACGCCGTGCTTGGTGCGGACGAACATGATCGTGCGGCCTTCACGGCCGGCGACCTCCGCGATGACGTTCTGCTTGTCGGCGCGGTCGACGATGAACAGGTGGTGGTCCATGGTCTCCACCGGCGCGGCGGCCGGGGCGATCGAGTGGGTCACCGGGTCGTGCAGGTAGCGGCGGACGAGCTTGTCGACGTCACCGTCCAGAGTGGCCGAGAACAGCAGCCGCTGGCCGTCGGAGGGGATCTGGTCGAGCAGCTTGGAGACCGCGGGCAGGAAGCCCAGGTCGCACATGTGGTCGGCCTCGTCGAGGACCGTGATCCGCACGTCCGCGAGCGAGCACTCGCGGCGCTCGATCAGGTCGGTCAGCCGCCCCGGGGTGGCGACAAGCACGTCGACGCCGCGGCGCAGCCCCTGGATCTGCTTGACCATCGACATGCCGCCGACGACGGTCTTGGTGTGCAGCCCGAGGCTGCGGCCCAGCGGGGCGAGGGCGTCCTGGACCTGCATGGCCAGTTCGCGGGTGGGAACGAGGATGAGCGCCCGGGGCCGCGTCGGGGCGGCCTGCTCGCCGGCGATCGCGGCCAGCAGCGGCAGGCCGAACGCGAGCGTCTTGCCCGATCCGGTCTGGCCGCGGCCGAGTACGTCACGCCCGGCGATCGCGTCGGGCAGACAGGCGGCCTGGATGGGGAACGGCGCGTTGATGCCGCGGCGTTCGAGCGCCGACACGAGGGGGGCCGGCAGGCCGAGCTCGGCGAAAGTGGGCAGGGTCGAAGGACCGTCAGTCAAGTAAGAACCTCTCGGAAATGGCCCGCCTCGAGAGGTGCCGCGAGGTTGGGGGACTCGCGGGCTCTTAGCCGGCCGTCGGCGCGAGATGCGCGCCTGAACATGAATCACTGAGCTTACAGGGGTCACCAACGCATCCGGCGGGATCTTCATTCCCGGTCCGGCGGCCCGGTTCTGACGGAACCGGTCAGGCCGTCCTGCGGGTCCCGCTCTTGGCCTTGGCCTTGGTGTCGGCGGTCTTCTTCGCCCCGGCCTTGGTTCCGGCCTTGGCGCCGCCCGTGCCGCGGCCGCTCTTCGCCGCGCCGTCCTTTCCGGCGCGCGACCCGGCCTTCGCGGACCCGGCCGCCTTGCGCTCCGCGCCGTCGCCCTTGTCCGTACGGCCCTTCTTCGCCGCCTCGACGCTGGCCCGCAGCGCGCTGAGCAGGTCGGCGCCCGCCGGCGCCTCCTCGGGTGCCTCCGGCGAGACGACCTCCCGGCCCTCGACCTTCGCCTGGATGACCGACTCCAGGGCCTCGCGGTAGGCGTCCTTGTACTCGCCCGGGTCGAAGTCGCTCGTCATCGTGTCGATGAGCGAGGACGCCATCTGCAGCTCCTGGGGGCGGACGTCGACGTCCTCCTCCATGAACGGGAAGTCCGTCTCGCGCACCTCGTCCGGCCATAGCATCGTCTCGAGGACGAAGACGCCGTCCCGTACCCGCAGCGTGCCGAGCGACTCGCGCTGCCGGAGCGCGACTTTGACCACCGCGACCTTGTCGGAGTCCTCGAGGGCGTCGCGCAGCAGGACGTACGGCTTGACCCCCTGGGCGTCCGGCTCGAGGTAGTAGGTCTTGTTGAAGTAGATCGGGTCGACCTGCTCCAGCGGGGTGAACTGCAGGACGTCGATGCGGCGGCTCGTCGACAGCGGCAGGTCGGCGAAGTCCTCGTCGGTGAGGACGACCATCTCCCCACTCGGCAGCTCGTACCCCTTGGCGATGTCGGAGTACGGCACCTCGTCGCCGTCGACGGTGCAGACGCGCTTGTACTTGATCCGGCCGCCGTCCTCGCGGTGGACCTGATGGAAGGCCACGTCACGCTGCTCGGTGGCGGAGTAGAGCTTCACCGGGATCGTGACGAGCCCGAACGAGATCGCGCCCTTCCAGATGCTGCGCATGGGGTGTCCCTACCCTCCGGCCTGCCGATCTACCTGGCAGGGCCGTCCGAAATGCGATACCCCGAATGTATGCGCAGGTCGGGGGCCACACGAAGTGTCCCCGGGGTGAGCGGGCCGTTCGCGCCGTGCCATGGACGGACCTGGGCGCGCCCACGAGACCGTGTCCGGCCGGTTAAACCACCGGACGGCATGGCGTCAGGTTCGAGCGACATGGGGAAAATGATCGTATGGGTGACCCCATGCCCTCCAATGTCCAGCCGATGCTCGCGACCCCGGGCGAGCTACCGGACGACGCCGACCGCTGGGGCCTGGAGCTCAAGTGGGACGGCGTCCGCGCGATGGTCTACGTCTCCGGCGGACGGGTCCGCGCGGTCGGCCGCCGCGGTCTGGACGCGACCCGCCGTTACCCCGAGCTGCAGGCCCTCGCCGACCTCCTGCCCGGCCAGACGGCGGTCGTCGACGGCGAGGTCGTGGCCTTCGATGAGCGCGGCCTGCCCAGCTTCCAGCGCCTGCAGCACCGCATGCACGTCGAGCACCCGGACACCCTGCTGACCCGCCAAGTACCGGTGCACTTCATCGCCTTCGACCTGCTGTACCTGGACGGCCACCTGCTGTACGACCTGCCCTACCGCGACCGGCGGACCCTGCTCGACGAGCTGGAGCTGGCGGCCGGCCCCATCGAGGCCCCGCCGTACCTGCCCGGTTCGGCCGGGGACCAGCTCGAAGAGCTGCTCGCCTACACAAGGGAGCAGGGCCTGGAAGGGTTGATCGCCAAACGGCTGGACTCCCCGTACCGGCCCGGCCGGCGGGTCGACGACTGGCGGAAGATCAAGAACTTCCGTACGCAGGACGTCGTCATCGGCGGCTGGAAGGCCGGGCAGGGCCGCCGGGAGGGTGGCGTCGGATCCCTGTTGCTCGGCGTCTACGAGGACGGCGGCCTCCGGTTCGTCGGGCACGTCGGCACCGGGTTCACGGACGCGACGCTGGACGACCTGCACAAGATCCTCACCCCGTTGGAGCGATCCACCAGCCCGTACGCCATGGAGGTCCCCCGCGAGTACGCCCGCCGGGCGCGCTGGGTCGAGCCCTGGCTCGTCGGCGAGGTCGAGTTCTCCCGCTGGACCCTGGACGGGATGCTGCTGCACGCGTCCTGGCGTGGGCTCCGCCCCGACCTCAACCCCGAAGAGGTCTACGCGGAGCCCTAGACCGGACGAGGCCTCGGGCGGACGCGGCCTTTGACCGTACGCGGACGACGGGTCGGTGGTTGAAGGCGGCGATGCCGGGGAGATGGCCCCTGAGCAGGCCGAGCCCCCGAGGAGAGCCGGTGAGCGACACCAAGACGAGCGTCCAGGTCGACGGCGTCCGGCTGACGCTGTCCAACCTCGACAAGGTCATGTACCCCCGGCACGGCTTCACCAAGGGAGAGGTCATCGACTACTACGCGCGGATCGCGCCGGTCCTGCTCCCCCATCTGAAGGACCGTCCGGCGACGCGCCTGCGCTACCCCGACGGCGTGGAGGGCCAGACGTTCTTCGAGAAGAACGCGCCGTCGCACACTCCGGACTGGGTGCGCACGGTCTGCCTGCCGACGCCCGGCGGGAGCCGGGACGCGGTGAACTTCGTGGTCGTCGACGATCTGCCCGCCCTGGTCTGGTGCGCGAACCTGGCCGCGCTCGAGCTGCACGTGCCGCAGTGGCGGGTCGGCCCCCGGGGCGGCGCGCGCGAGCCGGACCTGCTGGTGTTCGACCTCGACCCCGGCCCGCCCGCCATGGTCGAGGAGGCGCGCGAGGTCGCCTGCCTGCTGCGCGATCTGCTCGAGACCGACGGGCTGCGGTCGTTCCCGAAGACGAGCGGCAAGAAGGGCCTGCACCTGTACGTCCCGATCAAGGAGACCTCCGACCAGCGCACCTCGGCGTACGCGAAGGAGGCGGCGCGCAGGCTCGAGAAGGAGCACCCGCGCCTGGTGGTCAGCCGGATGGAGAAGAAGCTGCGGTCCGGAAAGGTCTTCGTCGACTGGAGTCAGAACAACCGGCACAAGACCACGGTCGCGCCGTACTCTTTGCGAGCCGCCGAAGAACCCTCCGTCTCCACGCCGGTGACGTGGGACGAGGTGAACTCCGGCGCGGAGCTGTGGTTCGGACCCGACGAGGTGCGCGAGCGCGTCGAGCGGCACGGCGACCTCTTGGAACCGCTGCTGACCTTGCGTCAGAAGCTGCCGTGAAGGCCCGCAGTGCGTACGGGAGGCTGCTCGGTGCGTCACCATTGATCGGAGGGTCCACAATCGTGGGCGGTGGTCATGGCGCCGAATCGTCGCCGTGGCCGCCGGTGGAGGTGACACGCGCATGGCGCGTGAAATGGGGAAGGATGATCAGGTGACGGACGACGCGCAGGACAGGCGCTATGACGTCGTTGTGCTGGGCGGAGGCTCCGGCAAGAACATCGCCGCCGAACTGGCGCGGGCGGGCCGTTCGGTCGCGCTGGTGGAGGGCCGCCTGGTCGGCGGGGAGTGCCCGTATTTCGCGTGCATGCCATCGAAGACGCTGCTGCACTCGGCCCGGCTCGGGGAGACGTGGGAGCACGCGGTCGCGCGGCGCGACGAGGTGACCCGTCACCTCGAGGACGCGCCCACCGCGGCTCAGATGGCCGAGGCCGGGGTGACCGTCGTGCGCGGTCGCGGCCGGGTCGTACGGCCCGGGGTCGTCGAGGTCGAGGGGACCGAGTACGGCTACACCGACCTCGTGGTGGCGACCGGCAGCGAGCCGGTACGCCCCCCGGTCGAGGGCATCGACGAGGTGCCCACCTGGACGAGTGACGAGGCCCTGACGCGGCCCGACCTGCCGCGTCGGCTGATCGTGCTGGGCGGCGGCGCGGTCGGCTGCGAGCTGAGCCAGATCTACGCGGCGTTCGGCTCCCAGGTCACCCTGGTCGAACCGGCCGAACGCCTGCTCGCGGCCGAGGCGCCGTTCCTGGGCGAGACGCTCGCCGACGCGCTCCGCAGGATGGGGGCCGACCTGCGGCTCGGCGTGGCGGCCACGAGTGCCGAACGCACCGAGACCGGGCTGCGGCTGCGGCTGTCCGACGGCAACCACATCGACGCGGACCGCATCCTCATCGCGGCCGGCCGGCGGCCGCGCGTCGCGGACCTGGGCCTGGAGACGATCGGCGTCCGCTTCGACCCGGAGCGCGGCATCGCCGTCGACTCCACCTGCCATGCCGCCCCGACCGCGGAGGGCACCGACGGCACGAACGTCTGGGCCGCCGGTGACGTGACCGGGGTCGCGCCCTACACCCACGCCGCGAACTACCAAGCCGCGGTGGTGGTCTCCAACGTCCTGGGCAAGCGCCGGGAGGCGGACTACCGGGCGATCCCCCGCGCCGTCTACACGACGCCCTCGGTGTACGCGGTGGGCGTCTCGCCGCTGGCCGCGAGCGGGCTGGAACTGGTCGCGGCGGGGTACGACCTCGCGGAGACCGCCCGCGCCGCCGTGGAGGACGACGACCGCGGCCGGGTGGAGTTGTACGCCGACCGAGCCCGGGGCGTTCTCGTGGGCGCCGCCGCGGTGGGGCTCTACGCTGAGGAGTGGATGAGTGAGATCACGTTGGCCATCCGGGCCGAGACGCCGCTGAGCATCCTCACCGACGTGGTCCACGCCTTCCCGACGTACGGTGAGGCCTTCGAACCGGTCCTGCGCGAACTGGCCGAGCAGCTCTGAAGTTCTCTTGGGGGAGAGACGCCATGCCCGATGACGAGATCGAACTGAGCCTCGAGGCTCCCGAGGCCGACGCCGCCGAGCAGCACGTGGCGGTGCGCGACGCCGAGAGTCCGTGGCCGACCACGTTCCCGGTCGAGGTGAACGAGGCCGACGCCGCGGAGCAGAGGTACGAGATCGACCTCGACGAGGACGACTACCGGTGACCACGAGGACCGGGTGGTGGCGTCGCCCCGAGGGCCCACGGCGCCGCTCGGACGGCACACGGGGGCGCCGCTTTCACGCACGGGGGCGCCGCTTTCGCGGCGGCGTCGTCGGGTTCGGCCGGTCGGACGTTACCCGGTCGTAGGATGGTAGCCCGCAGCGCGAGCGGCGCCACAGCGTCGCCCGGACAGGTGATCGGAGAACTCACGTGACCGCAACCCCGGACGCCCGCCCCCGGGGCACGAGGCTCCCGCGGCTGGCCCGCCGCCGCCAACTGCTGGGCGCCGCCCAGGAGGTGTTCGTCGCGCAGGGCTACCACGCCGCCGCGATGGACGAGATCGCCGAGCGCGCAGGCGTCAGCAAGCCCGTGCTGTACCAGCACTTCCCGGGCAAGCTCGAGCTGTACCTCGCGCTGCTGGACGAGCACGCCGAGGGGCTCGTCCAGCACCTGCGCGACGCGCTGGCCTCGACCCCGGACAACAAGCTGCGCGTGCAGCGGACCATCGAGGCGTTCTACGACTTCGTGGCCGGGGAGGGCGAGGCGTACCGCCTGGTGTTCGAGTCCGACCTGCGCAACGTCGCCGCCGTACGCGCCCGGGTGGACCGCACCAACCAGCAGTGCGCCGAGATGATCGCACAGGTGATCCAGGAGGACACCGGCGTCTCCAGCGACGAGGCGCACCTCCTCGGCATGGGGCTGGTCGGCATGGCCGAGGTCAGCGCGCGCTACTGGCTGTCGCAGCGCGGCAAGATCTCCAAGGATCAGGCCGAGCACCTCATCGCGCGGCTGCAGTGGCGCGGCATCGGCGGCTTCCCCCGCACCACCTGACGCACCGGGCACTCCCGCCACCACTCTTTCGCACCGGGCACTCCCGCCGCCCCTCTTTCGCACCGGTCCGTGCCATAGTGCCGGTAAGTCGGATGAGACCGGCCCGGAGGTACGCCAGGGGACGGTCCTGAGATCGCCCCGCTACGGAGGGAAGAACGTGCAGGTACGGATCGGTGTCCAGTCGGTGCCCAAGGAACTGGTCGTCGAGACCTCGCTGTCCGCCGACGAGGTGGAGCGCGCGGTGCAGGACGCGGTGGCCGAGGAGGACGGAGTGTTCACGCTCCGCAGCCGGGACGGCGCCCGCCTCGTCGTGCCGGCGGCCAAGCTCGCCTACGTGGAGATCGCCGAGTCGGAGCAGAGGAGCGTCGGCTTCGGCTCCTACTGACCGCTCCGAAGATTCGTTCCGACTTTTTCAAGAGATTGGAATGAGTCTCTCGGAGAGGGGCATACAGACCGCGCGAATCCGAAGCGCCGGACTCGGTCCGGCAGGAGGTGGTCTGAGAAATGCTGATGACAATAATCTGGTTCATCATTATCGGCGCCATCATCGGGGCTCTCGCGCGTCTTGTCGTGCCCGGCCCGAACCCGATGGGCATCGCCCTGACGATCCTGATCGGGGTCGTCGGCGCGGTGATCGGCGGCGTCATCGCCAACGCACTCGGTGCGGGCAGCATCATCGCCTTCATCATCTCGGTCCTGGTGGCCGCCGCGGGCGTCGCGCTGATCAGCGGTCGCGGCCGGTGGGGCTCGCGCCGCGGCGTGTACTGATCGAGCCGGCTCCGGCCCATCCACACGGAATCTGACCTGACCCCCAGCGAGGCCCCCGCCCACCGGCGGGGGCCTCGCCACGTCCACGACCCGTGGACGCGCTCCCGCCCCCCGCTCGGCCACGGAAGGAATCCGGCCGCGCGTCGGGAGTCCGTGGGCGTGGGACGCCGCCCCGTACGAGACCCGGCCCCGGGGGCGGTGGCCGCGACGCGCGTCAGGAGTGCGTGGGCGTGGGGGCGGCCGTCTTCGTCGCCGTCCCGGGTTGGGACGCCTTGGCCGTCGCCGCGATCTCCGGGCGGACGTACGCGCCCAACTTCTCGTACGGAACATCGAACGCGCGGCCGAGATCGGCGTGCGGGCAGCCCAGGTCGATCCAGCCGCGGATCGTGAACGTGATGCCGGTGACGGTGGGGGCGATCTCGAGCCCTCGGCCGAGGTCGTGTCCGGTCAGCGGCTGGCCCTGAGCGCAGACGCCGCCGTTCACCTGCGGATCCATGATCCGCGCGAGAGCGCGCGCGCCGGCCGCGGTGCGCGCGGCCGGAAGCAGCAGGTCCGCGACGCCCAGCGCCCTGCCCGTCGCCAGGTCCAGCACGACGGTGTCCTGGGAACTGGCGGGGATCTGCCGGTTCGAGTCGCTGCTGTCGGCGAACGTGTAGGTGACCGACAGGAGCTTCGGACCGCCCAGCCCCACCGTCGGGGCCGACTCCAGCGTGCCGGTCGGCAGGCTCATCGCCTGGCCCGCCGACATGACGAAGGCGGGCTTCAACTGGGCGAGGGTCCGGTCGACCGGGGCCCGCAGCGCCTTGTTGACCTTCGCCTGTACGGCGGCGTCCTTCAGGCCGCTCACCTGGATGTACCGCGTGATCATGGTGCGCCCCTTGTGGAGCGTCGTGCTGGTGGACGCCACGTTCACGCGGAGCGGCTGTACGGCGGCCGTCGGCCGCGTCGGTCCGGCCGAGGGGTGGTGGTCCCCTCCCCGGGAGGCGACGACGGCGGCGGTCCCGGCCGCTCCGACGACGATGACACCCGCGATGGCGACGGACGCCTTCGCCCCGATGCCCGACAGCAGGGACTTGCCCGCACCCTGCGCGACGGTTCCGGCGTGCGCAGCGCCGCCCGCCGCCTGCGCTCCGCCGCTCCCGGCGCCGGAGGCTCCGCCACCGGCCGCGGTACCCGTACCGCCCGCACCGACGCCGCCCGCCGCGCCTCCACCGGCGGCGCCTCCGCCCACGGCGCCGCCGACCGGGGCGCCCGAGCCGCTCGCGAGGAGCGCGGCGAGGGGGAACAGGGCCGCCAGCCCGGCGGCCGCCTCGGCCAGCCGTCGCCACCCGTTGGACTCCCAGTCCGGCCCGTACTCGGCCGTGGCCACGCGCTCCAGCTCGGCCACGAACGCCCCGGCGGCGACCGGCCGTTCCGCGGGATGCTTGGCCATGCCCCGGACGACCAGGCCCCGGAGCGCCTCCGGGAGCTCGCGCAGAGGGACCTGCGCGTTGGTGTGCTGGGCCCGGTACGCCTGCTCGGTCTCGCCCTGGAACGGGGTGTGGCCGGTGACACACTCGAAGAAGACGCAGGTCGCCGCGTACACGTCGGTGGCCGGGGTGGCGGGCGCGCCCTGCCACTGCTCCGGCGCCATGTAGGGCGGCGTGCCCAGGGCCAGGCCGCTCTGCCCGGAACGCAGCGCGATGCCGAAGTCGATGAGCGTGCTCTGGCCGTCGGCGCGCACCAGGACGTTCGGGGGCTTGTAGTCGCGGTGCACGACGCCGCGCTCATGCGCGGTGCCCAGGCCGAGGAGCGACCCCTTGAGCACCGCCAGAGCCGCCTGCGGCTCGAGCGGGGCGTCCTCGTCCAGGAGCGCGCGCAGCGAGATCCCGTCGACCGCCTCCATCACGATCGCCGCGCCGTGCTCCGTCTCGACGAAGTCGTACAGGCGCGCGATGTGCGGGCTGTCGAGCTGCCGGAGTATCCGCGCCTCGGCCCGGAAGCCGCCCAGAAACCGCTGGTCGGCGAGGAGATTCGCGGTCAGGTACTTGACCGCGACCTGCGCGCCGGACGCGTCGTGCCGGGCGAGCACCACCCGCCCGAAGCCGCCCCTGCCCAGCTCTCGCACTTCCGAGTAGCCGGGAAGCGCCCAATCGCCCAAATTCGTCCTCCTCTACCAAGAGGGGGAAGTTACTGGATACGCATGGTCACGGGAAGCAACGCCACGCACCATCCGGGACGAAGATCAATCGCGCAGGTCGACGGCCCGCATCCGGGCCTGGTGCCGGTCGACGATCCGGCCGAACATCGTCGCGACGTCCTCGTCCCCGAACAGCGCTCCCACCTCGGGGCCCCGCTCCGTGATCGCATGGGCCTGGCTGAGCGCCTCGCCCACCAGGCGCCGGGCCCACAGCCCCAGCCGGGACGCCAGCCGGGCGTCGGTCTCCGCCGCCGCGCGCAGCCGCTCGGTCAGGATCTCCGCGTGACCGGAATCGGCCAGCGACTCATGCACCACCGAACGCGTTTCGGGATCGGTCCTCTCCACCGCCTCGCGGTAGAGGTCGGCCAGGATGGAGTCGGCGACGTACACCTTGACCAGCGCCTCCATCGCGTCGGCGGGCCGAGTACGCCCATGGAACGCGGTGATCGCGTCCTGGTACGGCCGCATCGCCTCGTACGGGTCCACGCCGGCCTCGATCAGCCGGTCGCGTAGCCGCTCGAACTGAGCGAACGCCCCGGTCGCCAGGCCGGCGAGCACGACCTTGTCCTCGTAGGACGCCGTACGGCCCGCGTCCGCCGCCCGCTCCTCGAACGCGGTCAACCGCACGCACGCCAGCAGTCCGTAGAGGGCACGCGGCCGGGAGGGAGAGGGGGGTGCGGCCGGAGACATGAAATGAAATCGTACGCTGAGGCGTTGACAAGAACAGCGGGGGCTTTTGAAATCCGCCCCCGCCAGCTACACTGCGTGTCGAACTGTGACCGATCGCGGCAGAGCGCGACCCCATACCCGGTCACACCCTAGGAAGAATTTGTCGGCTGGTCCCTCCCGCGCGAAGGCGCGACCGAACGCGACGACCGGTGGGCGCCACAGAGCCCTGCCGGAGACGGCGCATGAGGCGCATCCGCGAGACGGCTCGCCGCGTCACCGGACACGGTGCGCACGCGGCGTTGAGCGGACCCCGCACACTGGAGGCTGAAGGCCCTGACGACGTTCCATGAACTCGGAGTTGTCCCCGAAATAGCAGACGCCCTCGAAACCGAGGGCATCGTCGAACCGTTCCCGATCCAGCTGCTCGCGATACCCATCGGTCTCGGCGGGCACGACATCATCGGCCAGGCCCGCACGGGCACCGGCAAGACCCTGGCCTTCGGCATCCCGCTGCTGCAGCGCATCGAACACGGCGGGAAGAAGCCGCAGGCCCTGGTCATCGTGCCGACGCGTGAGCTGGCCGTCCAGGTCACCGACGACCTGACCACCGCCGGCGGCAAGCTCGGCAGCCGCGTCCTGTCGGTGTACGGCGGCCGCGCGTACGAACCGCAGATCGACGCCCTCAAGAACGGCGTCGAGGTGGTCGTCGGCACGCCCGGCCGGCTGCTCGACCTGGTCAAGCAGAAGTACCTCGACCTTTCCCAGGTGTCGGTGCTCGTCCTGGACGAGGCCGACCGCATGCTCGACCTCGGCTTCCTGCCCGACATCGAGCGTCTCGTCGCCAAGGTGCCCGAGCGGCGCCAGACGATGCTGTTCTCGGCCACCATGCCCGGCGAGATCGTCGCGCTGTCGCGCAAGTACCTCACCCGGCCGACCAACGTACGGGCCGAGTCGCACGAGGAGTCGGAGACCACTCCGCAGGTCGCGCAGCACGTGTTCCAGGCGCACCAGATGGACAAGCCCGAGCTGCTCGCTCGCGTCCTGCAGGCGCGGGGCCGCGGACTGACCATGGTGTTCTGTCAGACCAAGCGCGCCTGTGACCGGGTCGCCGAGGACCTCACCCGGCGTGGCTTCGCCGCCGCCGCCGTGCACGGCGACCTCGGCCAGGGGCAGCGCGAGCGGGCCCTGCGCGCCTTCCGCGCCGGCAAGATCGACGTGCTCGTCGCCACGGACGTGGCGGCGCGCGGCCTCGACGTCGACGACGTCACCCACGTCGTCAACTACGAGTGCCCGGACGCCGCCGACACCTACGTGCACCGCATCGGCCGTACCGGCCGTGCGGGCAAGGAGGGCATCGCGGTCACGCTCGTCGACTGGTCGGATCTGCAGCGCTGGAAGCTGATCAACAGCGCGCTCGGTCTGGACTTCGCCGAGCCGGTCGAGACCTACTCCACCTCCGAGCACCTGTACGAGGAACTGGACATCCCGTCCGACATCACCGGCATCCTGCCCAAGGCGCAGCGGGACCGGGCCGGTCTGGAGGCCGAAGAGGTCGAGGACATCGGCGAGACCGGCCGTAACCGGTCGCACGGGCGGCAGCACGAGGAGCCACCCCGCCCGGCACGGCAGCGCAACAGCCGCTCGCGGCAGCGCACGCGCGGCGGCCGCCCGCTGGAGCATGACGGCGACGCGGCGGTCGCGGCGGAGGAGACGGCCCGGCGGCACACGCGTCGGCCGGTGGAGGCCGCGGCGCATCCGGCCGAGCCGGTGCCGGCCGCGGTGACGGCTTCGGCAGCGACCGTGGAGGCGCAGGAGGCTCCCGCGGAGGCACCGGAGGCCGCCACGACCGTACGCCGCACCCGGCGGCGAGCCGTGGAGGCGCAGGAGGCTCCCGCGGAGGCACCGGAGGCCGCCACGACCGTACGCCGCACCCGGCGGCGAGCCGTGGAGGCACAGGAGGCTCCCGCGGAGGCAGCGGAGGCAGCGGAGGCCGCCACGACCGTACGCCGTACGCGTCGGCGAGCCGTGGAGGCGCAGGACACGGTGCCGGTGATCGACACCAGCGCCGACGTGGTCGAGACCGCCGAGGCGGACGAGGTTCCGACCCCGTTCGTCGCGGACGACGCGGTGCCCGCGGCACGGCCCGAGCCCGTCACGGCTCCCGTGGCACGGCCCGAGCCGGCCACGGCTCCCGTGATGATCAGCCCGGCGGGCATCCCGATGGTGCAGTTCCTGCCGCCACCCATCGACGTGACCGACGAGATGCCGGAGTACGTCGAGCCGGTACGCCCTGCGGCAAGGAAGAAGCGCCGCACGCGGACCGGTGGGGCGCGCGAATCCGTCTGACCGACGGCCGAAGGAGGGGCGTGATCACGATCACGCCCCTTATTCATGCCCCGGCGAGGGTGCGTCAGGCAGGAACCGGTGGCGTCGGGGCCCTTAGCTCCCGCTCTTGATCCGCGATATGGAGTAGTCGTCGAAGTCGACGACCGTTCGGCCACCGTGCGCCCCGCTGCCGCGCATCACCACGAGGCCGGTCTGCCCGTCCGCCAAAGGGTCGTCGCCGTCCGTCGCCGCGATGGTGAGCCTGCCGTTCACCCACAGCCGGAGACGGACCTTCGCCCCCTCGGGTTCGCAGTCGACCGTGAAGTGATTCTTGCGGCTCCCCGCGGCGCCGGCCGGCTCATAGCCCGGCGCGTTCGGTACCTGCGCGAGTGTCCGGGAGCCGCCCGCAGTGATCTTGCGGATGTACGCGCCCTGTCCGTCATGCCTGACCAGGAACACGTAGCCGTCGAGAATCCGGTCGTCCGCTCCGCGGCACCACAGGCCCATCGTGCCGTCGCCCGCGCCGGAGACCACGGCCACGTCGACGCTCACCTCCATGGCTGCGGGGAGGTACCGCGCGGGGTACTGCGCGGGCTTCGAATCGTTGGCGGCGGCCCGGCCCTCAGCCGTCATGCGATACCGGCCATCGACGTACGAGGTGTACTTGTCGCGGTCCCAGGTCGGCGTGTCAGGCGAGAAGCCGTTGGAGTAGACGGGGACGGTCCGCGTCGTCCGGCCGCCGGACGGCATCAGTGCGACGGTCGCCCCGATCCCGGCGGCTACCGCAGCGGTGGCGGCCGCGACGGTCCAGGCGATACGCCGGGTCCTGGCGCGGTGCCGTACCCCGGCCTCTCCACGCGCCGCCGGCTCCGGGCTTCCGGGATCCATCGTCGCGACGAGGGTGGCACCGGGGTCCGACGCGGCGCCGGACGACGCGTGTCCGGCGTCCGGCTCCGGTCCGAGCGCGCCGGCCGCTGCCGAACCGGTGTCCAGGGCGACCGGTGAGGGCCCGGTAAGCCCCGCCCGCCTGCCCTCGGCTCCTGCGTCGTCCGGTATCCGTGCCGCGTCGCTCGACGACCTCGTCCGGTCGTCCGACGGCGCGGCCCGCGCGTGCCCTGTCAGGCCGGTCAGCAGCTCCTGAGCGGACGGCCGCCGCGCCGGGTCCTTGTCCAGCGCTCGCTCCACCAGCGGCCGTACGGACTCGTCGAGACCGTTGAGCGACGGCGCCTCGTGCATGATCCGGTACAGCACGGCCGGCAGCCCCTCGCCGGGGAACGGCGTGCCGCCCGTACCGGCGAAGGCCACGACGGCGCCCCAGGCGAAGACGTCGGACGCCGTGGTGGCGCGCCGCCCTTGGATGACCTCCGGGGCCATGTAGGCGGGAGTACCGACGATCTGGCCGGGTCGAGTCGCCTCGGTCACGCTGTCGAGGGCCCGCGCGATGCCGAAGTCGATCACCCGGGGACCCATCGGGGACAGCAGAACGTTCTCGGGTTTCAGGTCGCGGTGCACGATGCCCGCCCCGTGGATCGCGCCCAGGGCCGTCGCCACTCCCACCGCGAGGTGGTCGAGACTCGAACCCCGCATCGGGCCGGACGCCCGTACGAACTCCTTCAGGTTCGGCCCGGCCACATACTCGGTGACGATGTACAGCGGCTCCTCGTCGACCCGGGCGTCGAGCACCGGAGCGGTGCAGAACCGGCGGACCCGGCGGGCGGCCGCCACCTCGCGGCGGAACCGATCGCGGAAGGCGGGGTCCTGCGCGAAGTCCACGTTGATCACTTTGACGGCCACACGTTCGCCCGAGGCGGACGCGGCGAGATAGACCGTGCCCATCCCCCCTTGGCCGACCACCCCGAGCAGGCGGTACGGGCCCAGCTCCGCCGGGTCCGTGGCGCGCAGCGGGCGGATCCGGTCGTCGGCCGCCATCCTTTCGGACCCCCCATATCACCGCATGACAGAATGATCACGCAGACTAACGGAGATGGCGGTCCGCAGCCGGGGAAACGGAATCCAGTGCCTTATCCGGCGGTGGACAGGCCCCCCTGGCGCAACCGCAGGGCGTGGCGCGGCCGGTCGGTGATCAGGACGGTCACCCGCTCGTCGCCGAGGAACCGCCGCATCCTCGGCTCGTCGTTGACCGTCCAGACCATGGCCGGAATGCCCAGCCGGCCGCACATGTGCAGCACGGTGGCGCGCGCCAGCCGGCGATGGACGGCGAGCCAGTCGGCGCCGCACTCGCGCATGCGGCGCAGCGGGTACAGCTCCTGGATCCGGGTCGGCGCCTTCATCAGCCACGAGACCTCGCGGAGGCTGCGCCCGAGGGACAGAGCCGCGGTCACCTGGGGGAACTCCCGTTTGATCCGAGCGATCGAGGAGTCCTCCAGCGTGGTCGCGACGAAGCCGTCCGGGCCGAGCGTGTCGAGGGCGAGGGTGATGATCTCGCTCTCGTCGCCGATCTCCTTGAGGTCGAGATGGCCCTTCATGCGGCCCGCGATCAGGATCATGACATCGCGGACGCGTGGCACGCGGAAACCCGCGACGGCGCACAGCTCGTCGTAGGTCAGCGCCGCCACGGGACGGTTCGCGATACGTTGATCGTGGAAGACGACGAACTCTCCGTCGCGCGTGCGGCGGATGTCGAACTCGACGTACTCCGCGCCCGTCGTCAGAGCGCTCTCGTACGCCTCCCAGGTGGCGGCCCGGGCGACCTCGGATCCGCCCTTGTGGGCGGAGACGGCAGCCGTCATGTCTCGAGGGTACCTTCGCGTTCCCCAGCGGATGACCAGCCAAATCGCTACGATGGTGTCGATATTGGCATGTGCAAGTAAGCTCCTGCCAGTGAGTACGCCCCGGTTCCTCAGTCTGCCTCCCGGCGTCCGCCGCACGGAGATCAACACCTCGCGCGGCACGTTCGCCGTGCTCGAGGCGCTTCCGGGCTCCGGCGTCTGCGAGCGCGGCCCGGCACTGCTGGTGCCCGGCTTCACCGGGAGCAAAGAGGACTTCATCGCGGTGCTGCAGACGCTCGCGGGCGGCGGGCGCCGCGTCGTCGCGCTCGACATGCGCGGCCAGCACGAGACTCCCGGTCCGGACGACCCGGCGGCCTACAGCTGCGCCGCGCTCGGCGCGGACATCGCCGCCGTCCTGGAGTACTTCGACGACCAGGTGCACCTGGTCGGGCACTCCTTCGGTGGGCTCGTGACACGCGAGACGGTGCTGTGCGATCCCGAGCTGCTGGCGTCGTACACGCTGATGAGCTCGGGTCCGGCCGCGATCGGCGGGTCGCGCGAGGTCGAGGGCCAGGTCCTGCTCGCGGCACTGCCCAAGGTCGGCCTGGAGCACCTGTGGACGACCCGGATCGAGCCCGGGGTGATCACCAAGGGGGTGCCTCCGGAGATCGTGGCGTTCCTGCGCCGGCGGATGTTCTCGAACTCCCCCACCGGCCTGATGGCCATGGCCCGGGAGGTCCTGTCCTCCCCGGACCGGGTCGACGACCTCGCGAAGGTCACCGAGGACGCCGGCCTGCCCGTCCTCGTGCTGTACGGCGAGAACGACGACGGGTGGGAGCCCCGCGAGCAGGCCGCCATGGCCGAGCGCCTGGGCGCCCGCAAGGTCGTCATCCCCGGCGCGGCCCACTCCCCCGCCGTGGAGGCTCCCGAGACCACCGCGAGCGCGCTGACCTCCTTCTGGAACGACGCCGAGCGCGCCTGACCGAGATTCATCGCGGCCGGCCGACGCCGGGACCGGACGGCTTTGAGACAAGATACGACTAGCGTCTCATGTAACTGAGGACTTACGATGGCGCCATGGAAGCGACCGTCCAGCCCCCGCAGAGTGTGACCTGGCAGGTGCACATCGACCGGTCGATGTGGATCGGCGGGGTGCGCAGTCTCATGTTGCAGGCCCTGCACCCGCTCGCCATGCGCGGGGTCTGGCAGAACTCCAACTTCCAGGAGGACCCCATCGGCCGGCTGCAGCGCACGGCCGACTTCGTCGGCGTGGTGACGTGGGGCACGCCCGAAGAGGCCGATCGCCTCGGCCGCAAGGTGAGGGACATCCATCGCGCGTTGCGGATCAAGGACCCGGACACGGGGCGCGTGCACCGCGTCGACGATCCCGAACTGCTCCTGTGGGTTCACTGCGCGGAGGTCTTCTCCTACCTCGAGGCCGCGCGCCGCTCCGGACTGCGGCTCACCGACCGGCAGGCCGACCGCTACCTCGCCGAGCAGCGCCGCAGCGCCACCTACGTCGGCCTGCACGAGGAGGACGTCCCGGGCAGCGTGGCGGAGATGACGGCCTTCTTCGCGGAGATGCGCCCACGGCTGAAGGTCACGCCGGAGGCCCGCTCGACCGTACGGTTCCTGCTGTGGCCGAGGCTGCCGGAGGAGATGCGGTGGATGTCGGCGGGCAAGCCGATGTACGTCCCGTTCGGCGCGCTGTGCTACTACTCGCTGCCCGGCTGGGCCCGGCGGATGTACGGGATCCTGCCCGAGATACCGGGTCCGGTCGTCACGGCGGCGCTCCGGTCCTTCCGCCTGGCGGCGAACGCCCTCCCGGAGAAGGTCCACGACCTGACGTTCCAGCAGACGACCAAGGACATGCTCGAGGGCGCCCGGCAGCGGCTCACCGCCGAGGGCTACGACCTCGGCAAGGGCCTGCAGGGCCTGCGCGACCCCCGCCGCTGGCCCAAGGCCGCCGCCTGAGCACCGTCCCGGCGGTCGCTGACCGACCCGGCCGTCGATCCGCTCGCGCAGAAGGTCCGGCGTGGCCCTTGCGGCGCCCGCCGTGGATCACTCCGCGAGGGCGGACCAGGGGTCGCGGGCGGGGGCGGCGGCGCGGCCCTCCGGGCAGTGGCGCACGTAGTCGCACCAGGCGCATAGCGCGCCGGGGCTAGGCGGGAACCGCTCGTCGAAGGGCGCGTGGCGGCGTTCCGGCGGCAGGACCTGGGCGTCCACCGGCCGGGCGTGGGCGCGGTACCACTCGTCCGCCTCGCCGCACTCCTCGGCGATCTGCTCCGCGCGGCGGACGTGCCGGTCCAGGGAGTCGTCGGTGTGCTCCCAGACCGCGACCTCACCGGTCGGCAGGTGGTGGAGTTCGACGAGGCGGCACCGGGTCCGCATCATCCGGTTGGCCGAGGCGGCGTACAGCGCGAGGGCCAGGGACGCGCGGGCGTCGTCGGAGGTGAGCGGCCGGCGGCCGGTCTTGTAGTCGACGACCACGAGCTCGTCGCCGCGCCGGTCCAGCCGGTCGACCCGCCCCTGGACGGTGATCAGGTGGGTCTTCATCGAGACCGTGCGCTCGACGCCGACCGGCTCGTCCGCCGGGTCGAGTCCGGCGGTGTAGCGCAGGACCATCTCCCGGGCCCGGTGGCGCCACTCGATGGACTGCGCGTCATCCCGGAAGCCGTCGGTCAGCCAGCCCCGGTCGAGCAGCCGGCCGGCGGCCTCGGTGGTGCGCTCCTCGATGGGCAGCCGCCACCAGCCGGCCAGGGCGTTGTGGACGCTGGCCCCGACGCTGTTGTGCGCCCACGGCGGACCCTTCTCGGGCTTCGGCCGGTCCAGGTAGGTCATCCGATAGCGGCGCGGACAGTCCAGCCAGGTGTTCAGCCGGGAGGGCGTGCAGGGGTAGAGCCGCCTCGGCATCCCCTCGAATCCGAGCTGCTCGGCCGCCATCGCGTCAGTCCTCGGAGCTCGGCTCCTGCGCGAGCGCGAACCAGCTCTCCCACTGGGCGTCCTCGTCGCCGACGGTGGTCTCCTCGCCCTGGCCGGGCAGCACCCGCGTGTCCTTGGGCAGCGGCCCGAGCAGCGACCCGATGGAGTTCAGCTGGTCCTGAAGGTCGTGGTACTCCTCCCCAACCAGGCCCGGCCGCCCCTTGTGCAGGGTGTCGCCGGAGAACAGCACGCCGAGCTGATCGCTGTAGAGGCAGATGCTGCCGGGCGTGTGCCCGGGCGTGTGCATGACCTCCAGCTGCGCGCCACCGATCTCGAAGATGCCGCCATCCTCGATGTCGATGTCCGGGGTGAGGTCCTTCATGAACTCCGAGTCCTCGTCCTTCTTGGCGAGGGCGCGGAAGTACTGACGCCACAGGAGGCGGTCCCGGGAGTGCAGCCCGATCGGCGCCGGGTCCTCCTCGTCGGCCTCGGCGATCTCGAGGACCGCGCCGAGGTGATGATCGCGACCGTCGGTGCAGATGACGGCCATCACCTCGCGCTCGCCGATCTCCTTGAGGATCGCCTCGGCGTCGTTGGCGGGGTCGATGACGATCACCGCGTCGTCGTCCCCGACGATGTACGTGTTGCTCTCGATGTCGTACTCGGTGTCGTCGACCGTGACCTTGCCTGACGTCACCACTTTGTCGATACGCGCGTCCACACCGGAACCTTACCGACTTCCCACGCCGGACGCGCAGCACGCGGACCGATCCGGCCGCCGAGGCCGCCGCCGGACCACGGCGGATGCGATCAACATCGACGAAACACGCGTGAAACAGGGCCGCCTTACCCTCCACATCGGGCATCTGCCGCAAAGGGGTTCATTCGTGCACGATTCAGCCGAGGGTCGTCGATGGGCGAGGTGATCTGGCTCGGTGTGCTGCTGGGCGTCGGCGCGGCCCTGTCCGTGGGGCCCATCTTCGTCACCATCCTGAACGAGGCGGCCACCCGCGGGTTCGGCGCCGCGTTCCGCGTCATCCTCGGCTCCGCCACCGCCGACGTCGCCCTCCTGCTGCCCGCGCTGGCGTTCGCCTGGGTCATCGCGGCCGTCGCCCAGGCCGCGTTCTGGGTCGGGCTGGTCGGCGCGGCGTTCTTCCTCTGGCTGGCCGTCGGCGCCATACGGGACGCCGTACGCCTCTGGCGCGCGAAGTCGGTCCCGAACGCGGAGGGCTGGGCGTTCTGGAAGGGCGTCATCGGAAACCTCGCCAACCCGCTGACGTGGACGTTCTGGCTGGCCACCGGCACGCCCGCGATGCTCCGCGCCGAGCACCTCGCCGGCCCGGCCGGCCTGGCGGTGTTCACCGTGACGTGGTTCGTGGTCGCCTCCGGCCTGGAGGCCGTCATCGCCCTGGCCGTGGCCCGCTCGGGCCACCGCATCGGCCACCGCGCCCAGGGCGCCTTCATAGCTGTGTCCGGCGTCGTCTTCGCGACCCTCGCCGGCCTGATGCTGACCCGCTCCACAGGCTGATCATCGGCATCCGCCGTGCGGGGGGACGGTGGCTTCGCCGCCGGCGTGGTCACGTTGCCGCCGGCGTTGACGGGTCGATGACCGATTCGCCAGGCCTGGCACGTCAACGCCGACGTCAATGTGCTGATCGGTCCGACGGGATCGCCCTGTGATCAGGCAGACCGCGCTCGAGGCCGAGACCAAGGTTCGGGGAAGGCCAGCGGTCCCGGAGAATTGTCCTGGTTAAGGACTTGCTTCGGGTGGGTTCACCGAGCATTACGCCGTTCAGAAACTGATCCCTGGTGTCCGCTGCGTTCCAGGCGCAGTATCCGCCAGTGATCGAGGCTCACGAGTCGGGGCCGGCGCTGGGCGGGCCCCTGCCGTGTTCCGGGTGGCCGTCAGGGTTCCGGGGTCGCGCCGGTGGCCTCGGACAACAGCGCCTCGTACGCCTCCGGAGTCGTGGTCTCGGCGCCTAGGCGGTGGGCGGTGAGGGTGCCGTGGTCGTCGCTCGCGCCCGTCGTGAACAGGCGCAGGTCGGCCGCGAGTCCGCGCAGGTGGGCGCGGTCGGCCTCCGTGTGGTCCGGGTGGTCGGCCTCGACGCCGGCGAGGCCGACTCCGGCCAGCCGCGCGATCTCGTCGTCGGTGAACACGTAGCCGCGCCGGGACGCGCGGGGGTGCGCCAGCACGGGGACGCCGCCGGCCTCACGGACGAGCCCTACGGCCGTGACGGCGTCCAGGGCGTACCGGTCGACGTACGCGCGGCCGCCCGCGCCGATCCACTCCCGGGTGAACGCCTCCTCCACGTTCGGCACCACTCCGGCCTCGACCAGGGCGCGGGCGATGTGGGGCCGCCCAGGGACGGAGTCACCGGTGATCCGCTGGACCATCTCCCAGGTGACCGGCGTGCCGAGTCGGCCGAGGCGCTCGACCATGCCGCGGGCCCGGTGGGCGCGGTCGTCGCGGATGCGCCGGCGTTCGGCGGCCAGTGCGGGCTCGTCCGGGTCGAACAGGTACGCCAGCAGGTGGAGGCTGCGGCCGCCGAGGCGGCAGGACAGCTCCATGCCGCGGACGAGGGTCATGCCGGGCGGGAGCGCGCGTACGGCCTCGGGGTGACCGGCGACGGTGTCGTGGTCGGTCAGCGCGAGGACGTCGGCGCCTGCGGCGTGGGCGCGGCGGACGACGTCGGCGGGCGGCTCGGTGCCGTCCGAGACGGAGCTGTGGGAGTGCAGGTCGATGCGCACGGTCCGATCATGCACCCAGCCGGGGGGACGCCGCGCCGTACGGCAGGTCGAGGTCGATCTCGCGCAGGTCGCTCAGGCGAAGATCCTCCAGCATCAGCGCGCCGGCCTCGGCGGGCCAGAGCACGGCCCACAGCCAGTTGCCGAGCGCCTCGCCGGCGAACGCCGCCGTGTCGGCACCGGGCACGGCCCACAACGGCAGCGGGTGCCCGTCGATGTGCACCTTGGCGTCGGGCGCCGAGGTCCCGAAACCGTGCCCTGGATCGGGGCCGGGCAGCCCGGCGTACGACGCGCCGAGGCCGATGCCGGGCTCCTCGGCGACGAGGATGAGGTCGGCGGGACCGCCGACCGGCGACGGGCCGGACAGCGCGACCGCGACGGCCCGGCCACCGCTGCGCTCGTCTCCGACATCGGCGAAACCGGTGACGAGCCAGCCGAGCGGCAGGGGCCAGGGGACCCAGACAGGGACCCGCGCCTCGGCGCGGACGACCTGGAGCCCCTCCGCGCAGGGTCGCCGGGGCGGGCGCAGCGGGCAGACCTCGCCGTGCACCGCGCAGGTCCAGGCGCTCGACCAGGCGTTCGGCGGGGTCACCGGCCCGCGGCACCGCGGACAGATCGGAGGAGCTTTCATGCTCTTCCACGCTGCTGCCCTCGGCGGGGTCACGTCAAGGTTTCCGGATGCCCTAAAAAGACTATTCAGGTGCTGTGAACTGCTTCGTTCGCCGCAGGCCCGCGGCGCGGCCCTTCGCGGCGATCACCAGGGCCATCTTCCGGGACGCCTCGTCGATCATCTCGTCGCCGAGCATCGCCGCGCCCCGGCCCTGTACCCGGGTCGCGTGATCGTACGCGTCGAGGATCAGCTCGGCGTGGTCGTAGTCGTCCTGGGCCGGGGAGAACACCTCGTTGCAGGCGTCGACCTGAGCCGGGTGCAGCACCCACTTGCCGTCGAAGCCGAGCGCGGCGCTGCGCCGCGCGGCCCGCGTGAACGCCTCGGCGTCGCGGACGTTGAAGTACGGCCCGTCGATGGCCTGCAGGTCCCGGGCGCGGGCGGCGATGAGGATGCGCATCAGGATGTGGTGGTAGGCGTCGCCCTCGGTGTAGCCGGGCGGCTGCTCGCCCACGACGAGCGTCTTCATGTTGATCGAGGCCATCAGGTCGCCCGGACCGAAGATGAGGGCCTCCAGGCGGGGCGACGCGGCGGCGATCTCGTCGATGCGGGTGAGCCCTCGCGCGTCCTCGATCTGCGCCTCGATCCCGATCCGCCCCACGGGCAGGCCGGTGGCCCGCTCGATCTGGGTCAGCAGCACGTCCAGCCAGACCACGTCGCCGGGCGTGGTGACCTTCGGCAGCATCAGGCAGTCCAGGTCCGCCCCCGCCCCCTCCACCACCTCGATCACGTCCCGGTAGGCGAACCCGGTCGTCGCGTCGTTGATCCGGACGACGCGGACCCGGTCGCCCCAGCCGCCGTCGCGCAGCGCGGCCACGGCGTTCGCCCGGGCGTCCGCCTTGGCCGACGGGGCGACGGCGTCCTCCAGATCGAGGAAGAACTCATCGACCGGCAGTCCCCGCGCCTTCTCGATGAACCGCGGATTGCTGGCGGGTACGGCGAGGGTGCTCCGGCGGGCGCGCATCGGCATGCAGCGGATGGTAGCCGCCGTGAGATGCTGCGGCGTATGAGCGATCCCACCACCGCGCTCGTCGAAGAGGCCACCCGGCGGTCGGGGCTGATCTGGCTGACGCTGCCCGACCTCGCCCAGCCGCGCGCCGCCTGGCACTTCTGGCACGAGGGGGCAGCGTACGTCGTGACCGGCGGCATCGAGCAGCCGCTGCCGGGCCTGCCGGAGGCCGAGCGCGTCACCGTCACCGTCCGCAGCAAGGACAAGGGCGGCCGCGTCGTCTCCTGGGTGGCGGCGGTGAGCGAGGTGAAGCCGGGCTCGGAGGATTGGGACGCGGTGGTCCCGCTGCTGGCCAAGGAGCGCCTGAACGCCCCCGACGGCGAGGCGCAGACCGAGCGCTGGGCGCAGGAGGCGTACGTCATGCGGCTCACGCCGACCGGCGAGGTCACCGAGGCGCCCGGGCAGATGCCCGCCGACTACGCCGCCGTACGCCCGGTTCCCAGCCCCGCGACCTCCGTCGGCAAGCCGCCGTTCATGGTCGGCGGCCGGCGCCGCCGCCCCGACCGCTGACACCGCACGGCCCACGCCCTCGTTCGCGGCTCCGGAGGCCTGGCTCGGGGCGTGTCCGATTTATCTCGATCCGGAGGGCCGTGGCGCACCGCGCCCCCGGCCCACCGGCGCGATGGGCCCGCGTCATCTCCTGGCTCCCAGGGAATAGATCGCCCTTTACCTGGAGACAGGACGCGTATCGATAGCCTTCGACCTATGACCGGAACGCCGTCGCGCGTGTTCATCGCGCGCCTGGCGGGAATCGCGGTGTTCGACCCCGCCGGGGACCAGATCGGCCGGGCGCGCGACGTCGTCGTCGCGCTCCGCCCGCCGCCGCGGCCGCCGCGCGTGCTCGGCCTCGTGGTCGAGGTTCCGCCGCACCGTCTCGTCTTCCTGCCGATCACCCGGGTGACCAACATCGACGCCGGCGCGGTGATCTTCGATGGCCGCATCAACATGCGCCGGTTCGAGAAACGCGAGTCCGAGACCCTGGCGATCGGCGAGCTGCTCGACCGGACCGTCGCGCTCGAGGAGACCGGCGAGAAGGCGATCGTCCTGGATCTGGGCATGGAACAGACCCGGACCCGGGACTGGCTGGTCATGAAGGTGGCCGTTCGCCGCGTCGATCAGCCGACCGGCCGGGGCTCGCGGCTGGGCCTGCGCCGACGGCGCGGTGAGACGTTCGTCACCGACTGGGACAAGGTCAGTGGCCTGACGATGGTCGATGAGAAGCAGGGGGCCGCGAACCTCATCGCCGCGTTCGAGCAGATGCGCGCCCCCGACCTGGCGAACCTCGTGCACGAGCTGTCGGCGAAGCGGCGCGCCGAGGTCGCCGCCGCGCTCGACGACCGGCGGCTCGCCGACGTCCTGGAGGAGCTGCCCGAGGACGACCAGGTGGAGATCCTCGGCGAGCTGGGCGTCGACCGCGCCGCCGACGTGCTCGAGGAGATGGGCCCGGACGACGCCGCCGACCTGCTCGGCGAGCTGCCCGCGGAGCAGCGCGAGCAACTGCTCGCGCTGATGCAGCCGGAGGAGGCCGCGCCGGTACGCCGGCTGCTGACCTACGCCGACAACAGCGCGGGCGGCATGATGACCACCGAACCGGTGATCGTGTCCCCGGACGCGACCGTCGCGGAGGCCCTCGCGCTGATCCGCAACGCGGACCTGAACCCGGCGCTGGCCGCCCAGGTGTACGTCTGCCGCCCGCCGACCGCGACGCCGACCGGCCGCTACCTGGGCACCGTCCACTTCCAGCGATTGCTCCGCGAGCCCCCGCCGACCCTGGTCAGCGCGATCTGCGACACCGAGCTGGACCCCCTGCGGCCGTCGCGCTCGCTCGAGGCGGTCGCGAGCTATCTTGCGACGTACAACCTCGTGTCCGTGCCGATCGTCGACGAGGGCGGGCACCTGCTGGGCACGGTCACCGTCGACGACGTCCTCGACCACCTGCTGCCGGACGACTGGCGGGAGAGCGTCATGGACGCGCCGGCGGAGGAGGCCGACGAAGAGGAAGAGTCCCTGCGCGGCGCGGACGTATCCGGTGACGGGAGCCGACCATGAGCACCGCCCTCGGCAGGAGCCGTGACGAGCGCCGGTTCGGGCGCCTCGACCAGCCGCGGGAGTACCGCCGTACGATCCGGCCGCAGCTGTACTACGACCCGGAGGCGTTCGGCCAGTTCTCCGAGCGGATCGCGCGGTTCCTCGGGACGGCGCGGTTCCTCGTCTACATGACGGCGTTCATCACGATCTGGCTCGGCTGGAACGTCTTCGCCCCCACGTTCCTGCGCTGGGACCCTTACCCCTTCATCTTCCTGACCCTGATCCTGTCGCTGCAGGCGTCGTACGCCGCGCCGCTGATCCTGCTGGCCCAGAACCGGCAGGACGACCGCGACCGCGTCCAGTACGAGCAGGACCGCGCCCGCAACGAGCGGAGCGTCTCCGACACCGAGTACCTCACCCGGGAGATCGCCGCCCTGCGCATGGCGATGAACGAGGTCGCCACCCGTGACTGGATCCGCGACGAGCTGGCGCACCTGCTCAAGGAACTGGACGGGCACCGCCCCGCGCCCGAGTGGCGCGATCACCGATCGTCCGGTCCCGGCGAGCTGGGTTCGCCCGTGGATTGACCTGTCAATACGATGGGGTGCATGGCCTCCCCCACGATCGAGCAGGTGACCGCGGCGCTCGCGACGGTGAACGATCCGGAGATCCGCCGTCCCATCACCGAGCTCGACATGATCAAGGGCGTCGACGTGGCCGCCGACGGCTCCGTGACGGTCGGCGTGTACCTCACGGTCGCCGGCTGCCCGCTCCGTGACACGATCACGCGCGACGTCACCGCCGCCGTCTCCAAGATCCCCGGCGTCACCGGCGTACGGGTCGACCTCGACGTGATGAGCGAGCAGCAACGCGCCGACCTTCAGACGAAGCTACGCGGCGGGCAGGCGCCGAAGGAGATCCCCTTCGCCAAGCCCAACTCCCTGACCCGCGTGTACGCCGTCGCGAGCGGCAAGGGCGGCGTCGGCAAGTCCTCCGTGACGGTGAACCTCGCGGCCGCCATGGCCGCGCAGGGCCGCAAGGTGGGCGTCGTCGACGCCGACATCTACGGTCACTCGGTCCCCCGCATGCTGGGCGTGACCGGGCGGCCGACCCAGGTCGAGCAGATGATCATGCCGCCGAACTCCCACGGCGTGAAGGTGATCTCGATCGGGATGTTCACCGAGGGCAACGCGCCGGTGGTCTGGCGCGGCCCGATGCTGCACCGCGCGCTGCAGCAGTTCCTCGCCGACGTCTACTGGGGCGACCTGGACGTCCTGCTGATGGACCTGCCGCCCGGCACCGGCGACATCGCCATCTCGGTGGCCCAGCTGCTGCCCTCGGCGGAGATCCTCGTCGTGACCACGCCGCAGCAGGCCGCCGCCGAGGTCGCCGAGCGGGCGGGCGCGATCTCCGCGCAGACGCACCAGACCGTCGCGGGCGTGATCGAGAACATGTCCTACCTGCCCTGCCCGCACTGCGGCGAGCCGGTGGACGTGTTCGGCTCCGGCGGCGGCCAGACGGTCGCGGACGCGCTGACCCGGACCCTCGGCACGTCCGTGCCGCTGCTCGGTCAGGTCCCGATCGACGTGCGCCTGCGCGAGGGCGGCGACGCCGGTCTGCCGATCGTGCTGGACGACCCGGACGCGCCGGCGGCCAAGGAGCTGCGGGCCATCGCCGACAAGCTCTCGGGCCGGGCGAAGAGCCTGCGCGGGCGACAGCTTGGACTGAGCCCGAACCGCGCATGACCGATTCTTAGTCCGCGTCTTCGCGGCACCGGCCGTGCGGGCGTGATTTCGTGTGCCCATGGCACTACGTTTCGCCCGCACGGCCGTCCTGGCCTTAGCGATCGCGGCCGCCGGATGCTCGTCCGGCGGGCGCGGGCCGATCGCCGCACCGCCCACGATGGCGCCGTCCGGCCCGGCGGCCGACGACGGTACGGCCGCTCCGACTCCGGCGCCCAGCGTGTCCGACGAGCTGCGGACCACGCGGCCGTCCGGCGCCCCTTCCGCCCGCGCGTACGGCCGATGGGGGCGCCCCGTCCTGTACGACGACTTCGGCAGCGACCGGCTGGACCCGCGCAAGTGGCAGGTCTACGACGCGCCCAACGCCCTGTCCCATCCGGGATCGCCCGCCGGGGTGCACGTGGCGAACGGGCGCCTGCGGCTCGTCGGCGGGCTCTACGACGGTAAGGACCAGTCCGCGGGCGTCGTCTCGCGTCTGGCCCAGACGTACGGCCGCTGGGAGGCGCGCATCCGGGCCGACCGCGGCAGCGGGTACTCCGCGACCGCCTTCCTGTGGCCGACCCGGCTCGGCGCGCCGGAGTTCGCGGAGATCGACTTCGCCGAGATCATCGACGGCACCCGGCGTACCGGCGGGCTGTTCATCCACCACGGCGCGGACGACCGGCAGCTCGCCAAGATCGCCCGTGTCGACTTCACGCGGTGGCACACCGTGGCCGTGGACTGGCTGCCGCAGAAGCTGACGTTCTGGGTGGACGGCAAGGCCGTGTGGACCTACGAGGGGCCGTACGTCCCGAAACAGGCGGACATGCACCTCAACCTGCGCAACGAGACGGCGGACGGGTTCCACCGGATGGCGGACACGCCGCAGCGGGTGACCATGGAGGTCGACTGGATCCGGGTGTTCCGCGCGCCCGGGATCAACCGCTGACGGTCAGGTGGCCTCCGGGTCGTACGGCGGGCGCTCGCCGTATGGCAGGAGCGGCTCGTCGCGCACCGGCTCCTGGACGTCGAGCTCGTCGAGGTCCTCCAGCAGGTGCTTGGTCACGAACCGGCGGGGATTCAGATCGGCGATGTCGAAGTCGGCGAACTCCGGCCCCAGCCCGTCCTGGAGGTCCTGCTTCGCGCTGTTGGCCATCGTGCGCAACTGCCGCAGGGCACGCCCCGCCTGGGCCGCGACCTTGGGGAGCTGGTCCGGACCGAAGATGATGACGGCCAGCACCACGAGGACCGCGCCCTCACCGAACCCTATGCCGAACACCCGTCCTCCATGTGGTGGCCGCGGCTCCTGCGAGGAGCCGCTCATCCCAGCTTAACCGGGCCGGGATGCGCGGTCTCCCCCAGCGGGCTCCCCTAGTTTCCGGCCGCCAGGGTCAGCTGGACGGTCCTGCTCTGCCCGGCACGGGTGTAGACGACCGGCACCGTGTCGCCGGGCGACTTGCTGCGGATGGCGACGATCAGTTCGTCGGCGCCGCCGATCGGCTTGCCGCCGAAGGACGTGATGACGTCGCCGGCCTTCAGCCCGGCCTTCTCCGCCGGGCCGCCCGGCGTGATCGTGCCGCCCTTGCACTGCGTCGCCGAGCCGCTGGTCGCGATCCGCGCGCCGCTGCCCTGGTAGGACATGTCCATGCAGGCGCCGATGATCGGGTGGGTGACCTTACCGCCCTTGATCAACTGCTCGGCGACCCGCTTGACCTGGTTGCTCGGGATGGCGAAGCCGAGGCCGATGCTGCCGCTCTGCTGCTTGTCGCCGCCGAGGGACTGGCCGCCCAGCGTGGCGATCGCGGAGTTCACCCCGATGACCCGGCCCTGGGAGTCGACCAGCGGGCCGCCGGAGTTCCCGGGGTTGATGGCCGCGTCGGTCTGCACGGCGCTGATGTAGGCGGACTCGCCGCTCTCACCGCTCGTGGTGACCGGACGGTTCAGCGCGCTGACGATGCCGGTCGTGACCGTGCCGGCCAGGCCGAGCGGCGAGCCGATCGCGATGACCGGGTCACCGACGGCGATCCCGTCGGAGTCGCCGAGGAGGAGCGCCGGACGGCCGTCGAGCGAGCCGGGCTTGATCACGGCGATGTCGGAGTTGGGGTCGCGGCCGATGATGCTCGCCGAGGTGGTCTTGCCGTCGTTGAAGACGACCTGCATCGTGCCGCCCTGGGCGGCGGGGGCGACCACGTGGTTGTTGGTGACGATGTAGCCGCCGTTGACGATGAAGCCGGTGCCCGCGCCGCCCTCGGTGGCGTTCGCCACCTTGATCATCACGACGCTCGGCACGACGCGCTTGGCGATCCCGGCGACGGATCCCGGATCGCGGTTCTTGGCGCCGGTGGTCGACCCGCCACCCAGGTCGACGGACCGCGGACCGCTGTTACGCGTGGCGACCACGCCGATGCCCGCGCCCAGGGCGCCGGCGATGAGCGCGACCGCCACCGCGACGGCGACGAACACCCCCATGACGGGTCCGGACCGCTCGCTCGGCCGGACGGACGGCACGGGCGCCCAGTTCGGGCCGGTGCCGCCGGGTCCGCCCGGCGGTGTGCCCCAGGCGTACGGGACCGGGGACGGCTGCGGCTGGTTGTGCGGCGTGAAGATCGGCCGCGGCGGACCCTGCTGCTCCCCCGGCCGGCCGCCCTGCCCGTACGCCGGCGCCCCCTGCCCGGTGTACGCCGGCCGGCCCTCGTCGAGGCCCGGCCAGCCGTTCTGGCCGACGTAGCCCGGACGGCCGTCGTCCAGGCCCGGCTGACCGCCCTGGGGCGCGTAGCCCGGACCGCCCTGCTCGAGACCCGGCCGGCCGTTCTGGCCGACGTAGCCCGGACGGCCGTCGTCGAGACCCGGCTGACCGCCCTGGGGCGCGTAGCCCGGACCGCCCTGCTCGAGGCCCGGCAGGCCGTCCTGGTCCGGCATGGTCGTCGGGCCGCCCTGACTCGGAACGCCGACCGATCCGTACGGCCGCCCCTCCTCGCCGTACGACGACGCCCCCGGGTCCGGCGGCGCCATGCCCTCGTACCTCGGCGGACCGGACACCAGAAGCTGGTCCGTCAGGCTCGGGGCGGCGTCCTCGTCCCCGGCGTTCGGCCCGTGCACACGCCCGTCATCCGGCGTGGCTCCCCCGGGCGCGCGGCTGTCATCCGTCATCAACAAGCTCCTTGCGTACCGCGCATGGACTTTGCTTCAGCGCTCCACACTGCCGGGCATGGCATGTGGCGAGCATAAGCGACCCCGGCCACCAAACCATTCGGGTCACGGCTTTACCCCACCCGAGACCACATCCACCCGAACGCCCTACAAAACGCGATCTTCACCGATCAGTCAAACGGGTTGGCCCAGGATGTCAGCCGATCGAGGCCCCGGCCGATGCGGCCCCAGAACCCCGTGTCCCCGTGCGGCAGCGCCGCCACAGCCTGGTCGACGACCGGCGGCGGCGCGTCTGCCACGATCGTGTAGACGTAACCCCGGCTCGCCCACACGGCCCGCTGCTGGACGGTGTCACGGAGGTAGACGGTCCGGCCGCCGCGGGTGGTCTTGTGCCAGTGCTGCACGCTGCTCGGATCGAGCACGCCGCGCTGCACGAACACCGAGACGACCGAGAGCCCGTCGGAGTAGCTGAGGTGCACGACGGGACCACCGGTGTCGTGCTGCCGCGCGTCGTACAGGCTGAGGTGCCCCGGCAGGGCGGACGCCACCGGCCAGCCGCGGTACCGCAGCGCGCCCAGGTCGGCGCCGACGAGCTGGTGCGTCCAGGGCGCCTCGATCGTCTGTGGCGTGGAGGCCGCCACGAACATCGTCTTCGGCACCGACGGCCGCATCTCGGTGAAGAACGTGAGGTTCACCGCGCGCCCCAGCTGGTCGAGCAGCTCGCGGCGGAGCATGAGGCCGGTGGCGCGGTCGATGTGGAACCGGCCGGCGGCCGTACCGTCGGCGCGACGCGCCTCGATGATGGTGGTGGGCCGCCCGCAGACCTGCCCCTCACCGGCCTGGACGACGGCGTAGTTGCGGGCGAGCAGGTCGAGCATCCTCGACGTGTACCCGGTGAGACCGCCCTGGGCCTGCTGGGGGCCGTCCGCCTCGAACATCTGCCCGCCCTGCTCGGCGGTGGTGCTCTGCACCCGCATCCGGGTGCCCTGGCCGGGCACGTGGGCGACGTTGACCAGCGACGTGGTCGACATGCCGCTGCGGCTCCAGGACGTGATGTACTGCACGCCCTCGTACGAGGTGTCGCGCGCGGCCCCCTCGGCGCCGCGCAGGAGCCGCAGGGCCTCCGGGTCGGAGCGCAGCCGGGCGCCGCTGGCGGTGTCACCGGTGGTCACGAACCACAGCAGCAACAGCGCGGTGGCGAGGCCACCCGCCAGCCACGCGTTGTGCGAGGTCCGGCCGCTCACGGCTGATCGCCGGCCGTGACCTCGGGCCGCGGGTCGGTCAGCGGGACGTCTCCGGAGGTCAGGGCGTGCTCGACGGCGAACTGCTCGACGGACGGGGTGACGCGGGGCAGGGAGCCCGGGTCGGCGCCCGCGGCGAACGCCGCCGAGCCGACGCCGAGGACCGCGAGCGCCGCCGCGCCCGCGACGAGATAGCGCCCGCGCGGCAGCCTGCGCCGCATGGCGGCCGCGCGACCGGGCCGGTTGTCCGATGGCCGGGTCCGGACGGGACGCACGTCACCGGGGCGCGCGACGGCCGGGGAGCGGGCCTGGCCGGGCAGCCGGGGAACGGGCGGCGGAAGGGGATCCCCCGGCTCGCCCATGGCCTCCAGACGGCGCAGGAGGGCCTCGGAGGGCATCGTGTCGTTGAGCGCCCGCAGACGCTTCTTGAGGGAGCGCAGCGCCTCGGCCTCGGCGCGGCACTCCGCGCAGGCGGCGAGGTGGCGATGCGCCTTCTCGCGCTCGTGGTGTCCGAGCTCACCGTCGATCAGCGCGGTGAGCCGCTCCCCCAAATGATGCCCACTCATGGGGCCTCCTGCGGGGCGCGGCGGGGGCCGCGGTGCTCCAGCGCGGCGCGCAACTGCGCCCGGCCACGGTGGATGCGGCTGCGAACGGTGCCGATCTTCACGCTGAGGGTCGCGGCGATCTCCTCGTAGGACAGGCCCTCGATGTCGCACAGGACGACGGCGGCGCGGTAGTCCGGCGCCAGCGCGTCGAGCGCCGCCTGGACGTCGGCGTCGAGCTTCTTGTCGTCGTAGGCCTGGGCGGGCGTGGGCTCCGGTCCGTGCAGGCGCTCGGCCGCGTCATCGGCGAGCCCCTCGAACCGGATGCGCTGCCGTCGGCGCGCCTGGTCGAGGAAGAGGTTGGTGGTGATCCGGTGCAGCCAGCCCTCGAACGTGCCGGGCTGGTAGTTGGCGAGGGAACGGAAGACCCGGACGAAGACCTCCTGGGTGAGGTCCTCGGCGTCGTGGGGGTTGCCGGTGAGCCGGAAGGCCAGTCGGTAGACGCGCGCGGAGTGCTCCCGCACGATCTCGTCCCACGTCGGAGGAGTCCAGGCGATGCCGGGGTCGTGCACCGACACTCCCCTTTCACGTACGAGTTCTGCCACCGACATACTGCCCCGATTCTTCCTCTCCGCCTAGCGGTAGCCACGCCCTCTGAAGAACGTGACGGTACGCGGCGGAGTTCCCCCTCCGTACTAGTGTTTGCCCTGCAGGCTCATGCATCCCAAGGAGGAAGTCATCGACGCGGTGAAGGCCACCCTGGCCTACGTGGACCAATACCTCCCGGAGGACGAGCCGCTGCGCGAGGCCCGGCAGCGCGGCATCGACGTCGGGGCCACCCCGATCGGCGCGGCGGGCGGCGCGGTCCTGCGCTTCCTCGCCGCCGCGATCAGCGCGCGCACGGTCGTGGAGATCGGGTCGGGGTGCGGCGTGTCCGGCATCTGGCTGCTGCGCGGGATGCGTCCCGACGGCGTGCTCACGAGCGTGGACGTCGAGCCGGAGAACCAGCGGCTGGCCCGTGAGGCGTACGCCGCGGCCGGCTTCCCGACCTCCCGGGCCCGCATGATCGCCGGCCGCGCCCTGGACGTGCTGCCCCGGCTCACCGACGGCGCGTACGACATGGTCTTCTGTGACGCGGTGAAGCAGGAGTACCCCGAGTACCTCGGCGAGGCGCTGCGGCTGCTGCGGCCCGGCGGCGTCGTCGCGTTCGACAACGCCCTGTGGCACGACCGCGTCGCCGACCCGGCGAACCGGGACCCGGACACGGTGGCGATCCGCAGCCTCGGCCGCATGGTCCGCGAGGACGACCGCCTCTTCCCGCTGCTGCTGCCGGTCGGGGACGGGCTCCTCGCCGCCGTCAAGAGCCGGTGAGCCCACACCACGGGGCATGACCTCGGTCACCGGAACGCGCGCCCTGGCCGCGGTGGCGTCGTGATCGCCGTACGGGCGCGGACTTCGCCGCAGGGCGTCGCCTCGGTCGCCGGGACGCTCGTGCTGACCGGGGTGGCCGTGGCGTTCGCGGTGAGCGGGGCGCTGAGCGTGCCGGCCGTCGGCGGCCTGGTGGCCCTCGTCATCGGCGTGCTGGGGCTCGCGCTGTTCGGCGCCCGCCTCGTCGTGGCGGCCGGGCGGGCGGTGAGCGGCCGGCCGGTGCTGGAGGTCGACGAGCACGGGGTGTGCCTGCCGGCGGCGTGGCCGTGGTCGCGCGCCCGGGACCGGAGGCTGTCCTGGCCGGACGTGGCCTCGGTGGTGGTGTGGAACGAGACGCTCCCGCGCGGGCGGATGCGTTCGGTGCGATACGTCGCCTTCCTGCCCACCGAGGAGCGCGCGGCAGAGGCAGGGGCCGTGCCCGGTGTGGAACTGCTGGCGCTGCACCTGGAGGACGTGCCCGGTACGGCGACACCGCACTGGTCCACGGCGTTGCCGCCGCGCGCGACGGTGCCGCCGGAGGCGGTCCTGGAGGAGGTGCGCCGCCTCGGCGGCGTGCGGATCGTGGACGCCGGGTCGCGCTGACACTTCAACGTCGTTTTCCCGTTTTCTCCTTAATTAACGTGGGTTCGCTGAATAAACCCTGACTTAGGACCTCACGCGCCCGACGTAGGCCGCTCACCCCTTTGCGGGGTTCGTACGGGGATAGAGCACGACAACATGCTTTCTGCCGCCCTTTCGGCAATCCCCCCGAAGTGAGGCCCCAAGATGTACATCAGAAGAACGTGGCATTTCGCGGCTGTTCTCCCGAGGCCGTTAATCAAGGTCACCGAGGAGCCCGCGGAGGTCGTCGCATGACCGAGCGACGCGAGGGAATCGACGAGCACAGCACCTTGGTCATGAGGCCGACGAAGGAGGCCTCATGACCACCGCCGCACCGGACCTCGACGCCCACGCCCCGGCCTCCGGCGCGTACGACGTCGCCATCGTCGGGCTCGGGTACGTCGGGCTGCCGACCGCGCTGGCGTTCCACGCCGCCGGCGCCCGCGTGCTCGCCATCGACGCGAGTGCCGAGCGCCTCGCCAGGATCCGGTCGCGCCGGGTCGACCTCCTCCCCTCCGACCACACCCGACTGGAGACGGCGCTGGGCGACGAGGCCTTCGCCCTGGTCACCGACCCGTCGTACGCGTCCTGGGCCCGTGCCGTGGTGATCTGCGTGCCGACCCCGGTCACCGCGCACCTGACGCCGGATCTGTCCGCCCTGGACCGGGCCTGCGCGTCGGCGGTCCTGCACGCGGTACCCGGGCAGGTCGTCATCCTCACCTCGACCAGCTACGTCGGCTGCACGGAGGACCTGCTCGCCGGACCGCTGCGGCGGCGCGGGCTCCAGGTGGGCCGGGACGTCTTCGTCGCCTTCAGCCCGGAGCGGATCGACCCGGGCAACGACCGGTACGCCCATGAGGTCGTCCCCCGGGTCGTCGGCGGGGCCACCCCGCAGTGCACGGCCGAGGCGGTCAAGGTCCTCGCCCACTGCACCGGCAACCTGCACGAGGTGTCCTCCGCCGGCGCCGCCGAGATGACCAAGCTGTTCGAGAACACGTTCCGGGCCGTCAACATCGCGCTGGCCAACGAGGTCGCGGAGATCAGCCGGACCCTCGGCCTGGACGTCATGGAGGTCATCAACGCTGCGGCGACCAAGCCGTACGGGTTCATGCCGTTCTTCCCGGGGCCGGGGGCCGGCGGGCACTGCATCCCCTGCGACCCCCACTACCTGCTCTGGCAACTGCGCAAGACGCGGCTCCCGACCCCCGTCGTCACCCAGGCCATGTCCGCGATCGCGGGGCGTCCCCGGCGGGTCGTCGACCGTGTCCGCGAGGTGCTGTCCGAGGCCGGGATCGGCCTGGCGGGCGCGCGCGTCCTGGTGCTGGGCGTGAGCTACAAGCCGGACGTCGAGGACGTCCGGGAGTCCCCCGCCCTGGAGATCATCGAGGGGCTGCTGGCGGCCGGCGCCCAGGTCGCCTACCACGATCCCCTCGTCCCGGAGATCCGGCTGCCGGAGGGCGGCGTGCTCGGCAGCGTCGATCCGCCGCGGGCCGGTGAGACCGACCTCGTCATCGCGCACACGACGCACCGGTCCCTGGACCTGTCCTGGTTGCCCGAGGACCAGCTCGTCCTGGACGCGACGTACCGCCTCACCGGCGCCGGTCGCCGCGTTCCCCTCTGAGCCCGTTCCCCTCTGCCCCCGCCGTGTCGAAGGACGGAGGCGGCGCCGAGCGGTACCCGGCGCCGTCCCGTCCCGTCATGCCCATCGAGCACGAGGAGAGTCTTCGTGAGCACGCCACCCCTCCCGGGGGACCGAGCCCGGCCCGGGCGGCTCGCGTCCTTCGGGGCGTTCGCCGGCGTCACGGTCATCTGTCTGGTCATCGCCTGGCACGTCGGGATCAAGGTCGCGTTCCTGCGCGGCGACCCGTTCACCCCCACCTACACGATCGCGGTCAGCGGCTACGTGCTGAGCCGGTTCCTGCTGGCGGCCTTCTACCGGCCGCCGCGCGACGTGGGCCTCACGCCCACGGTCGCGATCATCGTCCCCTCCTTCAACGAGGGCGAGGCGGTGGTCCGCACCATCGACTCCTGCATGGCGCTGGACTATCCCCGCGACCGGCTGGAGCTGGTCGTCGTCAACGACGGGTCCAACGACGACACCTGGGAGCACATGCTGCGGGCGGCCGCCGCCCATCCCCCGGGAGCGGTGCGGTGCGTCGACCTCGGGAGCAACCAGGGCAAGCGCGCGGCCATGGCGGCCGGCATCCGCGCGACGTCGGCGGAGATCCTCGTCTTCGTCGACTCGGACTCCATGCCGGCGCCCGAGGCCGTCCGCAAGCTCGTCCAGGGCTTCGCCGACCCGAAGGTCGGCGCGATCTCCGGCCTCACCTACGCGCGCAACGCCGGGACCAACACGCTCACCCGCATGCAGGCGGCGCGGTACTACGTCTCGTTCCAGCTCCTCAAGAGCGCCGAGTCCGTGCTGGGCGCGGTCACCTGCTGCTCCGGCTGCTTCGCCGCCTACCGCCGCGCGGCGGTCGAGCCGCTGCTGGACGCCTGGGAGAACCAGCGGTTCCTCGGCGTGCAGTGCACGTACGGCGACGACCGGGCGCTGACCAACCGGGTGATCAAGACCGGCTGGATCACCCGGTACGACTCCCGCGCCGAGGCGTGGACCGACGTCCCGGACGCCTACCGGAAGTTCTTCCGGCAGCAGCTGCGCTGGAAGAAGTCCTGGAGCCGGGAGGGGCCGCTCCTGCTGTCGCACATCTGGCGGAGCCGCACCCGTGCGCTGCCGTCGGTCGCCGTGCAGACCTGCGCCGGGCTGCTCAGCCCGATCGTCATCTTCCTCACCGTCGTCCGGGCCGTCGTGGAGGGGCACTCGCCGCTGATCTATTTCCTCGGCCTGTACCTCGTGTCGATGGCGTACGCGTTCGTCTACCGAATGCTGCGCAAAGACGGCCTGTGGCTCTACGCCTTCATCGGAACGTTCTTCTACATCACCTTTTCGCCGCAGTTGTTGTGGGCCATCGCCCGCATTCGCGACGGGAAATGGGGCACCCGCTCGGTGGACCGGCGGCGGCCCCCGGCATACCGGATCACCCCCTCCCCGCAGGTGGCGCAGGATGGCTGAGCCGACCCGCCTCAAGCGGCTGGGCGAGGCCGTCAACAGCACGGTGTTCATCGCCGCCCTGGCCCTCGTGCTCGTCGTGTGGGTCGCGATGAGCCGTCCGTTCGATCCGCCGCGGCAGGCCCCGGCGCCGGCGCGGCTCGACACGGCGACCGCGCGGACCGCCGCCGGCCTGCCCGGCTACCCCGGCTCGGTGGTCGTGCTGACCTACCACGCGGTGTCCGACGGCGACCACGCCGGCAGCACGCTGACCCGGCGGCTGTTCGGCGAGCACCTGGCCGCCCTGGCCGCCGCGGGCTACCGCACGGTCCGGCTCGCCGACGTCGAACGGCTGATCGCGCACCAGCCCGTACGGCTGCCGCCGAAGGCGCTGCTGCTGACGTTCGACGACGGGACGCTGACCGACTGGACGACGGTCGACCCGATGCTCGAGCGCTACCACTTCACCGCGGTCGCGTTCCTCACGACGTCGAAGGTGGTGGCCGCCGGGACGCCGTCGTACTACCTGTCGACCCGGCAGCTGCGGGCGCTGCGCGCGACGGGCCGCTGGGAGTTCGGCTCGCACTCGCACGCGATGCACGAGCAGGTGCCGGTGCCGGGCGACCTCGCGCCGCCGCTCGGCAACCGGATCCTCGTCCACGGACGGCTGGAGTCCCCGGCGGCGTGGCGGTCCCGGGTGCGCGCCGACCTGGCCCGCAGCCAGGCGTTCTTCCGGCACGTCCTCGGGCGGCCCGCGAGCGCGTTCTCGTACCCGTTCGGCGACACCGGCAGCATGGGCGACTCCCCGGCGCTGGCGAAGGAGCTGCCCGGCCTGCTGCGCGACGCCGGGTTCGGCGTCGCCTTCATCGGCGAGAACGTCCCGACCGAGCACGTCAACGCGGTCAGCGCCCAGTCGCCCCGCTGGACGCTGGACCGCATCGGCGTCCGCGCGACGACGTCGGTGTCGGACCTGCTGGAGATGGTCCGCGGGGCGGTGCCGGTCGCGCCGCCGCACGACCTGGCGGCCCTGCGGTGGATGGGCGACCTGGCCGACTGCGCCCACCGGTCCGGCGGTCTGGCCGTGCGCAGCGACGGCTACGGCACCTGCCTGCTCGATGGCGGCGTCAACACCAGCCAGTGGGTGGACTACACGGTGCGCGCCCGCGTGACCGGCGTGAACCGCCACGCCGCCGCCGTCATCGCCGTACGGGACGGCGCGGGCGCGGGCCACCGCGGCCGGCTCGAGGTCGTCCTCGGGGAGAGCTCGATCGTCGTCCGCCAGCAGATCGGCGACGCGGCACGGGTCGTGCTCGCCAAGGCGGTCCTCCCCGCGAGCCGCACCGGGCGGGCCGTACTGATCCGGGTCCACCGCGACACCGCGGACGTCACCGTCGACGGCCGCCGGCTACGGGCGACCTTCGACCGGCGCCTGCACGAAGGCGGGATCAAGTTCGGCATCGCCGCGGACGGCGGCCGCCGGATCGTCGTGTACGAGCGCCCGACCCTGACCCCGGACACCCGGCAGAACCGATGAGAGAAGGACCGATGGCCCACAGACCTCCCCCGGCGGCCGCCCGCCTCGCGGCGCTGTTCGCCCTGCTGTGCGCGGCGCTCGCCGTGCCCGGCGTGAGCGGTACCGCGCACGCCCTCACGAACACCGTCGTCACCCTCGGCTTCGACGACGGCGTGAAGGACCAGTTCACCAACGCCCGCCCGATCCTGCAGTCCCACCACATGCGCGGGACCTTCTACATCAACAGCGGGCAGACCAACCTCACCAACTACATGACGCAGGCCGACATCGCGGCCCTCGCCTCGGACGGGGACGAGATCGCCGGCCACACCGTCGACCACGCCGACCTGACGACCCTGTCCTCCGACGACGCCAAGCGGGAGGTCTGCAACGACCGGGTGACCCTGCTCGGCTGGGGCTTCGCGGTCAAGAACTTCGCCTACCCGTACGGTTCTGAGAACGCCGCCACCGAGCAGATCGTGCGCGACTGCGGCTACAACAGCGCCCGCGCGGTCGGCGGCGTCGTGTCGCCCGGCTCCTGCGACGGCTGCGGCTACGCCGAGACCATCCCGCCGGCCGACGTGTACAACATGCAGACGCCCGACTCGATCAAGTCCGACACGAGCCTGGCCACGCTCAAGAGCCTGGTCACCAACGCCGAACGGCACGGCGGCGGCTGGGTGCAACTCGTCTTCCACCACGTCTGCGACGGCTGCACGGACACCTACTCGGTCAGCCCCAGCACGCTGTCGGACTTCCTCGACTGGCTCTCCCTCCGTGCCCTGCTCGGCACGACGGTCAAGACGGTCGACCAGGTGATCGGCGGCGCGCAGCAGCCGCCCGTGAACGGCCCGCCGCTGAACCCGCCGACCCACGGCAACCTCGTCCAGAACCCCTCGCTCGAGTCGGCCTCAGGCGGGCTGCCGGCCTGTTTCCAGTACGGCGGGTACGGGACGAACACCTACACCTGGACCCGGTCCACCGACGCGCACACCGGCTCGTACTCCCAACAGCTCGACGTCACCGCGCTGACCAGCGGGGACCGCAAACTCGTCACCAAACAGGACGCCAACACCTGCGCCCCGGTCGCCACGCCGGGCCACGTCTACGACGCGTCGGCCTGGTACAAGGGCAGCTGGGGAGCGGACGTGCAGGTCAAGCTGACGCTGTACTACCGGACCAGCGCCGGCACGTGGGTGTACTGGACGAGCGGCCCCGCGCTGCCCGCGACGAGCACCTGGACGAAGACCCCGGCCTTTACGAGCCCGGCCGCTCCCGCCGACGCCACCGGCCTGTCCATGGGCATCTCCCTCGCGGGCACCGGCACCATCTACACCGACGACTACGACATCACGGACCCGGCCAACCCATGACCGAGCGAAGCGAGGGAATCGGCGAACACAGCGCCTCTGGCCACTCCTCCGACGAAGGAGGACGCATGAGCAGCAGGAGAGTCCTCGCGGAGCTCGGCCTGGGAGTCGGACTGCTGGCCCTCACCGCCGGGCTCACGATCGACGTGCTGTCCCCACCGGGCAAGGCCGACACCGAGAAGGCCCGTACGGTCGTGACCACCGCCATGCTGCAGGCCGCGCGGACGGACAACCGCTGCACGCGCGGCCGGGTCGCGCTGACCTTCGACGACGGCCCGGACATCTACACGCCGCAGGTGCTGAAGGTCCTGCGCGCGTACGGGGTCCGGGCGACCTTCTTCGTCATGGGCCAGAAGGCGGCCGTGCGGCCCGCCCTGATCAGGGCGGAGGTGGCGGGAGGCCATCTGGTCGAGAACCACAGCTGGAGCCATCCGCACATGGCCGACCTCGACCAGGCGCAGATCGACTGGCAGCTGACCGCGACGCAACGGGCGATCACGGCGGCGGGGGCGCCGGCGCCGACGCTGTTCCGGCCGCCGTTCGGCAACACCAACACCACGGTCGACGGGGAGGCGAAGCTGACCGGGATGCGGGTGATCCGCTGGTCGATCGACACCGCCGACTGGCGCGGCCGCGAGCCGGGCGACATCGCCGCCTCCGTCCTCGACCAGGTGGTTCCGGGCGCCGTGGTGCTCATGCACGACGGCGTCCGCCAGTCCGCCGCCACGGTGCAGGCGCTGCCCACGGTGATCCGCGGGCTGCGCGCCCGCGGGTTCTGCACCGCCCTCGCCACCGACTGACCGGGAAGGACGCGTCGATGCATCGGCACAACGGGCGTACGCGCGACGTCCTCCACACGGCGGGCGAGCCGCGTTCCGGCGCCGTCCCGCCCGCCTCGGCGGCCCCGGGCCGCCCCCGGCGGCGGCCCGGCGTCCGGACCGCGTTGCTGCTCACCGCGGTCGCGGTGGTCGGGACGGGCGGCTGGGCGGTGTGGTCCCGGCCACACCCGGTGGCGTTCGCGCCGCGGCTGACGGGGCCGGACCGGCTCGTCACCAACGAGTTCGCGCACTGGAACCCGCAGACGCCGGGCACCCACGTCTCCCGGGACTGGGACGTCAGCAGCGGGTCGCTGTTCGTCCACCGGGGCGTCGCCTGGTCCGGTGTGCCGGACGCGTCGGTCCCGGACGCGGGATCGTCCCGGGGCACGGGGTCGAGCGTGTTCCGGATGACCACGCGGCGCCGGGACTTCGAGGACGTCACGGTGTCCCTGCGGGTGCGGAACCTGGGGCTGACGGCCACCGGGCGCGCGGCCGCGTCGGAGATCGACGGGGTGCACCTCTTCCTGCGCTGGCAGAGTCCGGAGAAGCTCTACGTCGTCTCGCTGAACCGCCGGGACGGCCTCATGGTGGTCAAGAAGAAGCTGCCCGGCGGCGACGCCAACGGCGGCACGTACTACACCCTGGGCCAGGCCCGCTACGCCGTCCCGTACGGCCGCTGGCAGGCGTTCCGGGTCCGGATCAGGACGTCCGGCGGCGGCCTGGTGACGATCACGGCCGCCCAGGACGGCCGTGAGGTGCTGTCGGCGACCGACGACGGCAGCGAGGGGGCGGCGATCCTGTCCCCGGGCGCGGTCGGGCTGCGCGGTGACAACTGCGACTTCGAGTTCGCCGGCTTCCGCGTCACGCGGACCTAGGGCGTGTCTGACAGCGGATCTGTCAGACACGCCCTGGACGCTCCGGCCGCGGAGCCGGCCTCAGGTGCTGCGCCCGCTGAGCCAGCGCAGCAGGAGACGGACGCCGTAGCCGGTCGCGCCGCGGGTGACCTCGGCGTCGTCGGAGCCGGCCCGGGCCGGCCCGGCGACGTCGAGGTGCGCCCAGGCGCGCCGGCCGGTGAACTCCCGCAGGAACAGCGCCGCGACGATGGAGCCCGCGCGGAAGCCGCCGCGCCCCATGTTCGCGAGGTCGGCGACGGTGGAGTCGATCGCCGCGCGGTAGTCGTCGGTCAACGGCATCCGCCACAGCGGCTCGCCGCTGTCCGCGCCCGCGCCGAGCAGCTCGGCGGCGAGGGCGTCCTCGGTCGCGTACAGCGCGCCGTGCCGCTGGCCCAGCGCCACCTTGGCCGCCCCGGTGAGCGTGGCGATGTCCACCAGTACGTCGGGGTCGAGCTCGGCGTCGGCGTAGGCGAGGGCGTCGGCCAGGACCAGGCGGCCCTCCGCGTCGGTGTTCAGCACCTCCGTCGTGGTGCCGCCGTAGTGCCGGATGACGTCGCCGGGGCGCATCGCGGAGCCGGACGGGAGGTTCTCGGCCGCCGCGACCAGCCCGGTGACCCGAACCGGCACGCGGAGCGCCCGCAGCGCGGTCATCGCGCCGATGACCGCCGCGCCGCCCGCCATGTCGGTCTTCATGGTCTTCATGCTCTCGTTCTTCTTCAGCGACAGGCCGCCGGAGTCGAACGTGATCCCCTTGCCGACGAGGACGACGTGCCGGTCGGCGGGACCGGTCTCCGGCTCGTACGTCAGCTCGATCAGGCGCGGCGGGCGGGCCGACCCGGCACCGACCGCGACGATCCCGCCGAAGCCCGCGGCACGCAGCTCCCGCTCGTCGCGGACGCGCACGGCGAGCCCGGACTCGGCGGCGAGGCGCTCGGCCTGCTCGGCCAGCCACCGCGGGGTCTTCTCCAGCGACGGGGTGTTCGCCAGATCGCGGGCGGCCGCCACGGCACGGGCGACGACGGTGCCGCGCTCGACCGCGTCGCCGACCGCCCGCTCCACCTCGGTCAGCAGGGTGATCTTCTCCGCGGCCGGTCTCTTCGGCGGGCCGCCGACGCGGAAGTCGTACGACGCCAGCAGCAGGCCCTCGGCGAACGCCGCGAGCGCGGCGTCATCGGCGCCGGACGGCACGGCGACCGCGAGGTTCGCACCGCCCCGCCCGCGCCGCGCGACGGCCGCGCCGGCCCGGCGCAGGGCCGCCGGGGAGCCGTCGCCCACGCCGTACAGCAGCAGGTCGGTGATGCCGTCGCCCAGCCGGCACGGGGCGCCGACGAGCTCTCCCGGACCGCCCTTGGCCTCCTCGTGGGCGAGCAGGTCGGCCGCGCCCAGCGGGAACACGCCGGTCACCTCGTCGGCGTACGCGGGGTCGATCTCGGGGCCGGCCTGCACGGGCACCGCGACGACCTCGGCGGTCGTGGCGATGTCCCGGATCCTGCCGTGGACGATGTGCAGCTCGGTGGAAACCGGCAAGACCTCTCCTTCGGGGACGGTCCCGTACGGGTCCGGAAAGGGTCTACGGACAGCGAGACCCCGGCGCGGAACGCCGGGGCCTTCGCGGAACCTCAATGAACGGGTGACGTCGTCTCAGCCCACGACGTCCTTCAGCGCGTCCCCGAGCTCGCCTGCCTCATCCGCCGACAGTTCGACAACGAGCCGCCCGCCGCCTTCGAGCGGGACACGCATGACGATTCCGCGCCCCTCCTTGGTAACTTCGAGCGGACCATCGCCTGTCCGCGGCTTCATCGCCGCCATGCGTGCATCCCCTTCCTGCCTAGGGCCGCGTGGGGCCGCCGGGCTTCTTTGGCCGCTGACCCGTCTGCCGCATCAAGTCAACTGGTGGTGGTCCATTATCCCGTTTTCCGGGCGCTAAGTGGTAACGATCAGCTTCGAGATCATGCTGAGACCTGGCAACCGGCCGTCCAGGAGGCGGGCGGCGGCTCGGGATTCCGGGCCTGCGGGCCCGTCTCCCCCACTCCATTTTCTCCCACCGGCCACGGCGCGGCTCTTGCCCCCGGCCTCCGGCTTCACCGATCGTTGGCCTGGAGCATCGGACGGACCGAACCAGGGCAAAGGAGCCTGAACGTGTCGGAGAGCGTGCTGTACGACCTGGCGGCCGGGGTCGCGACGATCGGCCTGAACCGCCCGGACGCGATGAACTCGCTGACCACGGAGACCAAGGGCGCGCTGCGCGCGGCGGTGGAGCGGGCACGCGACGACTCGGCCGTACGCGCGGTGCTCCTGACCGGTAGCGGCCGCGCGTTCTGCGCCGGGCAGGACCTGCGCGAACACGCCGCCAACCTCGAGGCGGGCCGCGGCTTGGGCGGCACCATCCAGGATCACTACAACCCCATCGTGCTCGCACTCGCCACCATGCCCAAGCCGGTGGTCGCCGCGGTGAACGGCGTCGCGGCGGGCGCGGGTCTCTCGTTCGCCCTGGCGTGCGACTTCCGGATCGCGTCGGAGAAGGCGTCGTTCGCGACGGCGTTCACGCGGATCGGGCTGGTCCCCGACAGCGGCCTGTCGTGGACGCTGCAGCGCCTCGTCGGCCGGGCGAAGGCCACCGAACTGCTGCTGCTCGCCGAGCCGTTCCGCGCACCGGAGGCCCTCGAACTCGGTCTCGTGAACCGCGTGGTGCCCGCCGACCGGCTCGACGCGGAGGCGCGGGAGCTCGCGCGGCGGCTCGCCGCCGGGCCCACGTACGCGTACGGCGCGGTGAAGGCCGCCCTCGACCACGCGGCCACCGCCGACCTGGCCGGTGCGCTGGCCAAGGAGGCGGAGCTGCAGGACGCCTGCGCCGCGACCGCCGACCACGTCGCCGCCACCAAGTCCTTCCTCAAGAAGGAGGAACCCGTCTTCGAAGGCCGCTGACCCGATGGGCGTGGCCGCCCCTCGACCGGCCCGCAACCCTTAGCCTCGGCATCGTGACCGAACGCGAATGGCTGTCGACCGAGGACTGGTACGCCTCCCTGCCCACCGTCTACCTCGCGGCGGGCGGCCTGATCACCGACACGTCCGGGCGGATCCTGCTCGTCAAGCCGAGTTACCGCCCGTACTGGCTCTTCCCCGGTGGCGTCGTCGAGGCGGACGAGGCCCCGCACCGGGGCTGTGAACGCGAGGTCCTGGAGGAGGTCGGGCTGAGCGTGCGCGCGGGACGCCTGCTCGTCTCCGACTGGGTGCCGGCCGACGCCGAGCGCCCGCGCCCGAACATGTACTTCCTGTTCGACTGCGGCACGTACCACGGGGACGCGCCGATCCGGTTGCAGGAGGAAGAGCTCGTGGATCACGCGTTCGTGACGGTCGAGGAGGGCGTGGGCCTGCTCTCCGCCGCCTCCGCCGCCCGCCTCCCCGCCGCCCTCGAGGCCCGCGCGACCGGCGAGACGCGCTACCTCGCCGCGTCACGGCCCACCGACGCGGACGTCCCGCGCTAACGGGCCAATGGGCGCGATGGGCCCGACGCTATGGACCTGACAGAAAGCTGTACATAACCTTGACCGGCACGCTTGCCGATCAAGGGAGTGTTCATGGCCATGTCGTCGGTGCCGCCGGATGTCCTGTCCCCCGAATTCGCCGCGGATCCCTATCCGTTCTACCGAACGATGCTGGAAGAATTCCCGCTGATCAGGCAGGAGTCGAGCGGCGGTTACGTCATCTCGCGCTACGAGGACGTGCAGCGCGCCTTCCGGGACCCGGTCTTCACCACCGACAACTACGAGTGGCAACTCGAGCCCGTGCACGGGCGGACCATTCTGCAGATGAGCGGTCGGGAGCACGCCGTGCACCGCGCGCTGGTGGCACCGGCGTTTCGCGGGAATGAGCTGCAGGAGAAATTCCTGCCGGTCATCGAGCGCAACTCCCGCGAACTCATTGAGCGTTTCGCGGGCCGTGGAACCGTCGATCTGGTCGCGGAATTCTCGACCCGGTTCCCGATCAACGTCATCGCCGACATGCTGGGCCTGGACAAGGCGGATCACGACCGGTTCCACCGGTGGTACACCTCGATCATCGCAGTCTTCGGCAACCTGGCCGGCGACCCGGAGGTGGCGGCGGACGGCGAGCGGACCCGCCGCGAGCTGGGCGAGTACCTCATTCCGATCATCCAGGAGCGCCGGGCGAACCCTGGGGAGGACCTGCTGTCGACGCTCTGCGCCGCCGAGATCGACGGCACCAGGATGACCGACGACGACATCCGGGCCTTCTGCAGCCTGCTGCTCGCCGCGGGCGGCGAGACCACCGACCGGGCCGTCTCCGGCCTCTTCCGGAACCTCCTCGCGCACCCCGACCAGCTCGCCGCCGTCCGCCGCGACCGCACGCTCATCCCGAAGGCGTTCGCCGAGACGCTGCGGTACACCCCGCCGGTGCACATGGTCATCCGTCAGGTGGCCGAGGACGTCACGCTCAGCGGCGGCACCGTACCCGCCGGCGGCACCGTCGTGTGCGCGGTCGGCGCCGCCAATCGCGACCCCCGGCGCTTCTCCCGCCCGGAGGTGTTCGACGTCTTCCGCGACGACCTCGCCGCCTCGACCGCGTTCTCCGCGGCCGCCGACCACCTGGCCTTCGCCCTCGGGCGTCACTTCTGCGTCGGCGCGCTGCTGGCCAAGACGGAGGTCGAGGTGGCGACCAACCAGTTGCTGGACGCCATGGACGACATCGCGTTCCGGGACGGCGCCGCGCCGCCCGAACAGGGGGTGTTCACCCGCGGCCTCGTGACGCTGCCGCTGGAGTTCCGGCCGGCGGCCGTCGGCTCCTCCTCTGCGGCGGCGGCCCCGGCAGTCTCCGGCTGATCAGCCGGAGACGTACGACGGGGCGAACCTCACCGGCAGGTCGACCAGGCCGCGCATCCACACGGACGGCGACCACTCCAGATCCCCGGGGTCCACCGCCAGCAGCACGTCCGGCAGCCGGTCGAGGAGCACCTCGACGGCGGCCTCGCAGATCACCTCGGCGAGCTCCGGTGCCGGGAACGGGCACCGGTGCTCGCCGTAACTGAACGACATCATGGCCTGGTTGCCGACCGCCGGGGCATCGGCGGCGGGCCGTACGCGCGGGTCGCTGTTGGCCGCCGCCAGGCCCAGGACGAGCAGGTCGCCGGTGTTGATCTGCTGCCCGCCGAGGTGGACCGGCCGGGCGGCCCACCGGCCCAGGTAGTTCTGCGTGGGGGTGTCCTCCCACAGCACCTCGTTGAGCGCCTGGCCGACGCTGCGGCGGCCGCCCGCGAGGTTCAGGGAGAACCGGTCGTCGGTCAGCATCAGCCGGACGGTGTTGCCGATCCAGTACGCCATCGGCTGCTGGGCCGCGGTCATCACGAGGACCAGGTCCGCGATGAGCTCCTCTTCCGTCAGGTCGGCGGAATCGTTCATCATGCGCGTGACGAAGTCCGCGCCGGGCTGCTCGGCCTTGTGCGCCACCAGCCGCTCCATGGTCGCGCAGATGCCCTGGTACGCGTCGAGCGCGCCCTCGTCGCCGTTGACCGTGGTCATCATGTCCCGTAGCAGGCCCGGCGTCTCCGCCTCGGGCAGGCCGAACATCCTGGCGAGGACGAGCAGCGGCAGCGGGTGCGCGTACTCGGCCATCAGTTCGGCCTCTCCCCGCATGGCGAACGCGTCGATCAGTTCATCGGCGATCTTCTCGGACTTGTTCCGCAGGTCGAACTGGTCGACGACGAACAGGCTGTTGCTGATCGCGCCCGCGCGGCGCCGGTGCTCGTCGCCTTCGGCGAACAGTGTGGAGGGCTGGTAGCCGACGAAGGGCCGCAAGGGCCAGTCGGGCGGGATGTTGTCCCATTCGTTCCAGCGGCGGCAGTCGCGGGCGAAGACCTCCGGGTGGCTCAGCACGTGATGAACCTCCCGGTAGCCGATCACGAACCAGGCGGGGATGTCCCCCTCGAGCACCACGGGCACGACCGAGCCGTGCTCCTGTCGCATCTCGCGGTACAGCTCCGACGGATTCCGCAGGAACCGCGGCCCGTACAGCGGCAGTACGTCGGCGTGGGCGGGACAGCCGCCCGGCGACACGTCGGCGGAGGCGGTGGCAGGCGCAGGTTCGGTCATGGCCTTCTTCCACTATGGGCTCTGGATCCGCCGACGGCACGCCGGCGGGAGGTCACGGCTTGTTCGCGGGAGACTACGGTCAAGAGTCACCACAGGGCCAGCATCGGGACGAATCTCCCCGAAAAACGCGGCCCACCAGCACCCGAAACTTCGCTTTCCGGTTGATTTCGCCCCGCACAGACGACCCTCAAAGACGGCGTACGTGCGGGTGGCGGGTGCGCGGCCCGGAGGACCGCTCAGCGGTCGACGGTCACCTCGAACAACCGTTGCAGCAGAGTGTGCAGCGCGAGCTGCTCGTCGCCGGTCAGGCCGTCGAGGATGTCCCGCTCGATCCCCTCGCCCGCGCGGCGCAGCGTCTCGACCGTGGTGCGGCCTTCCGCGGTGAGCCTGATCGTGTGCCGGCGCCGGTCGGCGGGGTCCCGGGTCCGCTCGATCAGCGCCTGGCGCTCCAGGAAGTCGACCACCGAGACCGCGTTCCGCGGATCCACACCGATCAGTTCGGCGAGGTGCTGCTGATGGGTGACCTTCACGTTCTCCAAGGTCATGAGGGCGCCATAGTGATGCGGCGTCATGCCGTGCGCGGCCAGCATGCGCGCCCATCGCCGCCGCGACTCGGCACCGAGCCGGGTCAGCAGGTAGCCCGTACTGGCACGGAGCTCAGGCGGCGCAGCAGAAGCACTCCCTGCTGATTCGTGGCTATTGTCCGCCATATCGGTGATCATACGCTCTTGAGAACATCCTCCATGATGGTCATATTTGATGGCCATTCGCCGCTCAGGAGCATTAGAGACAACGCCGCACTTCCCCGTTACCGTCTGCACTGATACACAACAGGACAGATCACAGCGGAAGAACGCGGAGCGGACGATGGCCCCTCACCCCCCGGCGCCAACCGTCACAGGCCGACCCGTCGGCGACCGGTATCGCGGCGCCGGTCTGCTGCTCACCATTCCCGCCGCCCTCCTGGCGCTCGTCACCCTGGTCGTGCCGACCGGCCAGACGATCGTGCGAAGCCTCCAGGACTCGCAGATCTTCGGCCCTTCCCACAAATTCGTCGGCCTCGAGAATTACTCCAAGCTGCTCGAGCAGGGCTACTTCTGGCGCGCGCTCGGCTTCTGGCTCCTGCTCGCCCTCGTCCCGGTCCTCGTCGCAGTGCTGGTCGGCCCGGCGCTCGCCGCCGCCCTGGACGGGGCGGGCACCTGGCCCCGGCGGGCCGGCCGGGTGCTGATGTCCCTGCCGCTCGTGGTGTTCTCCCCGGTGGCGGTCGCCGTCGCCTGGCACATGGGCCAGGCGGGCGCCGGCGGGAGCGGGATCGCGAAGATCTTCGGCCGGATCGACAGCCCCGACAAGGCGTTCGGCGTCATCCCGCTGATCACGGCCGCCGCCACGTTCGGCGCGGTGTGCGGCCTGGCGCTGCTGGTCTTCCTGCCTGTCCTGCACGGCCGCGGCGAAGGCCGGCGGATCGCCCCGGCCATGCTCGCGGTCGCGGCGATCGTCGCGCTCGCGGTGATCGCGACGAGCATGCAGGCGTTCACCTTCCCGGCGGTGCTGAGCGACTCGCCGCGCTCGACCACTCCCGTCGGACTGGAGTACAACGTGGCCTTCCTCCGGGCCGAGTTCGGCTTCGGTTCGGCCCAGGCCACCATCGTCGGCCTGACCGTTGCGGTCCTCGGCGTGGCCGCGGCCCTGATCGCGATCAAGACGAGCCTGGGCGTCAAACTCGCTCCGGCTCCCCCGCGCGGAGCACCGGAGCCCGGCCCACAGCCGGACGCGGGCCGTGGAGTGCTCGGACTGCTGGCCGTGGCCCTCGTCCTGATCCTCGCCGTCCTGGGCTCCTGGCCCTGGCTCTCCGCGCTGTTCTCCCACGGGCCCAAAGGCTCGTCCACCGCGTCCACGGCCCGCCTCTACCTGAACACGTGGATCCCGCCGCTGCTGGGCGCCATCGTCTCCGTCTGCGCGGCGTTCCTGGCCGCTCTGGGCATCGGCGGCCTCCGCCCGCTCGGCCGCCGCAGCGAATGGCTCCTCCTGCCGTTCGCCCCGTGGCTGTTCGTGGGCATCGGCCCGCTCGGCATCGCCGACTACCAGAACGAGCGGGACCTCCACCTCCTCGGGAAGTTCCCCTCCCTGTTCTCACCGATCCTCGTGAGCGTCCCCGCGCTGTTCATCCTGACGCTCTTCTGCCGGAGACACGCGGCGCGCTGGCGGGCGCAGCGCGCCGCCGGCGCCCCGGCCGGACCGTCGTTCTTCGCGACGATCGTCGTCCCGGCACTGCCCCTGGCCGGCCTGCTCGTCGGTGCGATCACCCTGATCGGCGGGCAGGGCCTGCTGTGGCCGTACCTGATCGGCGACCGTCCCGACACGCGGACGGCGCCGATCGAGCTGGTGGTCCGCGTCGAGCAGACGTTCAGCGCGAACGCGAAGGTCGGGCTCACCACGCCGATCGTCGTGGTCGTCCTGGCGCTGATCGCGCTGGCCGCGCTGCAGATCCTCTATCTGGACCGGCTCGTCATCACGACCGGCCCCGACGAGGAGGCCGTGGGTCTCTCTCAGCCGATCCAGCCCGCGGGACCGCACGTCCCGGTCCCGGGCCACGGCGGCCCCGGCCTCCCGCCGCCCTCCGGACCGGCGTTCGCCTTCCCTCCCCCACCCGGCCTGGCCCCGCCGCCGCCGTACGGGCCTCCCCCTGGATACGCGCCGCCACCGGGGTACGCGCCCCCGCCCGGCTACGGACCACCGCCTTCGCCGGCACTGCCGTCACCCGAGAGGACACCGGCCGAGCCGAAGCAGGAGCCGTCGGCCGGTCCGGAGCACGCCCCCGACCCCGCTACTGAGGCGCGGACGAGGAGCGACGCGGAGACACCCTCCGCCGCGAGAGAGGACTCGGCTCCGGAGGACACTCCCGCCGACGACCCGCAAGGCAAGGACGACTGAGGCGGCCCGCCGCCCCCGGAGGATGGATGCTCTCCCTGCCCGCCAGGGCCCGACGCGTCAGCGGATGTCGCGGCGGACGTCACGCCTTGAGCACCCCGCGGCTCGTCCTGCAGACGGCCACGCTCATCGACCTGAACATGGCCGCGGCCGCCGCCAGTGACCCGGAGGCGCAGCGGTGGCTGGGGTGGCCGCCCGATCGCCTGATCATGGAGGGTCACCGGGATCGCCTTCTCGCCCAGCGGCCGGGTCGAGGGCGCCCGTATCGGGGACCGGACGACGACTTCAGGCTGATCGCCATGGATCGCCGGAGCGGCGGGCTCGCCGGCTCCGTCTACGTGCACGGCGAAGGAGAAGCCGGCGGATTCCTGGCCCCGCGATTCCGGGCTCACGGTCTGGGCACCGAGCTGTTCGCGGGGGCTGCGGCTTTCGCACACGACCATCTGGGCATGGCCGTGGTACGCGCCGGCGCCGAAATCTCGAATTCCCCGTCGATCGGCGCCCTGCTGTCGGCAGGCTTCGTCCCGGCTGAGGGGCTGGGAGAACACGAACTCCCGGACGGACGTGTCATACCGAGCCGCTGGTTCTGTCACAGGTCCGATCAGCCGACCCGATGTGCCATCACCGGGGGCCGGTGAGCCTGCGCCGACGCTTTGTCATCAAATGCGGAGAGCGCCGAGCCGTGAGGTGACGCGCGGCGTTGGGTCCGCCGCCGGGCCGTACGAAACACTCGGCGAAGCGAGTCGTGAGTGGGGACGTTCCGGGATGATTCGCCGTTGCCGATCACCTTCACCGAGCGTTGTGTACGCCAGACCGACCGCCGCTGCGAAGCGGAGGCAGCCAGGTCGATCGGCCCCTGCCGACCCTCGACAAGAGCGACGCCGAACGCCTCGCCGTTCTCACCGAGAACCTGTTGCGTCCACTCCCCCATCGGCAGGCACACGATAGGACCTGGCGCGAAGTCGCTGTACGGGCCGACCGACCTCGTGGCGTCAGAGAATCGGGTGGCCGTGGCGGGGCATGACTCGGCCCCACGTCCGACGCCGTAGCGACGTTGCCGCCATCGTGGGACGTCAAAGTGGCTGATCGATCCGGATGGATACCGCGTAGAACCGATTTGAGCCGACCTCGCACTCGGGGGCGTACTCAAAGGGTCGGCGAACGCTCGCGCTGCCGGGTGGTTCGTGCCGGTAAGAGACGCGTTTTCGGTGGCTTCACCGAGCGTTACGTCCGCCGCAGTCATGACCCAAGCCCCCAGCAGCACCGTGATCAGGGGAGGCCCCCGCCGAGTGCGCGGGAACTCCCGCAAGGAAGGTGGGGTACGCGGGCGCCGGCCGCACGACCGCCTTCGGCGGGGATGACGCCGGAGCCCTCGGCGACACGCCTGGGTCGCGTCCCACCCACCAGGTGGTGTCTACCTGGCCGAGACGATTCATCGCCCGGGTGGACAGCGCCAAGCGTTATGGGTCACTCGGCGGGCGAGTGGGCGAGGTAGGCATCGCCGAAGTCGTCTCGGTGCTCGCCGAAGCCACTTTTCCCTGGACAGTTCTCACTAAGACGTCCCACAGCTTGTACGGGACCCAAAGAGGGAGAAGATCGACATGGGCATCAGAGACCGCCTCGCACGGCTGAGCGACAACATGACGCTGAACTCGGCGATCCGCGCGGCCGAACAGCAGGAGCTCATCGATCGCATGACGAGCAAGGCGAAGGGGAAGGGGAAGGGGACTCGCGGGGGAAAGGATTCCCAGCGGTCCGACGGCTGACCCTGCAATGAACCCTGCCCCGAACTGCGGTGATGGCGGACGCCTGACGGCGTCCGGCGACAGCCGTCGAGGGCGGAGCCAACGCAAACGGTGGCCGGGCATGTCGCCCGGCCACCGTCTTTCGCATGCTCGGATCGACCGACCCGTAACTCACTCGCGGTGCGCGACTGCTGTCACGTTCGCGCTGTCACCGGCTGGTCGCGGTTGTCGGTCAGCCGCGGGGGTAGCCCAGGCTCGTGCCGCCGACGATCTGCTTGAACTTCTCGTCGGTGCTGTCCTGCTGACCCTGGCCGTTCTGCGTTCCCTGCGCGTTCGTGGCGGACATAGGAAGCCTCTTTCTGTTGACGACGACCTCCGCGAAGTCGCGGAGTAGCTGACCCGCTCTAGGGGTGCTACAGAGGGACTGTCCGCGGAACTGAAGATCGTCAAGGCCGAACCGCCCACTATCGAAGGCGAAAGAGGGTCCCAGAGCCCTTCCCGCTCCCAGGTTCAGGAGGGATCCGGGTCGGTGGGGCGGCGTAGGCCGGCGATGAGGAGCGTGACGAGTCGGCGTGCGTCGTAGCGGGTGTCGCTGTCCGCGCCGATGCAGAGGTTCCCGACGCCGCGCATGAGCTCGTAGGCCTCCAGGTCGGAGCGGATCTCGCCCGTGTCGGCTGCGGCGTCGAGCAGTTCGGTGCACACGGGCACGAGCCGATCGAGGAAGTAGGAGTGCAGGGCGTCGAACTGGGCGCTGTCCGACCGCAGCGCCGCGGCCAGTCCGTGCTTGGTCACGAGGAGGTCGACGAACAGGTCGATCCATCGCGCCAGGGCGGCGTACGGGGTGGTCGCGTCGGCGAGGCAGGTCGGGCCGACCTCGGCGCATGCCTCGACCTGGTGCCGGTAGACGGCGACGACCAGGTCCGCTCGCGTCGGGAAGTGGCGGTAGACCGTGCCCAGCCCGACGCCCGCGTACCGGCGCGTCGACGCCCGAGGCGACGAAGACCGCTGCGGCGGCGTCGAGCAGAGCCTTCTCGTTGTGTCGGGCGTCGGCCCGCCTACGGGGGGCCTGTCCTGCCATGTCCGTCACTGTGCCGCTTTCCTGCTGCTGCGTCATCGTCGGCTTGCCAACCGGAACAGTGTTCCGTATGTTTAGCGGAACACTGTTCCGCATAGGCCAGTATGGCAGGCGGACGAGGATTGACACAGCCGGGGGCTGCGATCGCTCGCAGCCTCAGTAAGGAATGCGCTCATGCAGTACCGCACCTTGGGTCGTACCGGAGTGCAGGTCAGCACTCTCGTTCTCGGCGCGATGAACTTCGGCGCGATCGGGGGCACCACCCAGGACGACGTCACCGCCATCGTCGATGCCGCCCTCGACGCGGGGATCAATCTCATCGACACCGCCGACATGTACAGCAACGGCCAGTCCGAGGAGATGGTCGGCAAGGCCATCGCCGGCCGCCGCGACGACATCGTGCTGGCGACCAAGGCGAACATGCCGATGGGCGAGGACCGCAACCGGCGGGGCAGCTCGCGCCGCTGGCTGGTCACCGCGCTGGACGACAGTCTGCGCCGCCTCGGTGTCGACCACGTGGATCTGTACCAGATCCACCGGTGGGACCCGGCCACCAGTGACGAGGAGACGCTGTCGGCGCTGACCGACCTGCAGCGGGCCGGAAAGATCCGGTACTTCGGCTCCTCGACCTTCCCGGCCTACCGCATCGTCCAGGCCCAGTGGGCCGCCCGCGAGAATCACCTGAGCCGTTACGTCACCGAGCAGCCCAGCTATTCCATCCTCCAGCGCGGGATCGAGGCGCACGTCCTCCCCGTGACCGAGCAGTACGGGCTCGGCGTCCTGGCCTGGAGCCCGCTGGCCTCGGGCTGGCTGTCGGGCGCGATCCGCGAGGGCCGGGAGGTCGCCACCGCCCGCGCGAAGTTCATGCCGGAGCGCTTCGACACGTCCATCCCGGCCAACCGCGCCCGGCTCGAGGCGGTCGAGCAACTGGCCAAGGTCGCCGACCAGGCCGGCCTGACGATGATCCAGCTCGCGCTCGGGTTCGTCACCGCGCATCCCGCCGTCACCAGCGCGATCATCGGCCCCCGAACGCCGGCCCACCTGCACTCGCAGCTCGCCGCCGCCGACACCGTGCTCTCCGCCGACGTGCTGGACGCGATCGACGCCATCGTCGCTCCCGGCGTCGACCTGGCCGCGCACGAGAAGCACGACACCCCTCCCGCCCTGCTCGACCCGGCACTGCGGCGCCGCTGACCGCTCTCGGCCGTCGCTCCGCTCATCACCCGTCGGCCTAGCCGGAGCGGACGCGGGTCGGTCAGGAGCCGGGGCGGGGGCGGTCGTGGCGGGGGGCGGGGCCGAACTCCTCCTCCAGGCGGAACAGCAGCGCGCCGAGCAGGGAGTTCAGCCGGTCGACCTGGTCGGGGGCGAGCGCGCCGCCGAACAGGCGCTGCTCCTCCAGCGTCCGCTGGGCGGTGGCGGCGCTCCAGAGGCGGCGCCCCTCCTCCGTCAGCCGGACGGGGCGGCTGCGACCGTCCGTGGCAGGGGCGGGTTCGACCAGGCCGCTGCGGGTGAGGCGGTCGATCCGGACGCTGACCGTGCCGGAGGTCAGGCCCAGCGCGTCGGCCAGTTGCTTGGGCGTGCGCTCGTACGGGGGCCCGGATCGTTGCAGGACCGACAGCGCCGCCCAGTCGCCGACGGTGATCGACTCCCGCCCCGCCGCCCGCTCGAGGACGTGCTCGAAGAGGCGGGCGATCCGGCCGATCCGCTGGCGGGCGGCCTCCACGCCGGGGTCGACGCCGGAGGGCATCTGTCCGATCCACTGGGGCAGGTCGGTGCCGACCGAGTCGGGCGGCGTCTCCCCACGATCTCCGGTCACTGGACACATCCTTGAGTCTCAAGCTACTTTCCCTTGAGTCTCAAACTATCTGATTCGAAGGATCGACCATGCCTGAAACCGCGAACGACCCCCGCGTGTGGTTCATCACCGGCACCAGCAGCGGCCTCGGACGGGCGATCGCCGACGCCGCGCTGGCCCGCGGTGAGCGCGTCGTCGCCACGGCGCGGGACCCGCAGAGCGTCAAGGACCTCGTCGAGCGGGCACCGGAGCTGGTCCGCGCGGTCGCGCTGGACGTCACCGACCCGGCCCAGGTGACGGCCGCGGTCGGCACCGCCATCGAGGAGTTCGGCCGGATCGACGTGCTGGTCAACAACGCCGGACACGGGTTGATCGGCGCGCTGGAGGAGCTGTCCAGCGAACAGATCGACGCGGTGCTCGCCACGAACGTGCTCGGCGTCATCGGCGTGACCCGTGCCGTGCTGCCGCACATGCGGGCCCGGCGGCGGGGCCACATCGTGCAGATGTCCTCGGTCGGCGGCGCGGTCGGCAACCCCGGCCACTCGATCTACGCGACCTCCAAGTTCGCGCTGGAGGGGATGTCCGAGGCACTGGCCGGCGAGGTCGGGCCGCTGGGCATCCGGGTGACCATCGTCGAGCCGGGCCCGTTCCGGACTGACTTCGCCGGCCGGTCGATGCGGTTCGCCGACCCGATCGACGACTACCGCGACACCCCGGCCGGCGCGTTGCGGCGGCGCTTCTCCGACCAGAACGGCGTGCAGCCGAACGACCCGGCCAAGGCCGCCGAGGCGATCGTCAAGGCGGTCGACGAGCCGGACTCGCCGCTGCGTCTCCCGCTCGGCCCGGAGGCGGTGGAGCGGATCCGCCAGAAGCTCCGGCGGCAGCTCGCCGACCTGGACGCCTGGGAGCAGGTGTCGCTGGACACCCGGTACTGATCAGCGGAAGCCGTCGGCGTGGCGGGCGGCCCATTCGGCGTACGTGTGGGGCGCCCGCCCGATCAGGTCGGCCGGGGCGGGCGACACCTCGGCCATCTCCTTCGACTCCGCGCGCATCGCGATGAGGGCGTCGACGACCGGGGCGGGCACGCGCGCGGACATGGCGGCGCGGTACTCCTCGGCCGACAGCCCCTCGAACCGCAGCTCACGGCCCAGTACGTCACCGAGTATCGCCACCCGCTGTGGGTCGGTGAGCGCCTCGGGCCCGGTCAGCAGGTAGGTCCGGCCGGCGTGACCGTCGTCGAGCAGCGCGCGGACGGCGACAGCGGCGATGTCGCACTCGTCGATCGGCGTCCCGGCCACGCCGTCCCCGAGCCCGCGGACGACCCCGGTGGCCCGGATCTGCGGGGCCCACCACTGCAGATCGTTGGCCATGAACGCGCCGGGCCGCAGGATCGTCCACGACAGGCCGGAGTCCGTCACCGCCTGCTCGATGCCCGCGTGCAGACGCCCGATCGGGTTCGGCCGCTCGTACCTGACCGCCGAGGCGGACAGCAGGACCACGTTCCGGAGCCCGGTCTCCCGCGCCGCGGCGAGGAAGCCGGCGGTCCGGTCCGGCACCGGGAACAGGAACGCTCGCTCCACTCCGCGCAGCGCTTCGGGCAGGGTCTCGGGCTCCGCGAGATCGCCCCGGACGACCTCGACCCCGTCCGGCAGGTCCGCCCGGTCGGGTCGGCGGGTCATCGCCCGTACCTCGGCGCCCTCCTCCAGCAGCTGCCCGACCACTTGCCGGCCGACGTTCCCGGTCGCTCCGGTCACGAGGATCACGGACGTCTCCCTTCGACTTCCCAAATACTTCGTATTTCCGAATATATACACTGGGCGTCGTGACCGAGCACGCACCACCGCAGGCGAGCCGCCGTCCCGAGCCCGCGGAGATCAGGGAGGTCCTGGCCCACGTCCCCCTGGTGGCGGCGTACTTCCAGCGAGCGCGCGGCGACATGCCGCCGGAGTTCTACGAGGCGTTCCGGAAGCACGGGCTCACCGCCCGGCACGGCGCGGTGCTCAGCCACCTGTTCGTCGAGGAGTCCCTCAGCGTCACCGAGCTGTCGCGGCGGATGGGCGTCTCCCTGTCCACCGCCAGCGAACTCGTCGGTGACCTGAGCCGGGCCGGCTGGGTCGAACGCCGCGAGGATCCGGCCAACCGTCGCCGGACGCTCGTGTCGATGCCGGACCGGCAGCGCCCGGTGATGGAGGAGTTCATCGCGCGCCGATCCGCACCGCTCCTGCGCGTGCTGGAGAGCCTCTCCCCACGGGACCGCGCGGGGTTCGTCGCGGGCCTGACCGCCTGGGCCCACGAGGTGCGCGACTGGCAGAGCACGGGCCCCTGACCCGTGCGCGCCGTCAGCCGCGCAGGTGGGCGAGGACGGCGAGCACGCGGCGGTGGTCGTCGGGGGCCGGTGGCAGGTCCAGCTTCATGAAGATCGAGCCGACGTGCTTGACGACGGCGGCCTCGGTGACGACCAGGCGGCGGGCGATCGCGCCGTTGGAACGGCCCTCGGCCATCAGCTCCAGCACCTGGCGTTCCCGGACCGTCAGCCGTCGCAGCGGTGAACCGTCGTGCCGGCCGGACAGGAGCCGCCGGACGACCTCGGGATCGATCACGGTGCCGCCCTCGGCGACCCGGGTCAGGCCGTCCATGAACTCCGCGATGTCGCCGACGCGGTCCTTCAGCAGGTAGCCGACGCCGCCGCCGGTCTGCAGCAGGTCGGCGGCGTAGGACCGCTCGACGTACTGCGACAGCACCAGTACCGGCAGGCCGGGATGGTCACGCCGCAGCTCCAGCGCGGCCCGCAGTCCCTCGTCGCGGTGGCCCGGCGGCATCCGCACGTCGGTGACGACGATGTCCGGCGGGTCGGCGGCGACGGCGGCGACCAGGGCCGGCGCGTCGGCGACCGCCGTCGTCTCGTGGCCGAACCGGCCGAGGATCTGGATGAGGCCCTCGCGCAGCAGCACCGAGTCCTCGGCGAGCACTACCCGCACGGCATCTCCACCCGGACGATCGTAGGGCCGCCCGGCGGGCTGGACAGCCGGAGGGTTCCATCGTGGACCGCGACCCGGTCGGCGAGGCCCTGCAGTCCCGTGCCCTGCCCCGGATCCGCTCCGCCGGACCCGTCGTCGTGGATCTCGACGACGAGCAGCCGGTCGAGCATCCGCGCGGACACTCGGGCGTGCCGGGCGTCGCCGTGCCTGGCCGCGTTGGTGAGGGCCTCGGCGACGACGAAGTACGCGGCCGACTCGAGCTGCTCCGGCGGACGTACGGGCAGGTCGACGTCCACCTCGACGGGCACCGGGGAGCGCTCGGCCAGGGCTCGTACGGCCGCGTCCAGGCCACGGTCGGTGAGGATCGAGGGATGGATGCCCCGGACGAGGTCGCGGAGTTCGGCCAGGGCGGCGCGCGCCTCGTCCTGCGCCTTGCCGATCAGCTCGCGATCCCCATCGAGCCGCGCGAGTCCGAGCAGCATGATCAGCCCGGTGAGCCGCTGCTGCGCTCCATCGTGCAGGTCGCGTTCGATGCGCCGCCGCTCGGCCTCGAACGCGCCGGCCATCCGGGCCCGCGACGCGGTCACCGCGACCAGCCGCTCCCCCAGCTCCGCTTCGCCGGACCGTACGAGGAGCGCGCGGGCCAGCGCGGCCCGGGCGCCCGCGAGCAGCGTCAGCGCGTAGAGGCCGGCCACCGCCACCACGACCCCGACCGGCACGAGCGCCCACGCCTCGCCCGGCGTGTCCACCGTCACCAGCGAGCCGTACTGGATCCGGTCGCCACCGCCCACCAGCGCCGGCGCGGCGATCTGCACGGCCGCGACGGCGATCAGGTTCGAGACCACGGCGCCGTCGAACACCGACAGCGCCCCGTGCAGGAGTCCGTAGCCGAGTTCCCGCCAGGACGCGGTCTCCCGCAGCCGGTACCGGATCCAGGGCCGTAGTCCCGGGCGCGGCACGGCGCCGTGCGGCGACGGCGCCGGGCGCGGGTCCAGCCAGCGCAGCCTGCGGCGTTCGACCGCGGCCAGCGCCACCGCGAGCAGCGGAACGCAGGCCAGCAACACCACCCCGGCGACGACGGGCGTCAGGAGCAGGCCCAGGCCGAGCAGCGCGAGGGTGAACGCCAGCCAGACCAGGCCGATCGGCACGCCGGTGACGACGTACGCGAACGCCCGCCAGGGCCACGCCGAGAACAGGAAACGCAGCGGGTTCCGCGCCATCGACCGCCAGACCGTCGTGCGTCCGCCCGCACCGTGGTCCCCCGTCCCGCTCACGCCACGACCGTACGCGACCAGGCCGCCAGCACGGTCGGGTAGAGCAGGTAGCCCCAGCGGGTGGCGGGCAGCAGGCAGATGGCCAGGCCGAAGCCGAGCGCCGTCCGGCGTGCGGCGTCCGCGGCGTCCCGGGGCGGGCGGAGACACAGCCAGGCGGCGATCGTCACGGCGGTAAGGCCGAGCAGCGCCAGGGCCACCGCGTGCCCGGCCGGTCCGAGGCCGGCGAGCAGATGCCCCGGCAGTGGGCTGTCGGCGGGCGAGGTCACCGGCGTGAGCCCGAGCGGGAACAGCACGACGTTGGTCAGGAAGGCGGCGGGGTCCAGCAGGGCGGGCACGCCGATGACCGGGACGAGCACCGCGGCCGCGGTGCCGACATACCTCGGCGCGCCGGACCGCCCTGTCAGGAACAGCGCCGTCACCAGGACCGGCCAGGCCGTCGGCTTCAGCGTCGCGGCGACGCCCAGGACCGGCCCCGCCCATCCGGGGCGCCGCCGGGCCAGTACGAGGCCCAGGCAGGACAGGCCGAGCACCGGCAGATCGTCGCCGCCCACCGCGATCGGCAGCGCGACGACCGGCGAGACCAGAACGAGTACCGGCAGGCCGCCCCACTCAACGCCCCGCACAACGCCGCCCCGCTCAAGGCCGCCTCGGGCGACCAGGCCGGCGAGGACCATCGCGACGGCGAACACGGCGGTGAACAGGAGACGGGGGTCGAGCCCGGTGGTCCCGAACACGGCCATGCCCGGCAGGTACGGGTCGTACGCGGTGTACGCGCCGGCCGGCACGGCGCTCGCCGGGTACGGCGTGCCGTGCCGCAGGAGGTGGGCGCCGGACCGGGCCACCACGGCCACCTCCTCCTGCGCCGTTCCAGTGACGACCAGAACGACGAGCGGGACCAGCGCCGCACCGGCGAACGCGCAGCCGCGACCGGCGGTACGGCTCACGGTGGAGACACCGGCGGCCATCGCGTACCCGACCGCCGCGATGACACCCCACGTGCGATGCGCCGCGGGACCGGCGACGACCGCGAACACGCCCGCGAACCCCGAGAACGCCGCGAACCAGAGGGGTTCCGGCGGGAGGCGACGCGGCAGGCCGCCGGTGGGGCGGGGTGTGGTCCGTCGTGCGTCGGGCGGCGACGCGATGATCGTCATGCCGGAGCTCTTCCGTCGAGGGTGGGTCACCACCAGCGAACCGGCGACGCGCGGAAAGATCAGTAGAGCGGGATGCCGAGGTGAGGTAGGCCCTGCCGGGTGGGGGCAGCCCTACCGGGAAGCTCCAGACCGCGCCAGTGCGGCCGGGCTCCGCCACGGGTTGGCTTGAGGCATGACACAGACGACCGCCCTGCTACCCGTCGCCCGGGCGTACTCACTCGTGAAGACGTACGGCTCCGGGGAGAACACGGTGGCCGCGCTGCGTGGCGTCTCGGCCGCGTTCGCCCGCGGCCAGTTCACCGCGATCATGGGCCCGTCCGGGTCGGGCAAGTCGACGTTCCTGCACTGCCTCGCCGGGCTGGACACCGTCTCGTCCGGTGCCGTCGTCATCGACGGGATCGACATCACCAAGCTGTCGCGGACGCGGCTGACGAGGCTGCGCGGCGAGAAGCTCGGCTTCGTCTTTCAGTCCTTCAACCTGCTGCCGATGCTGACCGCCGAGGAGAACATCCGGCTCACCGCCCGGATGGCCGGGCGACGGGTGGACCGCGAGTGGTTCCGGATCCTCGTCGACGCGCTCGGGCTGCGGGAACGGCTCGGCCACCGGCCCGCCGAGCTGTCCGGCGGCCAGCAGCAGCGGGTCGCGGTCGCGCGGGCCCTGCTGACCCGGCCGGAGGTGGTGTTCGCCGACGAGCCGACCGGCAACCTCGACTCCTCCGCGGGCGGAGAGGTGCTGCGGTTCCTGCGCGCGGCGGTGGACACGTACCGCCAGACCGTCGTGATGGTGACCCACGACCCGCTCGCCGCGTCGTACGCCGACCGGGTGCTGTTCCTGGCGGACGGCCGGATCGTCCACGAGCTGGCCGGTCCGACGATCGACGCGGTGCACGGCGTCATGCGCCGGATGGAGGGCTGACCATGTGGCTGATCGCCCGCCGGTCCTTCGCCCAGGACTGGGCGCGGCTGACCGCGACGGTGCTCGCCGTGCTGTTCTCCGTGGGGCTGATGTCGGGATCGCTGCAGTTCGCACTGCGGGCGCAGGCCGCGGTGTCCGGGTCGGACGCGAGCGAGTACGCCAACGCGGACGTGGTCGTGCAGCCGCCCGGCGCGGACCCGGAGGAGTCGTTCGCCGTTCCCCGGGGTCAGGTGCGGCCCGGCGCGATCGGCTCCGTACCGGGCGTCGCGGCGGTCGCCGGGGACGCCGCCGTGCCGGTCACGGCCATCGGGGCGCACGGCCGGCCGGTGCTGCCCCCGGCGGGCGCGGGGACCATGCTCCGCCCCTGGATCCCCGACCCGCGCCTGAACGCCTACCACCTGGTGGCCGGGCGGGCCCCGGCCGCCGACGACGAGGTGGCCGTCGTACGGCACGTCGCGACGGCCGGGCACCTGGCGACCGGGACCACGATGACGTTGCTGCTGCCCGAGACGTCGAGCAGGGTGCGCATCGTCGGTGTCGTCACCGTCCAGGGCCGGGGGTCCGTGGCGTCCGGCGACCTGGTCCTGGGCACGCCCACCGCCGTTCAGAAGGCGGCGGGCCTGGCGCCGGGTACGTGGCAGAGCCTGTGGGTGAAGGCCGCGCCGGGCGTTCCGGCCGGCGAACTCCGGAACCGGCTGACCGCGCCGATGCGCCCGGCCGTCGTGCGCACCGCCGCCGGCCTGCGGCGCCACCAGTCGGCAGAGCTGCAGAGCATGGGCGCGTCGGTGGGCGGGGCGATCGGCATGCTCTCCTCGGTGGCGGTGTTCACCGGCCTGTTCGTCGTCGCGAACGCCTTCGGGACGATGGTCCGCCAGCGGACCCGGCGGCTGGCCCTCCTGGCGGCGATCGGGGCCCGGCCCCGGCAGATCAGGCGGCTGGTCCGTCTCGAGGCGCTCGTCCTCGCCGTGGTCGCGTCGGCGGGCGGCCTCCTCGTCGGGTACGGCGTGTCGGACGTTCTCACCCGGCTGTTCGCGCAGGACGGCTTCGACATCTCCGCCGGCGAGGTCACGGTCGGCTGGATCTCACTGGTCTTCCCCTTCGCGGCGGGCGTCGTGACCACGCAGCTGGCGGCCTGGCGGCCCGCCCGCCGCGCGTCGCGGGTCGCGCCGATCGAGGCGCTCCGATCCGCGACGACGGAGAACCAGAACCGGAGGTGGCCCCGGATCGCGGGCGCCGTCGCGATCTTCGGGGCGTCCTGGATGTTCTTCGGCCCGGTCTTCGCGGTGGCGAACGACCCGACGTCCGTCGGAACCGACCGGACCGTGGGGATCATGATGCTCATCATGCTCGGATGCATGGTGTGCGTGTCCGGGCTGGCCGTGCTCGCGCCCTTCTTCGTGGGCCCGCTCGGCGGCCTGGTCGGACGGCTCGGCATGCTCGTCAGCGGCGAGGCGGGCCGGCTCGCCCGCGCGACCATCGTCCGCAGCCCGCGCCGGGTCTCCTCGGCCGCCGCCTCGCTCATGCTCGGCGTCGCGCTCGTCGTCACCACCGGGCTGCTGATCACCTCCATCAACGACCGGTCCCGCGCGGCCGGGGCCGAGGCCCTCGCCGCCGACCACGTCATCGCGGGGACCGGCCGTACGTCGAACGGGGCCGCGACGCTCCCCACCGACACGGCGGCCCGTGCCGCGCGCGTCCCCGGCGTGACCGCCGCGGTCGCGCTGACGCGGACGGAGGTACGGCTCGTGTCGCCGAAGGTCAAGGCGTTCGACAGCGACCCCGGCATGCCGATCTTCCTGGCCGTCACCGGCGCGTCCGACGTACGGCCGGTGCTGCGCTTCGGCGGGCACCTTCCCGTGCTGCGGCCCGGCGAGATCGGCGTCACGTCCCCGCTGGCGAAGGCGTACGGCCTGCGTCCGGGCCGCCGGATCGTCGTGCACGGCACACGCGGCGACGTGACGCTCACCGTGGCCGGCCGGTACCACGACCCCTCGCACCTGTTCGCCGACCAGGCGCTGGTCGCGCCGGCCACGATGGCGACGCTGGATCCAAGCGCGAGCACCTCGGCCGTCCTCGTCCGGGGCACCGCGTCGGCGGCGGCCCTGACGGCGGCCGTCTCCGACGTTCCGGTGGCCCGGGTGTACGGTCGGGCGGCCTACGTGCGGGTGGCGGCGGCCGCCATGCGGCAGGGCGTGCGCGTGATCTACGGGTTCATCGCGATGTCCCTGGTCATCTCGCTGTTCGGCATGGCCACGACGGTGGCGCTGAGCGTGTCGGAACGGACGAAGGAGTTCGGGATGCTCGGCGCGGTCGGGACCACCGTCCGGCAGATCCGGTCGATCGTCCGCTGGGAGGCCGCGACGGTCGTCCTGCTGGGGGTGCTGCTGGGCCTGGGCACGGCCGTCGGCACCGTCGCGCTGCTGCACGTCGCCACCGGCAGTTCTTTCATCCGGGTGGACCTGCCGTGGTGGCTGCTCGCCGCCGTGGTGCTGGGCGCCGCCGTCGTCACCTGGGCGACGTCCGCGCTGCCCGCCCGCCGCGCCGCCGGAGTGCCGGTCCTGGAGGCCGCGAAGGCGGAGTGACCCTCACCACGTGGCGCCTGCCGGGTCGTCCCCTACCGGTAGGCGCCGCGGCGGTGGCAGTCGACGAGGTGGTCGTCGACCAGGCCGCAGGCCTGCATGAGGGCGTAGACGGTGGTCGGGCCGACGTGCCGGAAGCCGTGCTTCTTGAGCTTCTTGGCGAGCGCCGTGGAGCCGGGCGTGGTGGCGGGCACGTCGCTGCTCGTCTTGGGCGCCGGGGCGGCCGGGTCGGCGTGCGCCCAGACGAGGGCGGCCAGGCCGTCGGGCAGGTCGAGCGCCGCCCGGGCGTTCGCGATCGTCGCGTCGATCTTGCGGCGGTTCCGGACGATGGCGGCGTCGGCCAGCAGCCGCTCGACGTCGGCCGGGCCGTACGCCGCGACCTTCTCCAGGTCGAAGCCATCGAACGCCCGCCGGAAGCCCTCGCGCTTGCGCAGGATCGTCAGCCAGGACAGCCCGGACTGGAACGCCTCCAGGCACAGCCGCTCGTACAGCCCGTGGTCGTCGCGGACCGGGCGGCCCCACTCGTCGTCGTGGTAGGCGATGTAGTCGGGAGCGGAGACGCCCCATGGGCACCGCGCCAGCCCGTCCGGTCCGATGACAGTCATTCGAACATGTTAGCGAGGCGGTGCAGCGATGTCCGCAACATGACGCGGGCGGCCGGACCGACCGCGAACCAGCCGACGCGGCCGAGCGGCCCGAGCGGCAGGTCGAGCAGCTCGGCCCAGGTGACGCGGCACCGGCCGTCCGGCAGGTCCAGGAGATCGAACCGTCCCTCGCCGCGTACGAGACCGCCGGTGTGTCGCACCAGGACACGGTGCGGTGGCCGCCACTCGCTGATCACCATGGTGTCGAGGAAGCCGACGGGACCGACGCCCGTCCACGCCTCGACGCTCGCGCCGTCACCCGCCCCGCCCTCCGCGCGGGTCAGCGGCACCCACTCGGAGTGCCGCGGCCAGTCGACGAGGACGTTCCACACCTGCTCCGCCGTCGCCGGTACGTCGGCCGACGCGTGCACCGCAACTCTGCTCATGCGTCCTCCTTCGTCGGAGGAGTGACCAGAGGCGCTGCGCTCATGATTCGCTCGCTGCGCTCACTCATGCGTCCTCCTCCCGCCGCTCGGTCTCGGCCGCTCGTTCCGCAGCGTCCTCGTCGTCGGCCGCCGGGCCCTCGTCGGCGTCGCGGTCGGCCCGCGGGTCGAAGACGACCTTGTCGACGATGGTCTGCGGCGGACTCGCGGGCCGATCCTGTACGGTCTGCGGCGGATTCGCGGGCTGGTCCTGCACGGTCTGCGGCGGATTCGCGGGCCGGTCCCACAGCGTCTGCGGCGGATCCGCGGGGCGGTCCCGGGGCTCCTCACGGGTGTGGTGCGGAAGCGGCGGCAGGTCGCCCTCACGCGAGGACGGCGGATCGGACGGCGCGAACGGATCGCGCAGGTCCATGGAGTCGGGCGCCGGGGAGGCCGACGGGACGGCCGGGCGCCAGGTCTGCTCCGGCGGCTCGTTCAGGTGCCGGCGCGCCTCCGCGAGCTCCTGCTCGAGCACGGCGATGCGCGTGTCCCGCTCGGTCAGCTCGTGCGCGAAGCGTTCCAGCGCCTCGTCGGTGATCTGCTTGTGGTAGCCCCAGAGCCCCATCGGCAGGCGGAGCAGCACGGCGTCCGTGCCGCCGACCGGGCGCCGGCCCGGCAGCGACAGCCGTGGATGGTCCGGATGCTCGACGGAGAGCTCTCCGCCGCCACCGGTGGCCACGACGACGATCGCCGCCAGGACGGCCAGCGCGGCGAGGGCCACGGTGATGGTGACAAGCATGTACCGATCGTGCCACAACCACGCGGTACGGTGGGTCAACCCGCTCAGCGGACGCCGCACGCGCCGCATATGCCACGATCAGGACCATGGAGCTGCGTCTCGGGACCCGGGTCATCTTTCCCGGCGCTTTCACGGTGATGACGGAGGGCCCTGCGGAGGGCGCCGACATCGCCGAGGTCGCCGCCGACCCGGAGATCGTCCGCGCGGTCCGGGCGGATCCGCGGGCACCGGTCATCGCGGTGACGCCGTCCTCGGAGGAGCAGGCCGCCGCCTGCGTACGGGCCGGGGCCGACCTGCTGATCGGGGACGCGTTCGCCGGCGTGGCCGCGGCCACCGGGGCCGCGCTGCTCTGCTCGGCGCCCGAGCGGGCCGTCGGGGTGCGTCCGGACGGTGTGCTGGTCCGCGTCACGGACCCCTACGAGGCCGAGCGCCTCGCGGAGGCCGGGCGGGCGGTGATCGTGGACGCGGCCGAGCCCGCCGTCGCGTCGGTGTTCGCCTGGGCCGGCGCCCGGGTCTTCCGTGCGGCCGACGCCGACGCGATGCGGCAGGTGCTCGACATGGTGGCCTCGATCAAGGGCACCCGTCCACCCGCCGTATCGCGGCGCGGCCTGGCCTGACGGCGGATCAGGGCTCGGACTCGACGTAGTCCTCGGCGGTCGGCTGCATGCGCACGGGCGTGCGTTCCAGGTGGTCGAACGCCTCCTCGACCGTGGTGGCCCAGCCGATCGCGTCGAAGATGCGCGGCCGGGCGAACCCCTCGTCGAGCAGGTGCTTCATCAGATCGCGCAGCGGCTCGTACAGGCCGTACGGGTCGAGGATCGCGATCGGCTTCTCGTGCATGCCGAGGACGCGCGAGGTCCAGATCTCGAAGAGCTCCTCGAGCGTGCCCAGCCCGCCGGGCAGGACGAGGAAGGCGTCGGACCGGCGGTCCATCTCGCCCTTCCGCGCCCGCATGTCCTCGGTGACGACCAGCTCGGCGGAGTCGTCGTCGGCGATCTCCACGTCGACGAGCGCCTTGGGGATGACGCCGACGGTCTGGGCGCCGCCCTCGCGCGCGGCGCGGGCGACGGCCCCCATGCAGGACACGGTGGCGCCGCCGCTGACCAGGCTGTGTCCTCGCCGGGCCAGCTCGGCGCCGGCCTCGGCGGCCAGTTCGACGTAGCGGCCGTCGATGCGGCCGCTGGACGAGCAGAAGACGCAGACGCGCATCAGCTTCCGTTTCCTCCCGCCTCCGCGTCGGCCTCCTGGGCCGCGCGCTCCTCCCGTTCCCGCTCCTGCGTCTCGTGGGCGCGTTTGATGCGCTCGACGACCTCGTCGGGGTCGTCCGTGACGTACATCAGCTCGAGGTCCTCTGGGGAGATCTTGCCCGCGGGCAGCATCTGATCCTTGATCCACTGGATCAGGCCGCCCCAGTAGTCCGTGCCGACGAGCACGATCGGGAAGCGGGTGATCTTCTTGGTCTGCACGAGCGTGATCGCCTCGAACAGCTCGTCCAGCGTCCCGAACCCGCCGGGGAGCACCACGAACGCCTGGGAGTACTTGACGAACATCGTCTTGCGGACGAAGAAGTAGCGGAACTCCACGCCGATGTCGATGTGGTCGTTCAGCTTCTGCTCGAACGGCAGCTCGATGCCGAGCCCGACCGACAGGCCGCCGGCGTCGTCGGCCCCCTTGTTGGCGGCCTCCATGATCCCCGGCCCGCCACCGGTGATCACGGCGTATCCGGCCTCGGCGAGCAGCGCGCCGATCCGCTCCGCCAGCTCGTACTCCTCCGAACCCGGCTTCGTACGGGCGGAGCCGAAGACGCTCACCGCGCGCGGCAGCTCCGCCAGCAGGCCGAACCCCTCGACGAACTCCGCCTGGATACGGAGCACCCGCCAGGGGTCGGTGTGCAGCCAGTCCGAGGTGCCGCGGGAGTCGAGCAGGCGCTGATCGGTGGTGGTGGCGGGGATCGCGTTGCCGCGGAGGGTCACGGGACCCTGTCGTCTCCTGCGCGGCGTCTCGTCAGGTCGCATGGCCTAACCGTAGCCAGCGACGCGACCGCTTTCGGCCGACCTCGGGGTATACCCGTTGGCGAAGAAACGATGCTTTCGTAATGTATGTCGATTTGTCGGGTTCTAGACTCCTCCCGTGAACCAAGCGACTGAGGTCCTGGAGCCGGACCCCGTTTTCGTCGATCCGACGGGCCGACGGGGACGGATCATGCGCCGTGCCGGGATCGCGCTCGGGTGCCTCGTCGCCGGCTACCTCGTACTCATCGGGGTCGGGCTGGCCACCGGGGCGCGGGTGCCGCTCACTCCGTGGCCCCAGGCGCGTCCCGCCACGTCCGGCCACGGTCACGCCGCACAGCTGCTCATGCCCCGCGGCGGGGCCCGCAGCTCGCTCCCGACCCCGGGCTCGACCGATCCCCGGTCGCCGAGCGGCCCGACACGGACCGGCGGCGCGTCCGGCTCCCCGAAGGCCGGTGCCGCTCCCGCCGGTACGAAGCCCACCCCGGCATCCGCGACCCCGACCACCGGGCCGACCACCTCCGCTCCGACCGCCACGCCGGCCACCCACGGCAAGGGCAAGGGCGTCGGGCTGACGAAGAGCCCGCACCCGAAGCACTCATGACGGGCCGCGAGAAGCGGCGGCGTGACCCACGCGGCCACTGGATCCTGTTGTTCCTCGGCGCCCTGACGCTCGTCGGCGGTCTCCTGCTGGGGGGATACGCCCACGGCGTCGTCGGAGAGTCGACGCAGCACGAGTACACCAAGAGCGGTTCGGCGCCGGCCGCCGTCGCCGACGGCGGTCCCGTCGTCAACCTGTCGGGCGGTGCCCCCGAGAGCGTCCGGGCCCCCCGCCGTACGATCGCGCTCACCTTCGACGACGGACCCGACCCCCGCTGGACCCCGCAGATCCTGGACGTGCTGCGACGTCACGGGGCGCACGCGACGTTCTTCGTCATCGGCGCGCACGTCGCCGACCATCCCGACATCGTCGACCGGGCCATCCGCGAGGGCGACGAGATCGGCTCGCACACCTACACCCACGTCGACATGGCGAGTTCGTCGCCCTGGCGCATCCGCTTCGAGCTCGACCTGACCCAGCGCGCGCTCGCCGGCGCGGCCGGAATCCACACCCGGCTCATGCGGATGCCGTACTCCTCGGTGCCGGACGGCCTGTCGGCGCCCGAGTACCGCGCGGCGCAGGAGGCCGGACGGCAGGGCTACGTCGTGGCGCTCACCGACCAGGACACCGAGGACTGGCGGCGCCCGGGCGTGGACAGGATCGTGCAGGCCGCGACGCCCCGGAAGGGCGCCGGCGCGGTCCTGATGTTGCACGACTCGGGCGGCGACCGGAGCCAGACGGTGCAGGCCCTCGACGTGCTGCTGACCCGCCTGTCCGCCAAGGGGTACCGGTTCACCACGCTCAGCCAGGCGATGCGGCTGCCGTCCGCCGACGTGCCCGCCTCGACCCTCGACAAGGTGACCGGAACGGCGCTGATCGACGGCCAGCGCTGGTCCGGCCGGCTGACCGGCTGGCTCGGCGTCCTCTTCGCGATCGCCGGTGTGCTGACCACGCTCCGGCTGCTCGCCCTCCCGCTGTTCGCGCACGTCCACGTACGGCGGGTGCGTCGCGAGCGCCGTCGCCGCGCCGGCGTGCGACAGGAACCTCCGCCGCCGGTGTCGGTGATCGTCCCGGCGTACAACGAGGAGGTCGGACTGGCGGCGACGGTGCGCTCCCTCGTCGCCACCGACTACCCGGCGCCCATCGAGGTCCTGATCGTCGACGACGGGTCCAGCGACGACACCCCGGTCATCGGCGCCCGGCTGGAGCGGGAGCTCGCGAACGTCCGGCTCGTCCGGCGACCGAACGGCGGCAAGCCGGCCGCGCTGAACACCGGCATCGCGCACGCCTCCCACGAGGTACTGGTCCTCGTCGACGGCGACACGGTCTTCCAGCGCGACACGATCGGCAACCTCGTCCGCCCGCTGGCCGACCCGCGCGTCGGAGCGGTCAGCGGCAACACCAAGGTGGCCAACCGCAAGGGCCTCATCGGCCGCTGGCAGCACCTCGAGTACGTCATCGGGTTCAACCTCGACCGGCGGATGTTCGACGTGCTCGAGTGCATGCCGACCGTGCCCGGCGCGATCGGGGCGTTCCGGCGGGAGGCGCTCGCGTCGGTCGGCGGCCTCAGCACCGAGACCCTGGCCGAGGACACCGACCTGACCATGGCGATCTGCCGGGCGGGCTGGCGGGTCGTGTACGAGGAGACCGCCCTCGCCTGGACCGAGGCGCCGTCGTCCCTGCGGCAGCTCTGGCGGCAGCGGTACCGGTGGTGCTACGGGACCCTGCAGGCGATGTGGAAGCACAAGCGGGCGCTGGTCGAACGCGGCCGGTCGGGCCGGTTCGGCCGCCGTTGCCTGCCGTACCTGACCATCTTCCAGGTCGCGCTGCCGTGCCTCGCCCCCGTGGTCGACGTCTTCGCCGTGTACGGCATGTTCGTCATGAACCCGTTGACCGTCGCGGTGTCCTGGGTGGCGTTCACCGCGGCGCAGGCGGCGGCCGCGACGTACGCGCTGAAACTCGACGGCGAACGCCTCAGGACGCTGTGGGTCATGCCGCTCCAGCAGATCGTCTACCGGCAGCTGATGTACCTGGTCGTCATCCAGTCGCTGGTCACGGCCGTGCTGGGCGCCCCGCTGCGCTGGCACGTCATCCGCCGGACCGGGACGTTCTCGGAGGGAGACCCCCTGCCGTCCCGGGTCGGCGTCTGACGGCCCGCGGTCACCGGCCGAAGCGGGTGCGCTCGATCTCCTCGTACGCGTTGATCTTGTGGTCGATGAGCTCGAGGTCATGCTGCAGCTCGTCGATCCGGGCGGCCACCTCCGCGCGGTGCGCCACGAGCAGCGCCTTGCGGTCGGCGGCCGTTCCGTTGCCCTCCCGGGCCAGCTCGGCGTAGCGCAGGAGGGTCGCGATGGGCATCCCGGTCGCGCGCAGCCGGGTGAGCAGGGTGATCCAGGACAGGTCGCGCTCGGTGTAGCGGCGGTGTCCGCTGACATCGCGCTCCGGGGGCTCCCGGAACGCGCCGATGCGCTCGTAGTAGCGCAGGGTGTGGGTGGAGACGCCGGTGCGCTCGGCCGCCTCCGCGATCGTCAATCCGTCAGCCAGGACCTGGCCCATCAGGCCACCTTCCCGCGTCGATGCCGCTCTGGGGTCCGGGGGAACTCGTCGGTGTCGTCGGTGTCGTCGGTGCCGCGGCCCACGTCATGAGCCGCGCCGCTCGGATCTCGGCGGCGGCGCTCACGAAGTGAGCCAGGCCCGCATCCGCTCCTCACTCGCGAAGATACGCGGAATCTCGACGTACTCATCACGGGTGTGCGACAGGCTCGGTTCACCGGGGCCGTAGTTGACGGCCGGGATGCCCAGCTCGGAGAACCTCGCGACGTCGGTCCAGCCGAACTTGGCACGCACCGCGCCGCCGGTGGCCTCGGTGAACGCCGCCGCGACCGGATGCGTCAGGCCCGGGCGCGCACCCGGCGCGCCGTCGACCACGGTGACCTCGTAGCCGTCGAACAGCTTTCGGAGGTACCGCTCGGCGTCGGCCAGGGACTTGTCGGGCGCGAACCGGTAGTTGATCGTGACGACGCACTCGTCGGGGATGACGTTGCCCGCGACCCCGCCCCGGACGAACACCGCGTTGAGTCCCTCGTGGTACTCCAGGCCGTCCACCACGGGCCGCTTCGGCTCGTACGCGCGCAGGACGTCGAGCACCGCGGCGGCCTGGTGGATGGCGTTCGTCCCCATCCACGACCGCGCGCTGTGCGCCCGCTCGCCGGCGACCTTGACCTCGATGCGGATGGTGCCCTGGCAACCGCCCTCGACGATGCCGCCCGACGGCTCCATCAGGACCGCGAAGTCGGCCTGCAGGAGCTCGGGCCGGGTCAGGCCGATGCGCCTGAGGCCGTTGCGCTCCTCCTCGATCTCCTCGCACTCGTAGAAGAAGTACGTGACGTCCCGGGTGGTCTCGGGGATGGTGGCCAGCTTGAGCTGTACGGCGACGCCCGCCTTCATGTCCCCGGTCCCGCAGCCGTACAGCCGGTCGCCCTCCACGCGGGAGGGCAGGTTGTGGTTGATCGGCACGGTGTCGAGGTGCCCGGCGATCACGACCCGCTCGCTGCGGCCCTGCGACGTCCGCGCGATGACCGTGTCGCCGTCCCGCTCGACGGACAGGTGGGGCAGGGCACGCAGCGCCTCCTCGACCGCGTCGGCGAGGGCCTTCTCGTTACCGCTCACCGATTCGATGTCGACGATCGCCGCGGTCAGGGACGCGACGTCCTGAGTCAGATCAAGCCGCATGGGGCCTGAGCCTACGCCAGTGATGCCCGGATCCGGCCAGCCGCCCGGCGGTCTGCGGCCGCGCCGTTAATCAGCCTGAACTGCGCGGATCTGCCGACCTGCCAACGAAGGCGGCAATATTAGGGGATTTTTCCACTTACTTACGGCTTGCCTCGTTGGTTATTTACCTATGAGAGGGAGCGAATCGCCGTTTGTTTTCGCCCGGAAGGACCTCCCCCGCCATGGACCATCCCCCCGCCCACCCCCGCAGCCGGCCCGCCGCACCGCCCGACCCCGCCACCACCGGCCCCGACCTCGCCCGCCGAGACGTGCTCATGCGCGCGGCCGCCGTCGCGGGCGGCGCCGTCCTCCTCGGCGCCGCCGACCTGACCCGCCCGCGCTCCGCACACGCCGCCACCAGGCCGTACGTCTACACGCGCGCCGAGTGGGGAGCACGGCCCCCGACCTCACCCGCCACCATCATCAAGGCGCCCGATCACCTGATCGTGCACCACATGGCCTTCCCGAACTCCACCGACTACTCGCTCGCCCACGCCTTCCAGCTGTCCCGCGACTGCCAGGACCTCCACATGGACACCAACGGCTGGAGCGACACCGGGCAGCAGCTCACGATCAGCCGTGGCGGCTACGTGATGGAGGGCCGCAACCGCTCCATCGAGGCCATCGGCAAGGGCGCGAACGTGATGGGCGCCCAGTGCGCGAACGAGAACGGCCACACCCTCGGCATCGAGAACGAGGGCACCTACACCACCGAACTGCCGCCCACCGCCCTGTGGAACTCGCTCGTCCAGACCCTCGCCTGGCTCTGCGACCTCTACGGGCTCTCCCCGGCCACCGCGATCGTCGGCCACCGCGACTACAACACCACGCAGTGCCCCGGCGACGCGCTCTACGCCCAGCTCCCCCGGCTCCGGTCGGAGGTCGCCGGTGCGCTCGGCCTGGCGTACGCCGCGCGCGCCGAGGCGTCCGGCACGCGATCCGGCCTGCCCGGACCGCGGAGCCTCGGCGACCACGGCCCCGCCGTGGGCGCCGCCGACCGCCGCCCCTGATGGCCGGGCCACTCCGCCCCCGGCCACCCGAGTCCACCCGCCCGCACGGTAGTCCCACCCCCGCCACTCCCGATCCCCAGGAGGAATCCGTGGCCCCGTCCCCCCGCCACCGCATCGCCCGCAGGCTGACCACGGCGTTCGCCGCGCTCGCCGTCGCCGGAGGCGTCCTCGCCGCCGCGCCCGCGGCCGGCGCGTCTCCGAACCCGATCACCCACCCCGACAAGGACCACGCCGGCTCGGGTCTCGCCGCCCGGAGCACCTCCGACGGCACGGTCAGCCCGCTGGTCGCCGGGCTCCCCGGCCTCGACGTCTCCAGCCACCAGGGCAACGTCGGCTGGAGCACGGTGAAGAGCAACGGCGCCAAGTTCGCCTACGTCAAGGCCACCGAGGGCACGTCGTACCAGAACCCCTACTTCTCGCAGCAGTACGTCGGGTCCTACAACGCCGGACTGATCCGCGGTGCCTACCACTTCGCCACGCCGAACACCTCGAGCGGCGCGGCGCAGGCCGACTACTTCGCCGCCCACGGCGGCGGCTGGTCCAAGGACAACCAGACGCTGCCCGGCGCGCTCGACATCGAGTACAACCCGTACGGGGCCACGTGCTACGGCCTGAGCCAGGCCTCGATGAAGAGCTGGATCCACGCGTTCATCAACGAGTACCACGCCAAGACCGGCCGGTATGCGGTCATCTACACGACCCTCGACTGGTGGACCTCGTGCACCGGCAACAACGACGCGACCTTCGCGACGAACAGCCCGCTGTGGATCGCGAAGTACAGCAGCTCGGCCGGCACCCTGCCGTACGGCTGGAGCTTCTACACCATCTGGCAGTACGCCGACAGCGGCACGTTCCCGGGTGACCAGGACACCTTCAACGGTGACGCGTCGCGTCTGCTCGCCCTCGCCAACAACACCTGATCAGAACTGACCGAGGTGCCGGGGCCGTGCCCCGGCACCTCGCGCGTTCAGCGGGATGTGGGTCAGGCGCTCAGGCCGTGGTCCCGCAGGACGTCGTTGAGCTGCGACTTGTCGTGCCGCACACCGGGCTCGAGACGCTTGATCACCAGCACGGCGGGCATCCCGAAGGTGCCGCCGGGGAACTCCTTCAGCCGCGTGCCGCCGACCGCGACGCACCAGTCGGGGATGCGACCCCGGCCGAGCTCCTCGCCGGTCTGCACGTCGATGACCGGCATCGAGGCGGAGAGGTTCGTCCCGGAGCCGACGACCGCGCCCGTGCCCACGCGGGCCCCTTCGACGATCATCGAGCGGCTGCCGATCATGGCCTCATCCCCGATGATGACGGGCTTGGCGTTCGGCGGCTCGAGCACGCCGCCGATGCCGACGCCGCCGGACAGGTGGACGTTCTTGCCGACCTGCGCGCAGGACCCGACCGTCGCCCAGGTGTCGACCATCGTGCCGGAGTCGACGTACGCCCCGATGTTCGTGAACGACGGCATGAGGACCACGCCCGGCGCGAGGTAGGACCCCCAGCGGGCGATGGCGCCGGGCACCACGCGCACCCCGTCGAGACGGGTCTTCAGCGGAATCCGGTCGTGGTAGTGGAAGTCGCCCACCTGCGCGCGGGCCATGCCCAGCACCTTGAAGCTCAGCAGGATCGCCCGCTTGGCGCGCTCGTCGACGATCACCTCGTCGGTGGCCTCGTCGACGAACGCCACACGCGCCTGCCCGGCGTCGATCAGATCGACCGCGCCCACGATGGCGGCTCGGGCGTCGGTGTCCTCGGGGCTCAGGTCGGCCCGGCGCTCCCACAGCTCATCGATGACGCTTGAGATCGGGCTGGTGAACGTGTCGGTCATGCCGGTGAGAATAGCGGCGGCACCGTCGATGAATGTCCGGCAGGGTGTAAGGAACGGGTACCTTCGTGCCCGTGAGTCGGACGAGTGGGAGGCGGCTGCGGCTGGCCGTCATCGCGTTGATCACCACGCTGGTCATCGTCGGCGGCGGTGTCGCGCTGTACGTCCACTTCCGTCCGTATCTCCACGGCACCAACTGCGAGGCCCGTACGAGCACCGGAGTCATGCCGCTCGACCTCGACCAGGCCGCCAACGCCGCCACGATCGCCGCCGTGGCCCTGCGCAAGAAGCTCCCCGAAGAGGCCGTCGTCATCGCGTACGCGACGGCGCTGCAGGAGTCACACCTGCGCAACCTCGAGAGCGGCGACCGCGACTCCGTCGGCCTGTTCCAGCAGCGCCCGTCGCAGGGCTGGGGCACGTCCGCCCAGCTGAAGGACCCGGTCTACGCCGCAAACCGGTTCTTCAACGCGCTCGTCAAGGTCAAGGACTACACCGGGCTGCCCGTCCACGACGCGGCCCAGCGGGTGCAGCGCAGCGCGGACGGCAAGGCGTACGCCCGGCACGAGGAGGACGCCCGGGTCATGGCCGCGGCCTACACCGGCCGCGTGCCCGGCGCCGTACGCTGCTGGTACCCGCCGAACAAGCGCAAGAAGCAGGACCAGTCGGCGCAGGCCCTCGACACCCTGCGCAAGACGCTCAAGCGCAAGGACACCGGCGACGGGATCACCGCGGCCAACGCCCGCAGCGGGTGGACGATCGCGACCTGGATGGTCGCGCACGCCCAGCCGTACGGCATCCACGAGGTGCGCTACGCCGGCCGGCGCTGGCGGTCGGCGCAGGGCCACGACGGCTGGACCAAGGACTCCGACGCCCCCACGGACCGCGTCCTGATCAACTGAGACTGACGTCCGCTCTAGGTAGATGACATCTACGTAGATTCGTTCTACCAAGCGAAAGGCCTCACGGGTCCTACCGAGGGGTGGCGAGGGCGCGCTGGTGGATCTCGCTGACGACGTAGCGGGCGGACAGGAACGCGCCCGCCTGCCAGCCCATGAAGCGCGTCAGCCACTCACCGGCGAAGTACACGCGGCCGTGCGGCTGGTTCAGCAGGTCGTACTGGCCGCTCGTCCAGGACGGCCAGGCGACCCACCCGGTCTCGATGTGCGGGATGCGGTCCCACGCCACGGCGAACGCCGAGACGACCTCCTTCGCGTACTTCGGGCCGTGGATCTTCACCCCCTGGGCGAGGGCGTGCTTGATCCGGTCCGCCGGCGACATCCGGTCGAAGGCGTCGGTGCCCGGCCCCTGCGTGTAATAGCCGAGCAGGACGCCGCCCTTGCCGTGGTACCCGTGGGAGGGGTACCAGATCTGGCTGATGTCCAGGTCGGTGTTGGTGATCCCGCCGTAGATGCGGTCGTCCTCCTCCCACCACCGCCGCCGGTACTCCAGGCCCAGCTTGCCGACGTGGACCCGGGTCGGGTACTCCAGGGCCGCCTTCACCGCGGCGCCCAGGTTGTTGGGGACCCGCGCCATGAGATAGGCGGGCAGGGTCGCCACGCAGTAGTCGCCCTGCGCCATCCGCTGCCGGCCCTTCGCGTCGCGGTACCGCACGTGGACGGCGTCCGGCTGGTCCGTCACCTCCAGGACCTCGGCCTGGTACTCGATGCGGTGGCCGCCGATGCGGTCGGCGAGGGCGTACGGGATGCGGTCCATGCCGCCGATCGGCTGGAACATCATCATCGCCTGGTCCCAGCCGAGTTCGAACGACAGGTTCCGGCCGAGCTGGGAGGCGAGCACGTTGTGCAGGGACGGCGGCGGCCCGAGGACCGTGCCCGGGTGGTCGGCCGCGTCGGGCAGGACCGAGTATCCCCGGCGGTCGGTGCCGGTGTACCTCCACTCGCCGCCCGTGCGGGTGAGGGCGCCGAAGTCCTCGAGGAACGCCATCAGCCGGTCCTTGTCGTCGGCGGACAGCTCCGCGTCGAGCGCACCCTGAGTGGTCGCCTTGGCCAGCAGCTCACTGATGTAGCCGTACGTGTCGGCCTTGACGGCGCGGTCCGTCGTCCGGACATCGGACATCGGCCCGGCGTTCTGGTAATAGACGTAGGCGTCGGCATTCTGATTGACGAACGGCTCGATCGCCACGCCCAGTTCGCGGCAGTAGTCGAGCGTCAACATGAACTGCGCGATCCGTGCCGGACCGGCGTTCAGATAAAGCCCGGGCGCGAACGTGGCGCGCTGTTCGTAACCGCCCAGTTCGCGTTCGACGGTGCCGCCGCGGACCGTCCAATTGCGCCCGCCGGGACGGTTCTTCGCCTCCAGGATGCGGCAGTCGTATCCCGCCTTGCCCAGTTCGTACGCGGTGGCGAGCCCGGCGATGCCGCCGCCCAGGATCACGACCTTCGGGGCCTTGCGGCCCGACAGCGCGAAATCCGCGCGGCTCGGCGGGACGAACGGGCGTCCCGCCGCGTCCGCCGCCGTCGGCGCCAGGCCGAGTGCGCCCATCGTCTCGAACAGGACTCCGGCTCCGCCGGCGATGCCGACGGCCCGCAGGAATGATCTTCTGGTGACCGCACTCCCCATGACGCCCTCCGGCCGATTGCCCATCGGCTGGGGACGATAATCGCTTTGCGGTTCCACTTTAACGAATCGCAGGAATTGTCATCCGGAATTCGTCGGACCGATTATCCGGCACGACCTCTTCATCGCCGTGATTACCCGCCGGTCATCCATATGACGAATATTGGCGGCGCTCGGAGCACGCCCATTTCGGCCGGTTACCGTGGATAAGCCGTCAAGGAGGGAGCTTATGCGATTTCCAGCGGGAAGACCTTTGCAAAGACTGTGGGTGGCACTGGCCGGGGCATTCCTGGTCGTCGGCGCGCTGGCGGGCGCCGTGGCGTGCACCTCCCATTCCGCCTCTGATGTCTCGGCGCGTGACGCCGCAGCGCCACAGCGGACCGCGGGCGAGTGGCCGTCCGGCGGCCAGAACATCTACGACACGCACGGCAACCCGTACGAACACCAGATCAACGCCTCCAACGCATCCCAGTTGACGACGCGCTGGACGGCGACCATGCACGGGGACGTCTCGGCGACCCCCGCGGTCGTCGGCGGCGCGATCTACGTGCCGGACTTCGGGGGGTACTTCACCAAGTACGACGCCCGGACCGGCCGGGTGATCTGGTCGCACAAGGTGTCGGAGTACACCGGAGACCAGAAGAGCTTCTCCCGGACCAGCCCCGCCGTCTCCGGGGACACCGTCTACATCGGCGACCACTACGGCCTGCACGCCACCGGCTCGGCGCCGCCGGTCACCGCCGACGCCGCCCGGCTGCTCGCCGTCGACGCCGCCACGGGCAGGCTGCGCTGGAAGCTCGTCCTGGACAAGCAGTTCGCGGCCTGGCTCACCCAGTCGCCACTCGTCCACGACGGCGTCATCTACGAGGGCATCGCGTCGGGCGAGGAGGACCAGGCGGCCGCGCCGAACTACCAGTGCTGCAAGTTCCGCGGCAACCTGGTGGCGATCAGCGAGCGCACCCACAAGGTGCTGTGGCGGACCTACTTCCAGCCGCCGAACGGCGGGACGACCGGCGGCTACAGCGGTGCGGCGATCTGGAGCGGCACCCCCGCCATCGACCCGGTGAACAAGACGGTCGTCATCACCACCGGGAACAACTACGCCGTCCCCGCCAGCGTGGAGAAATGCCGCAAGGCCGGCGGCACTCCGGAGAAGTGCTTCTCCTCGGAGAACCGCATCGACTCGATCATCGCCGTGGACCTGCGCACCGGAAAGATCCGGTGGTCGACCGGCGCGAAGATGTTCGACGACTGGAACTCCGGATGCCTGCCCGGCGCACCGCCGAACAACTGCAAGCCCGACCACGGCCCGGACGCCGACTTCGGCGACGGCGCGCACATCTCGGTCGTCAATGACCACGGGAAGCAGCGGGTGCTGGTCGGAGCCGGGCAGAAGAGCGGCATCTACTGGCAGCTCGACGGCGCCACCGGCAAGATCCTCTGGAGCGCGGCCCCCGGCCCGAGCGGGCAGCAGGGCGGCATCCAGTGGGGCAGCGCGACCGACGGCAGGCGGGTCTACGTCGCCGAGTCCAACGCCGACTCCCACCCGTACAAGCTGCCGAACGGCAAGACGATCGACTACGGCTCCTTCTCCGCGCTCGACGCTCTGACCGGAAAGCTCGTCTGGCAGATCGCCGATCCGTCGAAGGGGCATGACAAGGCGCCGCTCACCGTGGCGAACGGCGTGGTGTACGCCGGTTCGACGACCGGCCACATGTACGCCCTGGACGCGGCCACCGGAAAGGTCCTGTGGGACCGGAAGGGCCAGGGCTCGTCACTCGCCGGGCCGGCCGTCGTGGACGGGCTCGTCTACTGGGGGAACGGCTACACCGCCAAGTGGGCCACCCCCGGCACGACGTTCTACGTCTTCGGGCTGCCCGGGCACTGACCGAAGGGTCGCGGAACGACCGGGCGGCGGCGCGGCGGACGAACTTCCAGTCCGTCCGCGCGGCCGCCCGGTCTCGTCGTCCGGGCGACCCCGGTGGTGCGTTCGGTCATGTCCGCGTCCGCGCGGCCCTGGTGGAGTGTTCCGTCTTGTCCGCCCGGCCGTTGACCATCCCGCTCCCGGGTGATCCGTCGTGGGACGGACGACCGTTCATGGCCCGCCGGTTCACCGACGTGCCCCGGGCCGGCCCGTCCACCGGCGGGCGGCCGTTCGCCACCCGCCCGTTCACCGGGGTCCTCCGGGGCGGCCCGTCCACCGGCGGGCGGCTCTTCCGGTCGGCTCCGGGCGCGGTACGACGGCCGCTCGGGCCGTCGGCCGGTGAGCGGTCGCTCCCTCCCGGCCCCAGGCGCCGGGCCTCCTGCATCAGGCCGGCGCGGTAGGCGAACGAGACGAGTTGCGCCCGGTCCTTCAGGCCGAGCTTGCAGCGCAGCCGGTAGACGTGGGTCCGTACGGTGGTGGTGCCGATGAACAGCTCGGCGGCCACGTCCTCGATCGACAGTCCCCGCGCGAACAGGGTGAGCACCTCGCGTTCGCGGGCGGTGAGCGACTCGACCTCGGACTGGAGAGGGGTCTCCGTCGGCGCCTCCTGGCGGCGGAACCAGTCCACCAGCCGGGTCGCGACCTGGGGGGCCAGCATGGTCTGACCGTCGGCCGCGGCGCGCACCGCCGAGCCCAGCTGCTCGCGGGTGACCTCCTTGACCAGCAGGCCGTTCGCCCCGGCGTGCAGGACCCGCGAGATCGTGTCCTCGTTCTCCATCATCGACAGGACGACGACCCGCGGCTTCGGGTCGAGGTCCTCCTGGTTGAGTCGCCGTACGAGCTCGAGGCCGGAGATGCCGTCCAGGGCCAGCCCGGTGACCACCACGTGGGGCTGGTGCCGCCGCGCGAGGACCATGGCGTCGATGCCGCTGCCGGTCTCGTCGATCACCTCGATGTCCTCTTCGGCCGCGAGCAGGGCGGACAGCCCGTGTCTGACGATCGACAGCCGGTCACAGACGAGTACACGCATGAATTCTTCCCTCAGTCCTGGGTTCGGGTGTCGACCATCCCGCCGGCGACCGTACGGTTCGTGTTCGGGTCGAGGAGGATGAAGCTGCCGGTGGTGCGGTTCCTCGCGTAGTCGTCGCACATGATGGGCTGCGCCGTGCGCAACTTGATCCGGCCGATGTCGTTCGGACCGAGCGAGTCGGTGTTCTGGCGGTGCAGGGAGTTCACGTCGACCCGGTAGACGATCTCGCGGAGCTGGGCACGGACGCTGCGGCTCGTGTGCTTCAGGACCAGGCGCGCGCCCGGCTGCACCGGCGTGCTGTCCATCCAGGAGACCATCGCGTCGACGTCCTGCGTGACCACGGGATGGTTCCCCGGCCGGCAGATGAGGTCGCCGCGGGCGACGTCCAGGTCGTCGGCCAGCCGCAGCGTCACCGACATGGGCGGGAACGCCTCGTCGATCGGGCCTTCGGCGGTGTCGATCGACTCGACGCGGCTGCTCATGCCGCTCGGCAGCACCAGGACCTCGTCGCCCGGCCGGAAGACGCCACCGGCGACCTGACCGGCGTAGCCTCGGTAGTCGTGGAAGTCGTCCGAGCGCGGGCGCACGACGTACTGCACCGGGAACCGCGCGTCCACCATGTTGCGGTCGGAACGGATGTGCACCGTCTCCAGGTGGTCGAGGATCGTGCCGCCGTGGTGCCAGTCCATCGTGTCCGAGGGGGTCACCACGTTGTCCCCGCGGAGCGCCGAGATGGGGATGAACGCCAGGTCGGGCACCCGCAGACGGGTCATGAACCGCGAGCACTCCTCCCGCAGGCGGTCGAAGTCGGCCTGCCGGTAGTCGACGAGGTCCATCTTGTTCACCGCGATCAGCCAGTGCGGCACGCCGAGGAGCGATAGCAGGAAGGCGTGCCGCCGGGTCTGTTCGGTGAGTCCGGTCCGGACGTCGACGAGCAGCAGCGCGAGGTCGGCGACCGAGGCGCCGCAGACCATGTTCCGGGTGTACTGCACGTGCCCGGGCGCGTCGGCGATGATGAACTTGCGGCGGGACGTGCTGAAGTAGCGGTAGGCGACGTCGATGGTGATGCCCTGTTCCCGCTCGGCGCGCAGGCCGTCGGTCAGGAGCGCGAGGTTGGTCTCCTCCAGCCCCATGCGGGTGCTGGAGCGGGCGACCGCCTCGATCTGGTCCTCGGTGATGGACTCGGTGTCGTAGAGCAGACGCCCGATCAGCGTGCTCTTGCCGTCGTCGACCGAGCCGGCGGTCACGAAGGTGAGCAGTTCCATCAGAAGTAGCCCTCCCGCTTGCGGTCCTCCATGGCGGACTCGGCGAACCGGTCGTCGGCGCGCGTCGCGCCGCGTTCGCTGAGCCGGGAACGTGCCATCTCCTCGATCACCTCGGCCGGGGTGCTCGCGTCGCTCTCGATCGCGCCGGTGCAGGTCATGTCGCCGACCGTCCGGAAGCGCACCCGCATCTCGCGCGCCTCCTCGCCCTCCTCCTGCGGGAGGAAGGGATTCTGCGCGAACAGCATGCCGTCGCGGCTGAGGACGGGCCGGTGGTGCGCGTAGTAGAGCGCCGGCAGCGCGACCTCGTACCGCTCGATGTACTGCCAGACGTCGGCCTCGGTCCAGTTGGACAGCGGGAAGACGCGCAGGTTCTCCCCCGGCGCGATCGTGGCGTTGTGCAGGGTCCACAGCTCGGGCCGCTGGTCTCGCGGGTCCCACTGCCCGAACTCGTCGCGCAGCGAGAAGATCCGTTCCTTGGCGCGGGCCTTCTCCTCGTCGCGCCGTCCGCCGCCGAACAGGGCGTCGAAGCGGTGCTCGGTGACCGCCTCGACCAGGGCGGTGCCCTGCAGGCGGTTGCGGCTGACGGTTCCGGGCGGCTCGGTGAGCCGGCCGTCACTGATCATGTCCGGCATCGAGACGACGACCAGCCGTATACCGAGGTCGGCGAGGAACTTGTCGCGGTACTCGATGACCTCGGGGAAGTTGTGCCCGGTGTCCACGTGCAGCGCGGGGAACGGCACGGGCGCCGGCCAGAACGCGCGGCGCGCCAGGTGCGCCATGACGGCGGAGTCCTTGCCCCCGGAGAACAGCATCGCGGGGTTCTGCAGTTCGGCGGCGACCTCGCGCATCACGAAGATCGCCTGCGCTTCCAGTACTTCGAGATGGGACAGGTGCAGATCTTTCTCGACCATCGGCCCTCCACGGATTGACCCTGCAGCGAGGTACCCAGCAATGTCGAAATAAACACGAATCACGACCAATACCCAAAACGTTCACTTTGCCAGTGACCCGATGTTTATACGCCCAGTAATCCCACTTCACCGGCCGCGATGTTGATCTTGAATGACCGGGAAAGACGTACGTCAAGACCCGTGATCCGTCGTCATCACCGCGTCCAAATATCTCCCCGAAAAGGCGCGAAGCGGCTGACCTTGCCAACGATGTATCAGCGTTAGGCTCCTCTTAGTCCCCATCCGATACGGCGCAGGTAGCGGCGTTGATGCCGCTTTTCCGGCGCCCGTACACCGCCATTTTCGGTCAACCGAAGGGTCACGCATGCCTGACCGACTCGACACGGCGGCCGACCCGGTGACGCTGACGCAACGACTGATCCGGTACGACACGACGAACCCTCCGGGGAACGAGGCGGCGTGCGTGGAGTTCGTCGCCGGCCTCGCCGCCGACGCCGGACTGCCGCATCGCCTCGTCGCCGCACAGCCCGACCGGCCGAACCTGCTGATCCGGCTCCCGGGCCGCGGCGCGGCGCCGGGCCTGCTCATGCACGCCCACGTCGACGTCGTCCCCACCAAGGACCAGCAGTGGTCGTACCCGCCGTTCGACGGCGCCGTCCGCGACGGTCACGTCTGGGGGCGCGGCTCGCTCGACATGAAGGGCGGCCTCGCCATGATGCTCACGGCTATGCTGCGCCTGCACGCCGAGGGGGTCCGGCCGGCGGGCGACGTACTGCTCGCGGTCGTGCCCGACGAGGAGGCGGGCAGCGCGGTCGGCGCGCGGTACCTCGTCGACCGCCACCCCGAACTGTTCGACGGCATGCGGTACGCCGTCGGCGAGGACGGCGGAGCGGACCTCGAACTGGACGGCGCCGTACGCCTCCACCCCATCGTCGTCGCGGAGAAACGGGCCTGCTGGCTGCGGATCACGCTGCGCGGACCCGGCGGGCACGCGTCCCGCGTCGCGCTCCCCGACAGCCCGGTGCGCCGGTTGACCCGCCTGCTGGACGCGATCGAGCCCGGCGGCCTGCCGCCCGTGCTCACGCCGACCGCCGACCGGATGCTGCGCGAGCTGAGCGCCGCGCTGCCCGAACCGCAGGCCGCCGTCTTCGAGCGGCTGCGCGCCGACCCGGCCGACGAGAGCGCCCTCGGCGAGCTGTCGGCGGCGGACGCGCAGTACCTCCGCTCGATCCTGCGGCACTCGGTCAACGCGACGGTCGTCCGGGCCGGTACGGCGACGAACGTCCTGCCGGAGGAGATGACCGTCGAGCTCGACTGCCGCGCCCTCCCGGGCGGCTTCGGCGCGGCGGACTTCGTCGCGGCGCTGTCCGAACGGGTCGGCGCCGACCTCGACGCCGAGGTGATCGTGGAGGGCGAGGCGATGCCGGAACCGGAGTTCGGCCCCTTCTACGACCAGCTCGCCGAGGTGCTGCGCGCCGCCGATCCGGACGGGGTCCCGGTGCCGATGGTCACGACCGCGTCCACCGACGCCCGCCTCTTCCCCCGGCTCGGCATCGCCTGTTACGGATGGCTGCCCCTCATGCTGCCCGCCGGCTCGGGCTACCGGGGCCTGCTGCACCGGCCGGACGAGCGCGTCCCGGTCGATGCGCTGCGGTTCGGGGCCTCCTGCTTCGCCGATCTGCTCCGCGGCTACCGGTGAGGACGATGAGCGACCTGAAGCGGCCGCCCACGACGGCGGCAGGAGACCTCGAGCCGGACCCGGACGGCCTGGAGTTCGTCCGGCTCGACGGCGACGAGGTGACGATCAGCAAGTGGGCCGGCGTGGTCGCGGTGATCACGCGGCAGGCGTACGACGGATCGGACCCGATCCACGGACTGCCCCCGCCGGACGGGTCCCGGGACACCGCCGCCGAGGTCGCCGACGAGCTGCGGGCCGGGATCGGCGTCTGGCTCGCGCTGACGCCGGACGGCACTCCCGCGGGCGCGACCCGTGTCCGCGCGCACGAGGCCGGGTACTGGGAGGTCAGCCGCGTCGCCACCGCGCCGGCCGGCAAGAAGCGCGGCGTGGCGCGCCGGCTGCTCCGCGCCATCGAGGACGCGGCGCGGGACGCCGCGGTCCCCCGGGTCCGGCTGAACGCCGTCGTCGAGCGCTGCCTGCCGTCGTTCTACGCGGCGCTCGGCTACCGGGTGGTCACGCACTGGCCGAGTCCCGACAAGCCGCTCACCGAGGTGACCATGGAGCGGGACCCGGCGACGCCCTGGGAGCCGGACCCCTTTCCCTGGACCGCCATGCCGCCGCCCGCCGCGCCGGTCGTCTGCTGGCTCACCGACCCCGCCGGGCTGTGGGCCGTGGTCGTCGACGACGCGGACGACGTGTCCGCGGCGGTGCGCGCCGCGAGCGCCCGGCTGGTGAGCGGCGGCGTCCCCGCCGTACGGCTCGCGGGCGTCGACCTGCCCACCGAGCACGCGCCCGACCCGCAGGAGCTCCTCGCCGGGATCGGCGAGGAGGGGGCCGACGTGCGGTACGCGGGCCCGGTCCGCGCCTCGGTGCCCGCGCACGTGGCCCCGCGCACCGTCCATCCCGAGTACCACGCGTTCTGGCGGCTGCCGCCGGGCCGCGAAGCAGAGATCTCCCCCTGGAGGTGGTGACCCTTGACGTCCGTTCGGCAGGAGACGACCGGGTCGATGACCCAGGTCGACCTGACCTCCTTCTTCGACAACACCGGGCTCACCGGGCGGGACGACCTGTCCGGCGGCGCCTTCAACATCTGGCGTAACACCTTCCCGGCCGAGGAGCTGCCCGGCGAGCCGCCGACCGTGCTCGGCGGCGTGCCGTTCCGGTTCCCCGACCGCGGTCCCTCGGGGGCGGACAACGTGCGCTGCGCGGGCCAGCTCGTGCCCGTGCCACCCGGCCGGTACGACTGGGTCTACCTCGTCGCCGCCGCCGAGCGCCGTACGGAGGACTTCGTCCTGCTGCACTACGCGGACGGCGCGATCGACCCGGAGTGGCTGCGCGTGTCCGACTTCTGGCCGGAGACCGACCCCCGCTTCGGCGAACGCCACGGGCTGCGCTGCCGGGCCCTGCACTACCCCCGGCACGTGCAGGAACGGATGGGCCCGGCGATCTGGCGGGAACGGGTGCCCGTGCCCCGCGAGACACCGCTCACCGCGATCCGGCTGCCCGACAACCCGGCCGTCCACGTGTTCGCCATGACGCTGCTGCCCGTGACCGAGGAGGTGGGCGCGCCGTGAAGGTCGTCCTCGACGGCGTACGGCCCTGGCGCCACGATCTGGCGGGCTGCCTGCACGCCTGTGCCGCCACGCTGCTCGCCCACCAGGGCCTGCCCCCGCTCGACGCGCTCGGCGCGGCGTGGGGCTTCTACTACCCGCCGGGCGACTTCCGGCAGGAGGAGTACTACTACCCGTGCCGGCCGGGATCCTCCCTGCTGTCGGCGATCGCGCCGTACCATCCGGTCACGTCGCGGTGGCACCTGCCCGGAGACGCCGACCGCGGCTGGGCCGAGGTCCGCGACCAGGTCGCCGCCGGCACCCCCGTCGCGGTCGCGGTGGACAACTTCGAGCTGCCCTTCCGGCCCGCCTACCAGGACGTGCACGCCAACCACATGGTCATCGTGTACGGCTTCGACGACGAGGAGCGGACCGCCCGCGTCCTCGACACGGTCCCCCCGCGCTTCGACGGCGACCTGCCGATCGAGGTCCTCACCGCCGCCCGGCACTCCGGCAACGAGGCGCAGCACGACCGGGACATGTTCTTCGCCGAGAGCCCGATCGCGGACCGCTGGCTCGAGGTCACGGTGGACCACGCGCGGCTCCGGCCCGTCGACCGGGAGGTCGTCACCGCGCGCCTGCTGCGCAACCTCGCCGGGTTCACCGCCCCCGACGACGGCGACGACCACGTGGGACTGCCCGGCCTGGAGAGCTTCCTGCGCGGCATGGAGCAGCGGCTCGTCCGCGGCGACGAGGTCGCCGACGAGCTGTTCGTCGTGGCCGGCGGGGTGCTGGCCACGACGGCGCTGCACGCCGACTGGCTGACCGACGCCGGGCGCGAACTCGACGCGCCGTTCCTCCGCGAACTGGGCCGGACCGTGGACCGCGTCGCGCACCACTGGACCGCCCTGCGCATCACCGCCGCCCTCACGCGCAAGGGGGACGTCTCCCCCCGCCGGCTCCGCCGGCGGCACGACGCGATCCTCGGCGCGACCGAGCAGGCCCTGTACCAGACCGAGGCCGTGCTGGCCGACCTATGACCGGGAGTGACCATGGACAAGCTCGCGATGCTCGGCGGCACGCGGACCGTTCCGCGTGACCGCCGTATCCCCAAGTGGCCGGTGGTCACCCCGGACGACGAGGAGGCCGTACGCCGCGTGCTGGCGAGCGGCCGCTTCACCACCGCCTCGTCCGGCGAGAAGGAGATCGCGGGGCTCGAACGGGAGTGGGCGCGGGAGACCGGCACCCGGCACTGCGTCGCCGTCAGCAACGGCACCACGGCGCTGTCCCTCGCCCTCGCGGCGGCCGGGATCGGGCCGGGCGACGAGGTGATCGTGCCCGCGCTGAGCTTCATCGCCTCCGCGATCGCGCCCCTGCACGTGTTCGCCGTCCCGGTGTTCGCCGACATCGACCCGGTGACGTTCAACGTCGACCCGGCGGCCGTCGAGGCGGCCGTGACGCCGCGGACCAAGGCCGTCATCGTGGTCCACCTGCACGGGCTGCCCGCCGACCTCACCGAGCTCATGGCGGTGGCCGAGCGGCACGGCCTCACGGTGATCGAGGATGCCGCCCAGGCCCACGGCGCGCGCTACCACGACCGGCCGGCCGGCTCGTTCGGCGCGATCAACACCTTCAGCCTGAACGTCAGCAAGAACCTCGCCACCTGCGGGGAGGGCGGCCTGGTCACGACCGACGACGCCGACCTGTACCAGCGGGCGACGATGATGCGGCAGTTCGGCGAGGTGATCCCGCGCCGCGGGTCGCGCAGCTACGTCTCCCACCTGCTCGGCTGGAACCACAAGCCGGCCGCGATCCAGTGCGCCTTCACGCGCAGCCGGCTCGCGCGGTTCGGGCACGAGTCCGAGCTGCGCGACCAGAACGTCCGGCACTTCCTCGGCCGGCTCGCGGAGCTGCCCTGGCTGCACGTCCCCACCGCGCCGGACGACCGCACCCACGTGTGGCACATCCTGCGGTTCCGGATCGACCCCGAACCCTTCGGCCTCGGCCCGGAGTTCGCCGGGCCGCTCCGCTCGGTCGTCATGCGCGCCCTGCGGGCCGAGGGAGTGCCCGCGACGCACTACCAGCTGATGCCGCTCCCGGCGCAGCGGCTGTTCCAGTCGCCGCTGCCGGGCGTCGACCGCAAGTACCGCGGCGAGGACCACCCGAACACGCTCCGGGTGATCGACGGCTCGTTCACCATCCAGAAGGCGCACCTCCATCCGGACGCCCGCCCGCTCCTCGACCTGTACGCCGACGCCGCCACCAAACTCTGGGAGAACCGCGACGTCATAGCGGCAGAGGCGAAGTCTTTGGATTACATGCCACCGTGGCGCGAGGCCGAGCAGATCGCCGACGCCGAGTGGGAGGGCTGACCGCTCGCGAGATGTCGAGATCCCTGGCGTTCGCTGCCCTTAGAGAACAGTGAACGCCAGGGATCTTCACTGGCCGTCCCCCCGCTTGACCTCTACACGGTTTCCTTGCTTGGCACCGCTCCGGCTGCTCTTCGTTTGAAAGCGACGGAGCGGGCGGTGGCGATGGTGACGGAGAGGCCGCAGACCGCCGTGACGGCGACCGCCGCGGGCAGCGCGCCGTGATCGACGAAGGTACCTCCGATCGCTGCTCCAGCGGCGATGCCGATCTGGTAGGCGACGATGTAGACAGCGGAGGCGAGGTCCTTGCTGACGGCGGCGGTGCGCAGGACCGCGGCCTGCAGCACCACGGGCATTCCACCGGCGGGCACGGCCCACAGCACGATCGCAGCGCCTGCGGCGAGATGGGAGTCGGCGCCGACGATCAGCAGTACGAGCATGCAGGCGGTCAGGCCGCCGGTGACGATCAGTGCGGTGGTTCGCGGATGACGGTCGACGTGCCGGCCGATCAGTGTCAACCCGAGCAGACCCGCTGTTCCGTGTGCGAAGAGGAGACTCGATGTCGTGGAGCCGGTGAGGTGCGCGTAGTGGGCGATGATCGCGGTGATGTAGGTGAACGCCGTGAAGTGCCCGAAAATCACGATCATCGTGACCAGGTTGACGGAGATGAGGGATCGGTCGGTGACGGTCGACCGGACATCGGCCGGTCTTCGGCCTGACGTGGCCTCTTCCGGTGGCAGTGGGTCGATCGTGGCATGGATCACCGCTAGGGACAGTGCCGCGGCGCCGGCCACGGCGACGGCGGTGAGCCGCCATCCGGCCGTCGCGCCCAGCCATGAGGTCAGCGGCAGCCCGAACAGGAACGCGAGTGAGTTCCCCGCGAAGACCACCGCGGTGGCCCGGCCGGCCTGCTGCGGACCGAGCATGCGCGCGGCGATCGGGGCGACGACCGACCAGAACACCCCGTGGCCCACGGCCGAGACCACCCGCGCGACCACCGCGACGCCGTAATTCGGGGCGACGGCCAGCAGCAGGTTGGACGCCGCGATCGCCGCCACCGGGACCAGGACCGCCGTCCGGCGATTCCAGCGAGCGGTCAGAGCGACCAGCGGCACCACCGTGACCGCGACCACGATCGCATACCCGGTGACCAACAGACCGATGGCCGAGTCGGGGACGGCGAAGCCGGCGGCCAGGTCGGGCAGCAGCGCCACCGGCAGGTTCTCCGAAGTCACTGACACGAAGCAGGCGCCACTGAGCGCTCCGAGGGCGACGCCCGCACGAGTCAACGTCATCCGCATCTGTTTAACGATACACATCCGGCTACCATGGGCCCATGTCCAGTCCCCGGTCATCGCGCGTCACCATGGCCGAGGTGGCACGCCGTTGCGGGGTCTCGGCGATGACGGTGTCGTACTGCTACAACCAGCCGGATCGGGTGGCCGCGGACACGCTGCGCCGGGTCCGGCAGGTCGCCGCCGAGCTGGGTTACCAGGGACCAGACCCGACGGCACGGTCCTTGCGCCGTCGCCAGAACGAGGCGATCGGCGTCGTGCTCGGCGAGCACCTCGCCTACGCGTTCGAGGACCCGCAGGCTCGCCGCTTCCTGGCCGGTGTCGCCGAGGTGTGCCGCGAGCGCGGGATCGGCCTGAACCTCATTCCGACCACCGGCGAGGACAAGGATGTCGACCGCGTCAGGTCGGCATCCGTCGACGGTTTCATCGTCTGGACCACGGTCGACGCCGACCCCGTGCTCACCACCGTGAGCGGGCTCGGCAAGCCGGTCGCCGTCCACGGCGGTCCCGCCGTCCCCGGCGCCGAGGTGGTCGGCATCGACAACCGTGCCTCCGCCCGCGAGCTGGCCGCGCACACCTTTCCCGGTGCCCGCCGGCCGACCGTGCTCAGCCAGCCCTTCGGCCGCGATCGCCTACCGAGGCTGGAGATCGGACCGGACCCCCAGCACGTGGAATTCCCGGTCACTCGCGAACGACTCCAGGGCGTCTACGACCACTGTCGGCACGCGGGACGCGATCCGCACTGCCTGCCGGTGGCCGTCGTGGCCCGCAACGACCGCGACGAAGCGGCAGCGATGGCCGATGTCCTCCTCGAATCCTGCGCGAGCGATGCCGTGATCGCCATGAGCGACCAACTCGCGTTCGCCGTCCTCGACAGCGCACACCGCCGTGGACTCCACGTCCCCGGCGACATCGCGGTCGCGGGTTGGGACGACGGCCCGGACGCGAGCCGGGCAGGACTCACCACCATCACCCAGTCACTGTTCGATCAGGGGCGCGCCTGCGCCCGGATCGCGCTCGGCGATCGCGGAGCGAACGGCGAAGCCGCGTGGAACGCCACAGTGCGAACGAGTACGCGATGAGCCGACCACCGTTGAGGAAGTCGGCTAAGGCCGGGTGACGAGATCCCTGGCGTTCACCGCCCTCTAAGCGCAGTGAACGCCAGGGATCTTCACTGGTCATCCCCCGCTGAACCTCATCGTGAGTGTGTGCGGAAGTGGTCGTGGCCCGCACAGTCATCCCCGGCGCCCTCGTACATCGGTCAGGGCGCACGACAAATAGGGACAACGAATAGGGAGCTCCACGATGAGCGGCCATTTCACTGTGAACGGTGGCGAGCGCAGGACCATCCGCGGCGACCACCACACCATCGGGAACGTCACCAACAGCCGTCGCGTCGACGTCCGCGAGGGCAAGACGGCCATCAAGAAGGTCGCCGACGGCGGCAGCGCCGTCCTCCGCGGCGGCGACTCCACCATCAGGGAGGTGGGCGACGGCGGTCGCGTCGAGGTCTTCTCCGGCTACCACGACGTCGGCCACCCCACCGAGGTGATCCGCCTCTCCCCGCGAACGACTCGGCCCGCGCACCGCACACGGTGACGGGGGCCGACCTGTGTCCGAGGCGCTCGACGCGAGCGACCACGGTCGGTCAGACGGCCAGGCGGAGCAGGATGGTGACGAGGACGCCGCACAGGATGGCGGGCAGGTCGGGCCAGCGCAGCAGCCGCGCGGCGCCCGCGCCGCCCAGGCCGGCGACGACGGTCCAGTCGAACTTGCTCCAGTGCGCGCCCGCGACCTCGGCGACGATGAGGGCGGCGAGCAGGGCCGGCGCCAGCATCGCGATGACGTCCCGTACCCGCTGCGGCAGGGCCCGACCGCCGAGCACGGTGGGGCCGAGGGCCTTGAACAGCACGTTGATGACGGCGACGGAGAAGATGGCCGGCCAGAGGGACATGATCACTCCTTCTCGGCGTAGCTGTCGGCGGGCTCGTCGGCCGCCCCTCCGGTGCGCTCGCCGGAGGCACGGTCGTCGGCGGCGCCGCTGGAGGGGAGGAGACCGAGCAGCGCCGCCGACGAGGCACAGAGCAGCGCCACCCCGGTCGGGACCACGAGGACGAGCAGCGCGGCGATCACGGTGGCGAGCGCGGCCGCGCGCCGCGCCGCCGCCGACTCGCGGAGCTCGTCGATCAGCAGGACGAGGAAGAACGCCGGGAAGATCACGTCGAGGGCGAAGGTCTGGACGACGTGCGGTGACGGGTGCAGGACCGCGCCGATCGCCGTGCCGCACACCCAGGCCGGCCACTGCGGGATCGTCGCGCCGATCATGCGTTCGGGATCGAAGCGGCCCTCCCCCCGGTGCGCCGCCACCCACGAGCCGTCGACCACCGTCTGGCCGATGAGCGCCCGGCGGAGGACGCCGCCGCGCAGGCTCGGCGCGACCGCCACCGCCATCGGGATGAACCGGGCGTTGATCAGCGCGGCCGCGGCCACCGCCGGGACGGCTCCGCCTCCTCCGGCGAGCGCGGTGGCGAGCGCGAACTGCGCGGAGCCGGAGAAGACGACGAGCGAGCACACGATCGCCGGGGCCATCCCCCAGCCGAGCGTCCGGGCGCTCGCCCCGAACGTGATCGCGAGCGCGAAGGACGCGGCGGCGAGGCCGAGGCCGGTCCAGATCCCCTCGCGCAGCCGCTGCCGGGGCGTGCCTTCGAGACGCGGCTCAGCCGGCGAGACGTCGGGCATGGAGCATCTCGTAGAAGGGGAGGTGGTGGCGGAGGTAGTCGCCGTAGACGGGATGCGCTTCCACGTCGACGTCATTCTCCTCCGTGATCCGGGTGAAACCGGTGCTCTTTGCGGCGTCGGCGTGCCAGCGCCCGGACGGCGCCCATTCCCTGCGCTCCCCGGCCTCCCAGGACATCGCCTCGGGCAGGAACGGGATGCCGACGCGCTCGCAGTAGGACTTGACCACGGCCTCCGGCCGGTCGAGCAGGTCGTCGGAGTCGATGACCACCGGCTCGCGGCCGGTCACGTGCTCGACCTGCGTGAACAGCTCGTACTGCGCCTCGAACCCGATCTGGTGCCGGACGACATTCGGGTTGAGCTTCTGGTAGGAGGCGATCGTGTCGCGCGGGTGCCGGATCAGGAAGGTGTGCACGGCGTCGGTGGTGAGGAACTCCCGGTCGGCGAGCACGCCCGGGTACCGCTCGTCGGTCGTGTCCTTGATGAAGACCGGCTTCCGCGCGGCGAGCGACCGCAGCCGCTCGATGAGCGCGGGCTCGGACGTGACGCGGTCGCCGTCGATATCGACGTATCCGAATTCGGCCAGATAAGAGAATGGCTCGTGCACCGGCGTGAAATCGCCGCGCTCGGCCATCATTCGGAAAAAGGCGGTGGACCGGCTGCGCGGCGCGCTCCACAGCACGAGAATTCCGGGCAGCGAGGATCGGTCTGACATGGCTGCTCCCGCAAACGGGCGACGTGAACGGATCGTCTCCAGTCCATCCCGAGGCGCCGCCCGAGGGGGTAATCACCATGACGAACCTCCTCGTCACAGCATCAACGCGTGGCCGATCCGGTCATCGGCGGCTCTCCCTAACGTGGATCGTGAAGTCGAAGGAAAGGGAGAACCGTGCCTACCTGTCCCGAATGTTCCGCTCAGATCGGTGTCGACAACGAACCCCAGCTGAACGAGATCGTGCAGTGCCCGGAATGCGGTTCCGAACTCGAGGTCGTGAAGACGTCGCCGGTCGGGCTCGCCACCGCTCCTGACGTCGAGGAGGACTGGGGGGAGTGAGCGGGGCCGCGGAGTCGGGGCCGATCGGCGTCGTCGCGTCACGCGTGCGCCTCGACGAGAAGCGCATCATGGCGGCGTTCGATCGCCGGGCGGTGAAGTACGACTACGTCGACAGCCGTACCTGCTGGTACGAGCTGGACGGGACAGCCCCGCGATGGCCCGTCGCGCTCAACCGGGAGATCGGCCAGGTCCGCGCCGCCGCGGCGGCGCGGGGCCTGGAGGCGAACGGCGTCGAGGTGCTCAACGGCTCGGCCGCGATCGAGTTGTGCGGCGACAAGTGGCGCACCTCGGTCGCGCTGCGCGACGCCGGCCTGCCCGTGCCCCGCACCGCGCTCGCCCTGACCCCCGAGTCCGCGCTGGAGGCCGTCGAGCGGATGGGATACCCCGCGGTGATCAAACCGCTCACCGGGTCCTGGGGCCGGCTGGTCACCGCGCTGTACGACCGGCACGCCGCGACGGCCGTCCTGGAGCACGTCGCGGCGCTCCCGTCCCCACAGTCCCACATCGTCTACGTGCAAGAGATGGTGCCGACACCCGAACGCGACATCCGGGTGATCGTCGTCGGCGGCGAGGTCCTCGGCGCCACCTACCGGCGCGGCGACCAGTGGCGTACGAACGTCGCGCTCGGCGCCACCACCGAGGTCTGCCCCGTCACCCCCGAGCTGGAGCACCTGGCCCGGTCCGCCGCGCTGGCGGTCGGGGCCGACATCGCCGGCGTGGATCTGCTCGAGGAGCCCGACGGCCGGCTGCTGGTCCTGGAGGTCAACTCCGGCGTGGAGTTCTCCGGGTTCCAGGCGGCGATGGGCGACCAGGTCGACGTCGCCGGCCGAATAGCCGACCACGTATTGACAAGGATGGTCTGATCATGCTCAGGGTCGCCGTAGTCGGCGGTTCCGGATACATCGGCGGTGAGCTGATCCGGATTCTGCTCGGTCACCCCGAGGTCGAACTCTGCGCGGCCACGTCGAACCGGTTCGCGAACCGTCGTGTCGACTCGGTCCACCCCAACCTGCGCAACGTCTGCGACCTCACCTTCACCCACCCCGAGGACCTGGGGACGTACGACGTGGTCTTCCTGGCCGTCCCGCATCTGGAGAGCATGAAGCAGGCGTCGGGGCTGCTGAAGCTGGGCGACGTCGTCATCGACCTCACGGCCGACTTCCGGCTGCCGGACGAGGAGGTCTTCCGGCGCTACTACAAGGTGCCGCACGAGGCACCGGAGCTGCTCGGCGAGTTCGTCGGCGGACTGCCCGAGCTGCACCGCAAGGAGCTGCGCGACGCCGACCGGATCAGCGTGCCCGGGTGCATGGCCACCGCCGCGATCCTCGCGCTCTGGCCGGTCGCCGACGTGGGCCTGCTGGAGCCGGACGTGTCCGTGGACGCGCGCACCGGGTCCAGCGGCTCGGGCGCGTCGAGCGGCCCCGCCGACACCCACTCCGAACGCGCCAACGTCCTTCGGGTGTTCGCCCCCATCGGGCACCGCCACGAGGCCGAGATCGAGCAGGCGACCGGACTGCGGGTGACCATGACGGCCACCGGCGTGGACGCGGTGCGCGGCGTCCAGGTGCTGTGCCGGGGCCGGTTCGTCGGCGAGGTCGACGAGAAGCTGCTGCGGACGATCTACCGGGAGTACTACGGGGACGAGCCGTTCGTCCGCGTGGTGGCCCAGCGCCGTGGCGTCTACCGGCTGCCCGAGCCCAAGATCCTGTCCGGTTCGAACTTCTGCGACGTCGGCTTCGCGCTGGACACCGCGGAGCGCCGCCTCGTACTGATCGGCGCGCTGGACAACCTCGTCAAGGGCGGTGCGGGCAACGCGGTGCAGTCCATGAACATACGGTTCGGCTGGCCCGAACGGCTGGGACTGGAGTTCCCCGGCCTGCATCCGAACTGAGCCGGCGCCCGAGTCGAAGGGGATTTCCAATGGCCGGGATCACGGTGATCAAGTGCGGCGGCCACGAGGCCGTCGATCCGGGAGCGGTCTGCGCCGATGTGGCGGAGCTGTACCGCCAGGGACGGGACGTCGTCCTGGGCCACGGCGGGTCCGCCGACATCGAGTCGCTGGCGGAGCGGCTGGGCGTCCGGCGGCGCCGGCTCGTCTCGCCCGACGGCGTCTCGGCCCGGTACACCGACGACGCGATGCTCGAGGTGGTCACGCTGGCGCTGGCCGGCCGGGTGAAGCCCCGGCTGGTCACCGCCCTCGCCGCCCACGGCGTTCCCGGCGTCGGGCTGACCGGGCTGGACGGCGGCCTCCTGCGGGCCCGCCGCAAGGCCGTGCACCGGGCCGTCGTCGACGGCCGGCGCGTCCTTGTCCGCGACGACCACAGCGGCCGTGTGAACGCCGTGCGCGCCGACCTGCTGACGGGACTGCTCGACGCCGGTCTCGTCCCGGTCGTGTCGCCACCGGCGCTCGCCGAGGACGGCACCCCGGTCAACACCGACGCCGACCGGGCGCTGGCCGCCGTCGCCGCCGCGCTCGGCGCCGAGACGCTGATCATGCTCACCGGCGCACCGGGCGTCCTCGCCGACGTCTCCGACGAGCGTTCCGTGGTGCCGGTCTACCGGGTCCCGGCCACCGGCGCGCCGTCGGACGTGTCCGGCGGGATGCGGCTCAAGCTGGTCGCCGCCCGTGAGGCGCTGCTGGGCGGGGTAACGCGCGTGCTGATCGCCGACGGCCGCTGCGCGAACCCGGCGGCGCGAGCGCTGTCCGGAGAGGCGACCCGGATCGAACTGGACGAGGACAACACCGAGGAGATGACGGCGTGACCGACATGAGGACGGAGGAGTCCCCCCGTCGAGACGATCCGATAACGGAGGAGTACGCGGTCGACCTGCTGCGCCGGATGCTGGAGATCCCGTCACCGTCGTACGAGGAGGGAGCGCTGGCGGCGTTCCTCGTCGATCGGATGCGCGAGCTCGGATTCTCCGCGTACGTCGACGAGGCCGGCAACGCCATCGGCGAGATCGTCCACGGCGACGGGCCGACGGTCATGCTGCTCGGGCACATGGACACCGTGCCCGGCGAGGTCCCCGTACGCATGGAGGGCGGCAGGCTGTACGGCCGCGGCTCGTCGGACGCCAAGGGCCCGCTGGCCGCGATGATCTGCGCGGCGGCCCGCGTCACGGACCTGCCCGGCCGGGTGGTCGTCGTCGGCGCCGTCGAGGAGGAGACCGCGCTGTCCCGCGGGGCGATGAAGATCCGCGAATCGCTCCCGGCCCCCGACACCCTGATCATCGGCGAGCCGAGCGGCTGGTCGACCGTCGTGCTCGGTTACAAGGGCAAGCTCGACCTGCGGTACGAGGTGGAGTGCGAGCCGATGCACCCGACACGGCCGGTGCCCAAGGCCGCCGAGCTGGCCGGCCGCTGCTGGGCGACGCTCCTCGACCTGCTCGGCCCCGACCTCGGCCACGACTCGTTCGACCGGCCCGGCGCCGACCTGATCTCCTTCTCCGGCGACCTGCTCCGCGCGGACGCCGAGTTCAGCATCCGCACGCCGCCGGGCTTCGACGCCGAGGAGTTCGTCGAGCGGCTCCAGACACGGACGCCGCACGGACGGCTGACCGTCATCAACTCGGTGGCCGCGCACCGCGTCGGCCGTACGGACCCGGTGGTGCGGGCGCTGAGCGCCGGCATCCGCGCCCACGGGGTACGCCCCGGGGCCAAGCTCAAGACCGCGACCGCGGACCTCAACATCCTCGCCGAGAAGTGGCACGTGCCGATGGCCACGTACGGACCGGGCGACAGCGAGCTCGACCACTCCGCCCACGAGTCGACCGAGGTCGCCGACTACCTCCGCGCCATCTCGGTCCTGACCACCGCGCTGTACCGGCTCGCCGACGGCCCGGCCGGCGACCGGGAGCCCGCGCGACCGGTCCCGCCGAGCCGCCCGGCCGACGAGGACGGCGCGCGGCGTACCGCGAGCGGCGCGGCGACGACCGACCGGAACGAGCAGGCCGGCGGGAACGAGCAGGCCGGCGGCGCGGCGGCGGCCGACGGAGACCGGCAGGCCGACGGAGGCGGCCACACCGACGGCACGCCCAGCGCCGGCGGCGCGGCGCGCACGGACGGCCCGCGGGGACTGGCGGAGCTCGAGGACCGCGCCGCCCGGATCCGCGAACGGATCATCGAGATGTGCACCGGGCGCAGCGGCGGCCACCTGGGCGGGTCGATGTCCCTCGTCGAGATCCTGGTGACCCTGTACTCGCGGGTGCTCCGGATCGACCCGGACGACCCGGAGGCGCCCGACCGCGACGTCATGATCCTCAGCAAGGGGCACGGGGCGATCGGCCTGTACGCGACGCTCGGCGAGTACGGCTTCTTCCCCGCCGAACGGCTCGGAGACTACGGAAAGGCCGGGTCGCCGTTCATGGCCCATCCGAACACCAGCCTGCCCGGCGTCGAGGTGCCGTCCGGCGCGCTCGGGCACGGGCTGCCCCTCGCCATCGGATTCACCCTCGCCGCCAAGCTCGACGGCGCCGACCGCCGGACCGTCGTGCTGATGGGCGACGGCGAGCTCCAGGAAGGCTCGGTCTGGGAGGGCGCGATGGCCGCGAGCAGCCTCGGCCTGGACCGGCTCACCGCCGTGATCGACCGCAACCGGCTGCAGATCACCGGCGGTACCGAGGACGTCGTCGGACTCGAACCGCTCGCCGACCGCTGGCGGAGCTTCGGCTGGACGGCGCGGGAGGTGGACGGCCACGACCTGGGCGCGCTGCTCGAGGCGTTGACGGCACCGCCCGAGCCCGGCCGTCCGACCGTGGTCATCGCCCGGACCGTCAAGGGCCGCGGCCTGCCCTACATCGAGGGCGACGTGCGCAGCCACTTCGTGAAGTTCAGCGACCGCCAGCAACGGCGCGCCCTGACGACCCTGCAGAAGACCACCCGGAAGGAGGAGAAGAACGATGAGTGACGAGACGCCTCCGGATCGGAACGTCTTCCGCGACACGCTCGTGCCGCTGATGGCCGAGGACCAGCGGCTGGTCTGCCTGGACAGCGACACGGGGCTGTACAACGGCACGGACTTCGGCCCGGCCGCCGACCGGTACATCAACCTGGGCATCGCCGAGCAGGACCTCATGGGCGTCGCCGCGGGCCTGGCCAAGAGCGGCCGGATCCCGGTGGTCAACACGATGGCGACGTTCGCGAGCACCCGGGCGCTGGAGTTCGTCAAGATCGACATCGCGTACAACGCGGTGCCGGTGCGGATCGCGGCGACGCACAGCGGACTGTCCGCGGCGAGCCTCGGCCCCACCCATCACAGCCTGGAGGACCTGGCGGTGATGCGGGTGCTGCCGAACATGACGGTGCTCGTCTCGACCGGTGGGGAGAGCACCGCGCAGCTCTTCCGGCAGAGCGTCGACCTGCCCGGCCCCGTCTACCTGCGGCTGGGCCGCGGGGCCACGCCGCAGCTGCCCGAGGACGCGCCGCCGGTCCGGATCGGTGAGGCGCAGGTCCTGCGGCACGGCGAGGACGTGACGCTCGTCGCGTGCGGCCCGTATCCGGTGCACGCGGCGCTCCTGGCCGCCGAGCGGCTCGCCGAGCGCGACCTGTCGGCGAGCGTCCTGAACATGCACACGATCAAACCGCTCGACGTGGCCACGCTCGTGGAGCACGCGCGCGAAAGCCGGCTGGTGATCTCCGTCGAGGAGCACTGGGAGCACGGCGGCCTGGGCGCCGCCGTCGGCGAGGCGCTGGCCGGCCGGCTGCCCGTGCTGGTCCGCCGCGTCGGGGTGTCCGACGAGTTCGTCTCCATGGCCGGCGACCACCCCTACCTCCTGGAACGGAGCGGCATCACGCCGGACGCGGTGGTGGACGCGGTTCTCGAGGCGCTGGGCGACATCGACTGAGGGGCGATACCGGGATGACGGTGACGGAGAGGGAAGACCGACTCGAGGACGTGCGGCGGGCGCTCCTGGACCTCCGGTGGCGCCGCAGCCGCGCGGCGCAGCACGCCGCCGCGCCCATCACCCCGGTGGACCGGGGCGGCCGGCACCCGCTCACGTTCGAGCAGGAACGCCTGTGGTCCGACGCGATGGCCGGGCTGCCGCCGGAGGCGACGGTCGAGGTGGTGGCCGTGCGCCTGCGCGGCCGGCCGGACGCGGTGACGATCCGGCGTTCGCTGGCGGCCGCGATCGCCCGGCACGAGCCGCTGCGGACACGCTTCGGCAGCGCGCACGGCGTTCCCCACCAGATCGTCGATCCCCCACCGGACGACCTGCCCTCGGACGCGGTCCCCGTCGTGGACCTGCGCGGGGCCGACGGGCCGGACCGCGACCGGCGGTGCGCCGAGGTGCTGCGCGCGGCCGTCGAGCACCCCTTCGACCTCGCCGCGGGCCCGCTCCTGCGGTTCCGTCTCCTCCTGACCGGAGCGGACGAGAGCGTGCTCGTAGTGGCCGCCCACCGGATCGTCGCGGACGCCTTCTCGCTCCGCGACGTCGTACGGGAGGTGTGCGGCCGGGTCCCCTGGGAGGGCGGCGGTCCGGCGGCGCAGTCCGTGGACTTCGCCGCGTGGCAGCGGGCGTACCGCGGCGGGGAGCACCTCGAACGCGAGCTGGACCACTGGACCGAACGCCTCGCCGACCTGCCCGTCCTCGACCTGCCGACCGACGCCCCGCGACCGGCCCGGCGGTCGTGGGCCGGGGCCGTGCACGAGTCCGCGCTGCCGCCCGAGCTGTACGCGAAGGTCCGCGGCCTCGCCGACCCGCGCGGCGTGCTGCTCGCCGGGCTCCTCTTGGTCCTGGCCCGGTACACCGGCCAGGACGACTTCGCCGCCGCCGTGGTCGTGGACGGCCGGACCCAGGAGGCGCTGCGGGGAGCGGCCGGCCCGTACGCGCGGACGCTCGTCGTGCGCGCCGACCTGTCCGGCGACCCGGCCTTCGGCGAGCTCGTACGGCGCGCCGAGGAGTCACTCACCGAGGCCCTGGACCACCGCGACACGCCGTACGGGACGCTGGCCGACGCGCTCGGCACCGACCCGGCGCAGGTCGCGTTCTCCCTGGTCGAGGGGGTGCACGAGCGGTTCGGGGAGCTGGCCGTCGAGGAGGTGCCCGTCGCCTGCGGCGGTGGCCGGTTCGACCTGACGCTCCAGGTGGTCGAGACGCCGGACGGCGGGGCGCGGTTCCGGCTCGCGTACGCGACGGAGCTGTTCGAGGCCGACCGGATCGAGCGGCTCGCCGGTCACCTGCGCACGGCCCTGGACGCGGCCACGGACGACCCCGACCGGCCCATCGGCCGCGTGCCGATCCTCGGCGATGACGAACGCCGGCGGATGCTGTGGGAGTGGAACCCGGAGCCCCGGCCGCGCCCGACCGACGGACGGCTGCTGCACGAGGTGGTCGCGGAGCGGGCGGCCGGACGGCCCGACGCGCCCGCGGTCCGCTTCGAAGGGCGGACGGTGTCCTACGCGGAGCTGACGGAAAGCTCCGACCGGCTGGCCCGCCTGCTCGCCGAGGAGCGCGGCGTCGGCACCGGGCGGCTCGTCGCGCTGCTGCTGGACCGCGGTCCCGACGCGCCGATCGCGCAGCTCGCGGTCGTCAAGGCCGGCGGCGCCTGGCTGCCGCTCGACCCGGGGTACCCGCCGAAGCGGATCGCGTTCCAGCTCGAGGACTCCCGCGCCGACCTGGTGATCACGACGAGCGCCCTGGCCGACCGGCTGCCGGACGGCGTCGACCTTCTCCTGCTGGACGACGACGATCTGCGAGACGCGCTCGCGAGCCGGGAACCGGGCCCGCCGCCCTGCCCGGCCGGCGCCGACGACCTGGCGTACGTCATCTACACCTCCGGCTCGACCGGCACGCCCAAGGGCGTCATGATCAGCCACCGCGCGGTGGTGAACTTCGTGGCCAACTGCCGGGACCTGTTCGGCATCACCCCCGACGACCGGATCCTGCAGTTCGCGAACCTGGCGTTCGACGTCAGCGTCTTCGACATCTACGCCGCCCTCGGACACGGCGCCGTGGTGGTCGCGGCGCCGCGCGAGGAGCTCCTCGACCCCGACCGGCTAACCGCGCTGATGCGCGAGGAACGTGTCACGCTGTCCGACCTGCCGCCCGCCGTCCTCAAGCTGCTCGACCCCGAGGCGCTGCCCGACCTGCGGGCACTGTTCGTCGGGCTCGAGCCGTTCCCGGGTGAGCTCGTCAACCGGTGGAACACCGAAGGGCGGCAGTTCCACAACGGGTACGGGCCGACCGAGGCGACCGTCGCGTGCATCGACTACCGGTGCCCGCACGAGCCGCTGCGCGCCATGCCCCCGATCGGCCGCGCGATGGGCAACCACCGCGCGTACGTCCTGGACCGGAACTTCGAGCCGGTGCCGGTGGGAGTGCCGGGCGAGCTGTTCATCGGCGGAACCGGGCTGGCCCGCGGCTACCTGAACCGCGCCGAGCTCACCGCCGAACGGTTCATCAAGGACCCGTTCACGCCCGGCGAGCGGATGTACCGCACCGGCGACCTGGTGCGCTGGCGGTCCGACGGCAACCTGCAGTTCGTCGGCCGAGCCGACGACCAGATCAAGATCCGCGGCCTGCGGATCGAACCGGGCGAGGTCGAGCACGCACTGACCTCCCGGCCGGAGGTGCGCGAGGCCGCGGTGGCGGCGCAGGACGGCCCCGGCGGGCAGCGCCTCGTCGCGTACGTCGTCGGGGACGGGTTCGACGTCGACGCGCTGCGCGACGGCCTGGCCGACGAGCTGCCCGCGCACATGGTGCCCGCCGAGCTGATCCCGCTCGACGAGATCCCGCGCAACGCCAGCGGCAAGCTCGACAAGTCCCGGCTCCCCGCCACGGGCGAGGGAGGATCGGCCGGGCCGGCTCGGGACGACGCCTCCGACCGGCCGCCGACCGCGACGGAACGCACGCTCATCGACCTGATCCACGACGTCCTCGAGCTCGGCGACGACCCGGTCGGCCCCGGCGACAACTACTTCTCCGTGGGCGGCAACTCGCTCAACCTCATCCGGCTTCTCAACCGGATCGAGGAGCAGACCGGCGTACGGCTGGAGAACCGCGACGTGCTGCTCGCCCAGGACATCCGGAAGATGGCGTCGCTGATCGACGAGCGCGGCGGAGGCGGCGGGGGCGGCGCCGCGGAGGGCGACTCCGGTTCCGGTTCCGGGCCGGCGACGCCCGACTGGCTCGTGCCGATCCGCACCGAGGGCGACCGCACCCCGTTCTTCTGCATGCACCCCTCCGGCGGGTCGGCCGTCCCGTACCTCCGGCTCGCCGGGCTGCTCGACGAGCGGCAACCGTTCTACGGCATCGAGGCCGTCGGCCTGCACGGCGAGGCCGACCCGCCCGACGTGCCGGCGATGGCCGCCCGCTACCTGGAGGCCGTGCGCCAGGTTCAGCCGCACGGCCCGTACCTGCTGGGCGGCTGGTCCATCGGCGGGACGCTGGCCTTCGAGATGGCTCGGAAGCTCCAGGCCGACGGCGAGACCGTACGCCTGGTGGTGCTGATGGACTCGGCGGTGCCTCCGCGGCTGAAGGAGCCGCCCACGCACACGGAGATGCTGGAGTCCTTCGCGCACGACCTGTCCGGCCTGCAGGGCAAGGAGCCGCCGCAGGTCGACTGGGAGCGGATCGTCGAGCTGCCCCCCGAGGAGCAGACCGCCGAGGTGGTCGACGCCCTCGAGCGCAGCGGCCGCATCCCCGCCGACATCCGCGACGAGCTCGGCCGGCGGATCCAGGTGTTCATGGCCAACGCGGCCACGGCCCTCACCTACCGGCCCGGCCACTACGACGGCTCGCTCGTCTCGCTCGGCGCGAAGGAGGGCCAGTACGACGGAGGGTGGGAGCCCCTGGTCTCGGGCGACATCGTGGAGCGCACCGTGCCGGGCACCCACTACACGATGCTCCAACAGCCGAACGTGGACACGCTCGCGGCCGAACTGGGCCGAATCCTGGACGAGGCTGCCGCCGGTCGCGCGACCGGCGACGAATGAGGTGATGTCGGTGGAGTACGGGCTCAGTCCCGACGAGGAGTCCTTCCGGCGGGAGGTCTGCGACTTCCTGTCCCAGGACGCGGTACGCAAGGTCGTCGACGAGGTCCGGCACCGGCCGGCCCGCGACGAGCCGGGACTGCTCGAGGTGTACCGGTGGCTCGGCGAGCGGCGCTGGCTCGCCGTGAACTGGCCCGAGGAGTACGGCGGGCTCGGCCGTGGGATCGTCGAGAAGTCGATCCTCACCGAGGAGCTGATCCGGCACGGCGTGCCCGACCTGGTGCACATCGTCAGCGTCGACATCGTCGGCCTGATCATCCAGATGGTCGGCACCGAGGAGCAGAAGAACCGCCTCCTGCCCCCGCTCGCCCGCGGCGAGCAGGCGGCGAGCGTGCTCTACAGCGAGCCCGGCGTCGGCTCCGACCTGAGCGCGCTGCGAGCCCGTGCCGTCCCCGACGGCGACGGCTGGCGGCTGTACGGACGCAAGATCTACAGCCTGAAGTCGCAGTTCGCCGACTTCGCGCTCTGCGCCGCCCGTACGACCGAGTCCGAGGTGGCCGCGCACGGCATCACGCTGTTCGTCGTCCCGCTGCGCACGCCGGGCGTCACCGTCCGCACGATCCCGAGCATCTCCGACGACGCCTTCAGCGACGTCAGCCTGGAGGGCATCCGGCTCACCCGGGACGACGTCCTCGGCGAGGTCGACGAGGGCTACCAGGTGATCAACCAGGTGATCCCGGTCGAGCGGACCGGCCTGGAGTTCCAGGCCAAGGCCCGCCGGCTGCTCGACCTGATCGTGCGCCGCCTCGACGAGATCGGCGAGCTGGGCGACCCGTGCGCCGCCGAACGCCTCGTCGACCTGCACGCGCAGGCCCGCGCCGCGGAGCTGTTCTCCTGGCGCGTCATCACCGAACTGCGCGAGGGCCGTCTCGACAACGTCGGGACCGCGATGGCCAAGTGGTACGCCACCGAGCTGTTCAAACGGATCACCCACACCGGGATCGACCTGCTGGGACTCGACGCGGTCCTGTCCGCCCGGGACGATCGGGCACTGTACGACGGCGTCCTGGAGCACGGTCACCGCGAGGCGACCGGCTTCACGCTCTCCGCCGGGACCTCGGAGATCATGCAGTACCTGATCGCCTCCGTCGGCCTGCAGCTGCTGACCTGACGCCCCACCGAGACGAGGAGGACCACCGTGCGGTTCGCACCGAGCGACCGGCAGCGCGAGATCCGGCAGCGCTTCGAGCGCCTGTTCACCGACGAACTGGCCCCCGCCATCCGCCGGACGGGCGGCCGGCAGGTCGGCGGCCCGCTGACCGAGCAGGACGCACGGGCCCGCCGGCTGATGTGGGAGGCGATGGTCGACCTCGGCGCGGTGCGCCTGGGCCTGCCCGCCGCCCACGGCGGCGAGGACACCGGGCTCTCGGACGCCGTCGTCCTGGCCGAACTGGCGGGCGCCGCGCTGTACCAGAGCCCGCTCCTCGACACGCTGTTCGCCGCCGACCTGCTGCGCGGCGCGGGCCCCGCCGGCGCCCGCGGCCTGGACCGCATCGCCGAGGGCGCGACGGTCGCGGTCGCGGCCCGGGACCGGGGCGACCGCACCCTCACCGAGCCCGCCCCGATGCCCACGGACGGCACCGTCGCGATGAGCCGACGGTACGTGCCCTTCGCCGCCGACGTCGACCTCCTGCTCCTCGCCGGCACGACGCCGAGCGGGCTGCGGTGCGGCCTCATCCCCCGCGACGACGCCGCCGTCACGACCACCCGGCACGAGGACATCGCCGAGGGCGACCTGTACACCGTGGACTTCGACCCCGTCATCGGGGCGACCGGAGACTGGATCGGCACGCCGGGCGCGCTCGAGGACGCCTGGGCCGCGGCGGTGTCCGCCGCCCGGATCCGGCACGCCGCCTACCTGGTCGGGCTGGCCCAGGGCGCGCTCGACCTTACGGTCTCCTACGCGCGCGAACGCCGCCAGTTCGGGCAGCCGATCGGCCGCTTCCAGTCCCTGGCCTTCCGGCTGGCCACGGCGGCCACCGACGTCGAGGCCGCCCGGCTGCTCACCCACCACGCGGCCTGGCTCGCCGACAGCGGCGGCGACGCCACGATGAGCGGTCTGGAGGCCGTCGCCACCGCCGGTGACACGGCGCGCCGCGCGGCCGCCGAGGCGGTGCAGATCCACGGCGCGATCGGCATGACCGACGACTGCGACGCCCAGCTCTTCTACCGCCGCGCCGCCATCGACGCCGCCTTCCTCGGCAGCCCCGCCCGCCACCGCCGCGAAGCCGCCCGCTTCCTCCGAGAGCAACCATCAGCCCCCGCCATCTGCCTCGACCGCGCGACGGCCTGACACCCGCCGGGGACATGGGGACCTTGCCGCCGCCGGCGACGGGCCAGATCCGACAATCCCGGCATTCAACCGGCCACACCGGCGGCAAGGTGGCAATGGCGACGGCTAGGCCGACACCCCCTCGCACCGCGTCGACGGGCTCTCACCGGCCCGGACAGCTCTCGTGGCCCTGGGCTTGAGCGGCAGTCGAACGGGCCGGTGGCGGCTGACGCGTCTGAGCACCGGCCTGATCGTGGAGCTTCCTTGCGCCTGCCCGGCCCGGGTCCCGAGACCCGGGTCGAGGCGCGCGGGGCGGTCTCGAACGTGCTGCGCACGGTCGGCCTGAAGCATCGGCCGTCCATCGAGACCGGCGACGCCGACTTCGACCGGCGATTCGCGATCGTCACCGACGACCCGGAATGGGCCGCCAAACTCTTCTCGCCTGGGCTCATCGAAGCGATCAGCGCGGACGACGTCCGCTCGTGGACCCTGCACGGTGACGAGCTGCTGATGGTCAAGGAGGAGCCGTTCGTCGTCCACGAGATCGACAGGCACACCACCGACATCGTCCGGACAGCGCAACTGATCCTGGAGTAGGAGCCATGGCGGTGGCGCCTCCCCGGCCTACAAAAGTCTCGGAGACCGCCCCAACAACCGCCCGACTTGATGCGCCTTGCCCTCTATGCGGGGCGAAACCCACGACGTTAACCGAGACTTCCGCACATCCGCCCCCGGCATCTCGGCGGCCCATATCGAAGAACACAGGACTCTGCGGCCGTTGGTGACGCGGCATATCAGACGATCCGGGCGTTCGTCCGGCCACACCGACGGCAAAGTGGCAACAGCGACGGTCGGGCCGCTCCCGAACTGGGACGCGCGGCGGCCTGACGCTCTTCGCAGTCGCCTCTACGCTCCGTTGTATGACGGAAATACGTGCAGGTGTCGACGGCCGTAGACAGTCGTGAGGCAGCGATCAGCCTGCTGAACTCGGCGGTCAAGGCGAAACTGGCCGCGTCCGGGCAGGTGTCCGGGCCGGTGGCCACCGCATTCTGGCATCTCGGCGAATTCGGGACCGGCGAGGAGTGGCAGGTCACCCTCAAGACGACCAAGGACCGCTATCCGGACCTGGAAGCGCATCTCATCGCCGCACACCCATGGGACAACCCGGAAGTCTCCTTCACTACCTTGGGAGGCTCGGAGGCGTACCTGGAGTGGGTGACCCGGGCGACGTCCTGAGAGCGCGATCGACCACGCGAGGCGTCGGTGCACACAGGGACCTCAACGTAGGGCGTCGAGCAAGACCGTGACGGCCGAATCAGTCGGCCATTTCTGGGACATTCGACTGTGAATACCGCGGAGCCTCCTCAACAGCGACTCAGAGGAAGTCGCGTGAGCGATCCTTGCCGCTTCGAGCACAGCCGCACCTGCGGCCTCGGCCTCCGACGCCTGGAAATGCGCGACTGCCTGGTGAGCGATGTACTCACCGGCCCACTCCGCGTTGCGCATTTCGGTGGGCAACTCGGCCAGGCCTCCCGTCAAATGCTCAACGGCCTGCGCGTTCCGCTTCGGATCGTTCCGGCCCAGGTAGACGTTCGTAACTCCTGCCTCGAGGGCGAAGAAGCCGGGTTCCAGGTAGTAGTACTCCCACGGCCGAGCACTCGCGGGTTCGGCGTCGGTCACGGCCGTCTGCGCCTCGCCGAGCAGCCGTTCCGCCTCACGTGTTTCACCAGCGAGGGCGTGGCCGCGTGCTTCGAGGAAGAGGTCGTACGCGTGGCCCGGACCGATGCGGTTGCGCTGCGCCGCTTGCGCCATTCCGACCATCGGGCCGATCTGTCCGATGCGTTCGGCGAGGTACGCCTTCCACGACAGCACCGTCCCGACCATGGCGGCGTCGCCGATCTCCTCGGCGTGCTCGGCCGCGCGGTCGAGGGACATGCGGGCCGCCGACGCGTCCCCTACGGCGATGTTCAGCCAGCCGGAGAACTGCGCCCATTGGGCCGCGACGTCGACCAGCTTCGGGCGTACCGGGCCTCGAGCCTCGGCGACGAGCTGCCGCACCATCGGAAGCTGCATCCGGACGACCTGCAGGACCGGTGCTGAACCGACAGCGTCTTCTAAACGGCGCTGCTCGGCCAGGATGGCGGCCAACGACTCCACGACACGCGAGTCGGGCCGTGTAGTGCGTCTCGTGGCCTGCACAAGCCGGTTCTCGTCGTCGAGCGTGAGCCGACCCGTCAGCTCAAGCTCGACGCCGGAGACGCGCCACAGTGATGCCTGCGCATTCCTGTCCTCACCGAAGAGGTCGTCTTCCGGCATGCCGTATACGGCCGCGTACAGCATCCGATAGCGCGGTCCGGGTGGATGCTCGCCCGCCTCGTGACCGCGGATGGTCCGGCAAAGGTCCTTCAGCTTAGGGAGGCGTTGCCGGTCGCGTTCGGTCGCGTGATCGCGGAACGCTTCGGCGACAGCCTGAACGGTCATCCGCCGTTTCTTGCGCTCAGCGCGCAGGCGAGCAGGGATCCGGGCGTTATCGGCTGACATTGCGTTCACCTCGGCGCGAGTCCGGGTCACGGGGGATGCGTACGTCCGCCGGACGGCACAATTCTTTGTAGGCCTCCCAAAGCTCGACCGACTCCGGGACGCCGGCGGTCTGCACCGCGCTGATGACCTCTGCGGCGCGCCAGTAGTTCGAGGGCACGAGCACGCCGCTCGTGACGGCCGTCAACGTCTCCTTCGCGGCTTCGTCCGGCCGATCGGCTGCTATCAGGGCGAGCGACAGATCCAGTCGTGCAGACGCCACACGGCGTGCCCGTACCTGGCCGTCCGCAGGTGCCTGCATCCTGGCGAGCACCTGCCGGGCATACGGCTCAGCAGCGGGATCACCGAGCCATGCCAGCGTCGTCGCGGTGTAGGCGTCGGCCTTCGCCGGGTCGTACTGATAGTGATGCTCGGGCCGGTCGGGCGCCGGCAGGTTGCTGGTCAGCACGGCGACCCGGTCGATCTGCGTATGCGTCTCACGGGCCGCTCCCAGCCGGGCCCAGGCCCGCCCCTCCTGCGCGGACGCTTGGATGTAGGCCGAGCTACCCACAGGTGCGACGGTCTGGGCGCCCTGGGCCAAGGTCACGGCCTCCCGGTAGTCGCCATCGGTGAGCGCCTGCCACGCCTGGGTCTCCAGGCACCAGGCCGCCATCTCGGCGTGCCCTGTGTTTTCGGCGAGACCGGCAGCCGTGCGCAGCCGGGCCTGGGCGGCTGAACGCTGGTGCAGGTCGATATGGCAGGTCGCCCCGAGCAGGGACAGCCAGCCGCCGACGACCAGAAGTCCTCGATGCTCGGTCAGGGTCTTGCGGGCGTCGAGCAACTGCGTGACATAGGCCAGGTGCTGTCGTATCCGCTCAAGCAACTCGGCCGGTGGCGTCCGCGGGTAGGCGACGGCCAGGCCATCAACGGCTTTCCGAAGCCGCCGGAGCGTCTCGGCACCGACATCGGTCGCCGCAGCTCTGCGCGCGAGCTCCAGCGCCTCGATCTCGTCGTCGGGTGCCCCGTCTCCGAGCGACTTCAGCCGCCCCGGGCCGGCCGGTTCTGCCCTCTTCGCCGGCTGCCTCGTACCGAACAATTCCTCTACGGGGAGGTCGAACACCGCGGCATACAGCATTTGGTACCGCGGGCCAGGTGGGTGCTCGCCGGACTCGTGGCCGCGGATCGTCCGCCGTAAATCCTCCAGCTTGGGCATGCTCCGGCGGTCGCGTTCGCTGGCGACATCGCGGAGTGCTTCGGCGAGCGCGGCGACGCTCATACAACGCTTGAGGCGTTCGGAGCGCAGGCGCGCGCCAATGCGTTTCGACTCGGCTGACATGTTGCGTGCACCTCGGCCGGGGGGATTCGCGGATACGAGCTCTCGTGTCCGTGTACGTCCCCCAGTATCACGGTGACGACGCCTGGCCCGCAGGTCTTCACTCTAAGTGACTGACCAACCACGGATTTCAGGAGGTCGGGTGCAAGCCCACACCACGCACACCCCATCGATCGACGTCATCAAGGCAGCGGTTCTACGGCTCGCACCTCTTCTCATACGGCAGGGCCTGAACGTCACCGTTGACCGAGATGGAACCGTCGAGGTGCGCAATCCTCGCAACACCCGGATGAGCCAGCCGCTTGTGCTCCGCGTGCACCAAGGCGGCCTGTGGTGGCACTGGCAGTGGTCCGGGACGACCCGCGACGCGCCATCCGAGTACGAGCCGATGGTGCCCGCAGAAGACGTCGATGAGGCGGGCCGCCGCATCGTCAACGTGCTCCGCACCGACGGGACGGCCGGAGCCGAGCAGTGATCCGGCGGATTCTCGCCGTCGTCGGCATTCTGGTTCCTGAACCCGACCGACCTGCGGCACCGCGGCCTCGTCGACGTGTGCGGTCGGACCCGTCCCCCGCCGAGCTCGCCGCGATCCAGGCCGCCGCGCCGAACTGGCTGGTCATGTGGTGCTGGTACCGGCGCGAGTACGCCGCTCTCGCCAAGTTCGGCGCGGAGCCCACCATCATCTACGACCGCGACCCACGGCAGCTTCTGCGGCACTGCCAGGAGGTTGAACTCGCCGCCGCGCACGGCGGTCCTGTGATTCCACGGACTTTCTCAGGTCCGAAATCCGCCCAGACTCCGTACGGCCGTTCACCCCCCTGAGAACGGTCGTGCGGGCAGGAAGCCTCGGGGCGGCTTGAGGGGGTCGCTCCCGAGGCCTCCATCTCCTTCACAACGAGGGCAGGGAGGAGGTGGAGTTCGTGAAGGAAGCGGTGTGGCGCAAGGCCGTGCGCCGGTGCGGTGGCTATACCGGCGAGGACGGTGAGGCCTGCGTCGAGATCGCCGTCATCGGCATGCGGTGAGTGATGGCGCGTCCCCCGAGGCGAAGTCGGGGGACGCACCCACGATCCTAAGGACTGACCAGTGCACTTCCACGCGTACCTGTACCGAGGCGCCGGCGAGGCGATCAAACCGTTCGACGACGCACGCCGCGCCGGCACCACCGAGTTCCAGACCGCCGTCGTCCCGCCCGAGGCCACCAGCGCCTGGCTCACCAAACCCGCACGGATGGTCAAAGGCACCTGGGACGACCCCACCGACGCGGTGGCCTGGCTGGCGCAGCAGTACGCCGACATCGCCGACCAGCGGATGCACCTCGAACAACAACGGCAGGCGCCGTCCCTGGAGACGATGACCGCCAACGCCCTGGACGCCTTGCACCGGGGCAACGACGTCGTGTGGGCCTGGTGGCTGCGAGGCGGCGGCTTCATCGACCTGACCGTGGCCTGCTGCCCTAATCGCGACGGCGAAGGTCGCTGTCCGCTCGGGCGCACCGATCGGCGGCCGGACGACCTGAGCCGTTGAGGTGCTGCGGCCAGGGGGCTGACGTCGTCTCGGGCGTACATAGGTCTCGGAGAACGCCAGAAGGGTCGCCCTGTTTGACGCGCTTTGTCCTTTCTGCAGGGCGGGGCGCGTGGAGTTCACCGAGCATTCCGCGCACCCGCGCCCCGTTTCACCACGGTGCACCGAAATCGGAGTGGACCGGTCCATTGACAACAAGATCGTCCGGGGCTTACTTTCCACATAAGCCACTTATATTGCTTGGCGATATAAGTGGATGGGCATGTCAACGAAAGGTGCATGCATGAAGAGACTCGCACTCTCCGCTGCGACGCTCCTGGCAGCGGGCGTCGCGACGGCGACACTGACGACCGCCGCTCACGCCGACACGTGGGTCACGGTCGGCGGGCCGTACGAGACGATTTCGTCCTGCCACGAGGCCGGGCAGGCCTATGCCGCGAAATACCACCCCCAGTACTGGACGTGTGACGGGGATTACCACACCGACTTCTACTTGAAGGTATTCGAGTAAAATTCAAGTAAAATCGGCGGTGTTCTGATAACGGCGGCGATAAGCCGGATTCCGCGTGAGCGCCGACGTCTTCTCGCCCGGCCGCGTACGCCGGGGTCGGCCCCGGCGTACGCGGCCGTTGGCTCAGGAGCGCTGGGGGGACTCGGCTTCCGAGTGATCGGTCTGTTCGTCGCCGGAGTCGCCGCGGCGGGCGGCGAGGGTGGCGAGGTAGAGGGCGACCAGGACGACCGCGCAGCCGCCGAGTTGCAGCAGCGTGGGGCGTTCACCCAGGATGACGGCGCCGAGGAGCACCGAGCCGACCGGCTGGAGCAGCAGGAGCGCCGCGCCGACCGAGGCCGACAGGCGGGGCAGCGCGCTGGCGATCAGCAGGTAGCTCGCCACCTGCCCGGCCAGGGCGATCGCGGCCAGCCAGCCGAACGCCGGCCAGCCCGGCAGCAGGTCCAGGCCGTGCCAGAACGGGCCGACGATGAGCGCCACGACACCGGAGGCGGCCGCCGACTCGGTGACGGGCACGACGATGTGGTCGGCGTCGCTCGCCTGGCGCAGGAGGAAGAGGAAACCCGCGTAGCAGAGCGCCGCGGCCGCGGCGAAGATCGCGCCCTGCGTCGGGTTCTTCCCGGAACCGCCGCCGACGATGCCCCCGGCGAGCGCCACCCCGGCGAGCATGACCGGCACCACCGCGGCGAACGCGGCGGTCGGCCGCTCCCGGAGGAAGATCCAGCCGAGGAGGGGCACCAGGATGACCTGGGCGTTCACGATGACGGTCGCGATGCCGGCGCCGCTGTCGGCGATCGCCTGGTTCCAGAGCAGGATGTCGCCCGCCAGGAGCACGCCGGCGGTGTAGGCCATCCACCGGGAGTTCGGCGGCCGCGCCGCGGCGGTCCGCGCCTCGGAGAGCGCCATCGGGATCAGGAACGGCATCGAGAGCAGGCTGCGGAATAAGGTGACCGTTCCGGTCGAGACGTGCGCGAGAGGCACGAAGACCGAGGACAGGGCGACACAGACGGCGCCCGCCAGCATGATCGGTACGGGCATCCGTGTGGCGGCCCGGTTGAGGAGGTCGACGACCGATCCGGACCGGGATCGCGCCGTGTCGGCGCGCTCCCGCGTCGCGACGTCATCGCGCCGGTCGAGCATCTCGCGGCCCTTCCGTGGTTGGGTTCGTCTGAGCACGCGCTTGCCTTACCCGCGTCCTGACAGGATTACCCGGGCGAAGTCACTGCCGGATGACCGCCTCGATGAAGTGCGGCCCCGACTCGGACAGGGCGGCTTTCAACGCCCCCGCGAGCTCCTCGGCGGTGGTGACGCGGATGGACGGGACGCCCAGCCCCTCTGCGAGCGCGCTCCAGCCGACCTCCGGCCGGTCCAGGCTCAGCAGCGACCGGGAGGCGTTGCCGAACGGCCGGTCCGCGTTCTTCATCTCCATCTTGACGATCTCGTAGCTCTGGTTGTTGCACAGCACGGTCGTGACGTCGAGGTCCTCGCGGGCCTGGGTCCACAGCGCCTGGATGGTGTACAGGGCGCTGCCGTCGGCCTGGAGCGTGATCACGGGACGGTCCGGGCAGGCGATGGCCGCGCCGGTGGCGAGCGGCAGCCCGTGTCCGATCGCGCCGCCGACCTGGGCCACCATGCAGGTGTGCTCGGGGGCGGGGATCGCGGCCTGGTGGTAGTCGAATCCGGCGGTGAGCGACTCGTCCACCACGATCGCCCCCTCGGGCTGCCCGGCGGCCACCGTGACCGACAACGTCTCGGGCGTGAGGACCCCGGAGGGGACGGTGAGCTGCCGGTCCCGCACGGTGCCGCGTGCGGGCGGCGGCCCTTCCCGGCCGGCGACCCGCTCGGCGAGGCGCTCCAGGGCGTTCACGGCGTCGTCGGACGAGTCCTGCGGGGCTCCGGCCAGCGACTGGACGGCGGCGTCGGCGGGAACGAGGCTGCTGGGCAGGCCGGGGTAGCCGAAGGAGCTGACGGGCTCGCGCGCGCCGACGAGGATGACCGTCTCCACCCCTTTGAGGGTGGCCGCGGCGTCGGCGTACACGTGCGGGAGGCGCATCGGCGCGGGCAGGCCGCCACCGCGTTCGACGCGCGCGGGGAAGGTCTCGTGCACCAGCCGGCAGCCGGTGGCGCGCGCGATCGCGTCCGCCGCCAGCAGGCCCGGCCGGGACAGCGCCCGACCGCCGAGGAACAGGACGACCGGACCGGCGCCGCGCAGCGCGTCGGCCGCGGCCGCGACGCGTTCCTCGTCGACCGGAGTCGACCCGGAGGCGCCGGCCGCGGAGTCCGGGGCCAGGACCGGCCGGGTGGAGTCGCCGGACTCGACCTGCTCGTCGGCGAGGTCGGCGGGCAGGATCAGGCAGACCGGGCCGCGCCGGGACCGTTCGACGGCTTCGGCGAGGTCGGCGGCCATTCCCGCCGCGGACGTCGACCGTCCTGTCCACGTGGAGAAGGCGGCGGCGACCGCCTCGAGGTCGGTGGTCAGCGGAGCGTCCGCGGCGAGGTGCCAGGTGGCCTGGTCACCGACCAGGGCCACGACCGGGGTGCCCGCGCGCCGCGCGTTGTGCAGGCAGGCCAGCCCGTCGGCGAGGCCCGGGCCGAGGTGCACGAGCGTCAGGGCGGGCCGGCCCGTCATCCGCCCGTACCCGTCGGCGGCACCGACGCAGACGGCCTCGTGGAGGCCGAGCACCGGCCGGATGCCGCCGACCCGGTCGAGCGCGCTCACCAGTGGTAGTTCGGTGGTTCCCGGATTCGCGAAGCAGACGTCGACTTCGTGGGCCGCCGCCGTACGCAACAGGCTCTCAGCGCCGTTCATGACCGTTCATTCCTCGTGTGGGTCGGGAAAAGTGATGACTCCGATCAGACGTGCCCTGCCCGTTATTCTCACGACCCCGCCCGCCGCGCCCAATCATTGTTTCAATGACTAGGAGAGCAGCATGTAAGCGTGATGATTACCGAAAATTCAACCCCTTAAAAACGCCGGAACGGGGCATTATCGGAACCTATGAAGGCACTACTGCTGCTTCCCCTCGCGGGAACGCTGGTTCCGGTGGTGTACGACCGCCGCGGCCCGGAGTTCTTCGGGGTCCCGTTCTTCTACTGGTACCAGCTGGCCTGGGTTCCGGTCACCATCGCGCTCATCGTGATCGTCTATCGCGCGACGAGGGATGATCCGCAATGAAATGGACCGAGCTGACGATCCTCATCGTGGTGTTCGCCCTCGTCACGGGCATGGGATTCGCGGCATCCCGGTGGCGGCGCGCGGAACACCTCGACCACCTGGACGAATGGGGGCTCGGCGGCCGGAATTTCGGTTCCTGGCTCACGTGGTTCCTGATCGGCGGCGACTTCTACACCGCATACACATTCGTCTCCGTTCCGGCCCTGGTGTTCGCGGCCGGCGCGACCGGTTTCTTCGCCGTGCCGTACTCCATCGTGGTCTATCCGATGGTCTTCCTGCTGCTGCCGCGGCTGTGGACCGTATCGCGGCGGCACGGGTACGTCACGGCGGCCGACTTCGTCCGCGCCCGGTACGGCTCGGGCCTGCTCGCGCTCGCCATCGCGGTCACCGGCATCGTGGCCACGATGCCCTACATCGCGCTGCAACTGGTCGGCGTCGAGGCGGTGCTGAAGGCCACGGGCGTGCACGGCGACTGGCCGATCGTCCTGGCGTTCGCCGTCCTGGCCGCGTACACGTACCAGTCCGGACTGCGGGCGCCCGCGCTCATCGCCTTCGTGAAGGACGCGCTGATCATCATCGTGGTGCTCATCGCGGTGCTGTACATCCCGGCCAAACTCGGCGGCTGGGGTCACATCTTCCACGCCGCCGATGCCAAGTTCGCGCACTCGAAGGGCACCGGCGACGGGACGCTGCTGCCGTCCGGCACCGCGCTCGGGTACTCGACGCTCGCGTTCGGTTCGGCGGCGGCCCTGTTCCTCTATCCCCACTCGGTCACGGGGGTGCTGGCGGCGAAGAACCGCGACGCCGTACGCCGGAACATGGCGGCGCTGCCCGCCTACTCCCTGATCCTCGGACTGCTCGCGCTCCTGGGGTACATGGCGGTCGCGGCCGGCATCAAGCCCGTCACCTCGGGCGGCAAGCCGGACGCCAACACCGTCGTCCCGCTGCTGTACGACTCGCTGCTGCCGCACTGGTTCGCGGGTATCGCCTTCGCGGCCATCGGGATCAGCGCCCTGGTCCCGGCGGCGATCATGTCGATCGCGGCGGCGAACCTGTTCACCCGGAACGTCTTCACCGAGTACGTCCGGCCGGACGCCTCCCCCGCCACCCAGGCGCGGGCGAGCAAGCTGGCGTCACTCGTGGTGAAGGTCGGCGCGGTGGCCGTCATCCTGCTCCTCAACCCGCAGTTCTCCATCGACCTGCAGCTCATCGGCGGTGTCATCGTCCTGCAGACACTGCCGGCGCTGGTGCTCGGGCTGTACGCCCGCCGGCTTCACCGATGGGCGCTGCTGGCCGGCTGGGCCGCCGGCATCGGCAGCGGTCTGTGGATGCTGTACGTCACGCCGGCCGTGAACGTCTCCACCGGACAGCAGATCCGCCCGCACTGGGGCAGCGCGCAGTACGCGCTGAGCCATCTGGGTCTGCACACCAAGCTGACGGTGTACACGGGGGTCCTCGCCGTGGCGGTCAACCTGCTCGTCGCGCTGGCGCTGAGCCCGGTCCTGCGACGCCTGGGCGCCCCGCAGGGGGAGGACGGCACGGTGGAACCGGCCGACGCCACGGACGCCGCGGCCGATCCGAAGGGGCCGGTGATCCGGCGGACGGCGGAGGCCGATGAGGCCGTTCCGGACGGCCCCGCCGCACCGGCGGAAGACCGGCGGTCTACACGCCGAGGCCCCGGCCGATGATCTCCTTCATGATCTCGGTCGTGCCGCCGAAGATCGTCTGGATGCGCGCGTCGAGGTACGCCTTGGCGATCGGGTACTCGCTCATGTACCCGTAGCCGCCGTGCAACTGCAGGCAGCGGTCGATGACCCGGTTGCACAGCTCGGTGTTCCACCACTTGAGCATCGAGGCCTCCTCCGCGCCCAGGCGGTCGGCGGCGTGCTCGACGATGCACCGGTCGGTGAAGGCGCGGGCCACCGTCAGCTCGGTCTTCATCTCGGCAAGGGTGAAGCGGTTGTGCTGGAACCGCCCGATCGGCCGGCCGAACGCCTCCCGGGTCTTGCAGTACTCCAGGGTCTGCTCGAAGGCCCGCTCCGCGCCCGCCAGCGCGCCGACGCCGATCGACACGCGCTCCCTCGAGAGGTTCTGCATGAGATAGATGAAGCCCTGGCCCTCCTCGCCGAGGAGGTTCGCCCGGGGCACCCGGACGTCCTCGAAGTACAGCTCGGCGGTGTCCTGGGCGTGCATGCCGATCTTGTCGAGGTTGCGGCCGCGCTCGAAGCCCTTCATCCCGCGCTCGACCACGATGAGGCTGATGCCCTGGTGCCCGGCGTCCGGATCGGTGCGCGCGACGACGATGACCAGGTCGGACAGGACGCCGTTGGAGATGAAGGTCTTCTGCCCGTTCAGGACGTAGTCGTCGCCGTCCCGTACGGCGGTGGTGCGGATGCCCTGCAGGTCGGAACCGGCGGCCGGCTCGGTCATGGCGATCGCGGTGATGATCTCCCCGGAGCAGTAGCCGGGGAGCCACCGCTGTTTCTGCTCGTCGGTGGCCAGGCGGTTGAGGTACGCGCCGTTGATGTCGTTGTGCACCGAGAAGCCAGGGCCGTGGATCCCGGCGCGGGCCAGCTCCTCGTTGAGGACGACGTAGTAGCGGTAGTCCGGGTCGCCTCCGCCGCCGTACCGCTCGTCCATGTCGATGCCGAGCAGTCCCTGCCGCCCGGCGGCGAGCCACACGTCGCGGGAGACGACGCCGTCCTTCTCCCACTGCTCGTGGAACGGCTCGATCTCCTTGGCGATGAACGACCGCACCATCTCGCGGAAGGCCTCGTGCTCGTCGGTGAAGATCTCGCGCCGCACTTTCGGCCTCCTCGGCTCGAACCAATCGACGTCAGTAATTTATCACTTACGCCCGAGCCGACAGAATGTGATTCGGTCCACTGCCGCTCAGGCCGGCCCGGCCTCGCCGCCCCGGTCGAGCCAGCTCTGGAGGCCGTCGAGGAGCCGCTCGACGGCGAAGGCGAACCCTTCGTCCTGCAGGCGGTCGGCGTCCAGATCCCGGTTCTCCCGCCACCAGCCACCGTAGTCCGGGTAGCGGGCGGCGACGTCGTCGATGTACGGCCGCATGTCCTCGACCGCCTCGTTCGCGGTCTTACCCGGGGCGAGCGACCTCCGCCACGCCGACTCCATCGTGGCGGAGCCGATGACGTGGGACATCAGCAGCGAACTGGCGTAGGCGACCGGCATGCCCGTGAAGCCCGCGGCGATCAGCACTCCGACCATGCGATCGCTCATGCGCATCGCGTTGGGCCCCATGGCGGGGCGGACGCCGAACAGGCCGGCGACCCAGGGATGCCGGAGGATCATCGCGCGCAGCCCGTGCGCCAGGGCGGCGGCCGCGGTCCGCCAGTCCGCGGCCCCGACCTCCGGGACCTCGATCTCCCCCATGACCTCGTCGAGGACCAGTTCGAGCAGCTCGTCCTTGGTCGCGACGTACCAGTAGGCCGAGGTCGCCCCGGCGGCCAGCCGACTGCCGAGACGGCGCATGCTGAGGCCGTCGAGCCCCTTCTCGTCGAGCAGCTCGATGGCGGTACGCACGATCTGCTCGCGGCTCAACGTCGGCTGCGCGCCGCGCGAGCGCGGCGGTCGCGTCCAGACGGAGTTCGCCAGGGGGTCAGCGTTCGACGACATTCGCGGTCCTTCAGCAGAGTCACTTGCAGCACCAGCCTATCGGCGCTCGCACGGTGTTCGAGTTTACTAGTACGCCGTTCGAGAGCAGTGGTACGGTGTGCGAGAAAAATCGAACACCGTACGAACGGACGCCCATGTCGACCTCTCATCCGCGCCGCTGGTGGATCCTCGGCGTGCTGTGCCTGAGCCTGCTGGTGCTGGTCATCGACAACTCGGTGCTCAACGTCGCCATCCCGTCGCTCATCCGCGACCTGCACGCGAGCAACTCCGACATCCAGTGGATCCTCGACGCCTACATCCTGGTCTTCGCCGGGCTGCTGCTGACCGCCGGCAGTCTGTCCGACCGCCACGGCCGGCGCCGTGGGCTGATCATCGGGCTGATCCTGTTCGGCGGCGCCTCGCTGGCCGCGTCGTTCGCCAACAGCCCCGGCCAGTTGATCGCGACCCGCGCGGCGATGGGCGTGGGCGGCGCGTTCCTGATGCCCGGCACCCTGTCCATCCTGACGACGGTCTTCGACGACGCGGAGCGCAAGAAGGCCATCGCCATCTGGAGCTCGGTACTCATGCTCGGCGCGGTGGGCGGCCCCACCTTCGGGGGCCTGCTGCTGCAGCACTTCTGGTGGGGCTCGGTGTTCCTGCTCAACGTGCCGATCGCCGTGCTCGGCATCGTGGCGGCGCTGCTCATCATCCCCGAGTCGCGTGGACCGGCCCGCCGCCCGGACCTGGTCGGCGCGATCCTGTCGATGGCCGGCGTGACCGCCCTGGTCTGGGGCGTGATCTTCTCCGCCAAGGACGGCTGGTCCACGCCACAGACGCTGGGCGGATTCGGCGTGGCCGCGGTGGCGCTCACCGCCTTCGGCCTGTGGGAGCGGCGGTGCGCGGAGCCGATGCTGCCGATGGCCCTGTTCCGCGACCGCAACTTCAGCGGCGCCAGCCTGTCGATCGTCCTGCTGTCCTTCTCCGCGGGCGGCTGCCTGCTGGCCCTCACCCAGTACCTGCAGTTCGTCCTGGGCTACGGACCGATGAAGGCCGGTCTCGCGCTCATCCCCCTCGTCGTCGCCGCGATGGCCTTCAACGGCGTCGGCGTCGTCGTGGACAAGCGGTTCGGCGCCCGTGTCGCGCTCGCCGCCGGGCTCGTCCTGGTCGCCGGGGGCTTCGCGGCGCTCGCCTCGATCACTTCCGGCGACGGGTACCTGAAACTGGCCGTCGCCCTGGTGATCCTGGGTGCGGGCAGCGGAACGGCCGGACCCGCCGCGTACGGGACGCTGCTGGCCGCCCTGCCCCCCGAGCGCGCCGGTGTCGGCTCCGCCGTCAACGACACCGTCCAGCAGGTCGGCCAGGCGCTCAGCATCGCCGTCCTGGGCAGTGTGCTCACGGCCGCCTACACGGCCGCGATGCCGGACGGCGCCGGGCCGGCGCGGCACTCGATCGGCGAGGCGCTGGCCATCGCGGCCGCCCGCGGCGACACCACGCTCGCCCGTACCGCCAAGGACGCCTTCACCCACGCCATGCAGACCACCTCGATCGTCGGCGTGGTCGGCGGGGTCGCCGCCGCGATCCTGGCCTTCTCGGTGCTCCGCCCGAAGGCCCGCCCCGCGCCGGAACCGGCTCCGGAACCCGTCACGGAGGCCGGTCACTGACCGCACCGTCGCAGACCCGTCGGATGGGCGCCGGGCCTGACCTGGTGCTGGCGGGCTTCATCTGAATCCTCCGAGGAGACCCCGCCCTTCAGGGCGGGGAGGAATCGGACCCCGGCGGAGCAGGGCAAGGATCAGCCGGATCGCCGTCACGGCGATCCGGCGTCCACCATCGGAAAACACGCGGCCGGTCACACGCTGACGCTATAGTTCACTGATTGTGACCCCCCGTGTGAAGCATGCGTTCAAGTACCGCTTCCATCCCACCGATGCGCAGGCAGCGGAGCTGTCGCGCACGTTCGGGTATGTGCGGAAGGTCTACAACCTTGCGCTGGAGGCCCGCAGCGAGGCGTGGTGGTCGCGGCGGGAACGCGTCGGTTACAACGACACCTCGGCGATGCTGACGGCGTGGAAGAAGACCGAGGACCTGGGATTCTTGAATGAGGTGTCCAGCGTTCCGTTGCAGCAGGCGCTGCGGCATCTGCAGACGGCGTTCGCGAATTTCTTCGCCAAGCGGGCGAGGTATCCGCGGTTCAAGGCGAAGAAGAAGTCTCGCAAGTCCGCCGAATATACGACCAGCGGATTCCGGTTCCGGGAGGGGGCACTCGCCCTCGCCAAGATGGCCGAACCGCTGAACATCGTCTGGTCTCGGCCGCTGCCGGAGGGGGCGAGGCCGTCGACGGTGACGGTGTCCCAGGATGCGGCCGGTCGCTGGTTCGTGTCCCTGCTGTGCGAAGACCCCGGCATCCAGCCGCTGCCTGCGAACGGCAACGCGGTCGGGGTGGATGCCGGGCTGGAGCATCTGCTGACCCTGTCCACCGGGGAGAAGATCACCAACCCCCGGCATGAGCGCCGGGACCGCAGGCGCCTGGCCCGCGCGCAGCGGGAACTGTCCCGCAAGGCCAAAGGGGATGGGGCCAACCGGGCCAAGGCCCGGCGTAGGGTCGCCCGGATCCATGCCCGGATCACCGATCGGCGCCGCGACGGTCTGCACAAGCTCACCACTCGACTCGTCCGCGAGAACCAAGTGGTCGTGATCGAGGACCTGACCGTGAAGAACATGCTGAAGAACCATGCACTGGCCCGCGCCATCTCTGACGCCGCATGGAGTGAGTTCCGCAGCATGCTGGAATACAAAGCCAAATGGTACGGCCGCGAGGTGATCGTGGTCGACCGCTGGTTCCCCTCCTCCAAACTGTGCTCGGCCTGCGGCACCGTGGCCGACACGATGCCGCTGAATGTCCGCACTTGGACGTGTGGCTGCGGCACGACCCATGACCGGGACGTGAACGCAGCGAAGAATCTTCTGGCCGCCGGGCTGGCGGTATCGGCCTGTGGAGCTGCGGTAAGACCTCGGTCGGGACTCTTCCCGGTCGGGGCTGTCGGCCTTGAAGCAGGAAGCCCTGCGGCGTGAGCCGCAGGAATCCCCCTCGTTCACGAGGGGGAGGAAGTCAAGACCCACATGTGCGTCCTTCACCGCGCAGGGCGCGTTCAACCTGGGCTACCGGCCCACCGTCGTGGCCGAGGCCTGCGCGACCCGGCCGCTGGCGGGCCCGGACGGCGCCCCGATCGCGGCGGACGCCCTGCACGCCGCCGCCCTGACCACGATCGGCGACCTGTTCGGCCCGGTCGCCGCCCGTGTGGCCGACCTGCCCGACTGATCCCGTCGCCCCCCGACCGAGGTGTTCCCGTGCGGCGCGCCGTCTCCCGCTGCCGCAGCCCCATCTCCGTCGGCTCAGCCACGGGTGGAGATCCCGGCGGACCGACGGCGCGGCTCCGGCGCAGCGCATGCGGCGCGGTCCGGTCGGCGCGTGCGGATCAGGTGGTGAGGCGGGCGACGGCGGCGTCGACGCGCTCGTCGGTGGCGGTAAGGGCGACGCGTACGTGCCGGGCCCCCGCCGTGCCGTAGAAGTCCCCGGGCGCGACCAGGATGCCCAGCTCCGCCAGTGCCTTCACGGTGTCCCAGCAGGACTCGTCACGGGTCGCCCAGAGGTAGAGCCCGGCCTCGGAGTGGTCGATGCGGAAGCCGTGCGCCTCCAGGGCAGTACGGAGGACGGCGCGCCTGCGGGCGTACCGCTCGCGCTGCTCCTCGACGTGCGCGTCGTCGCGGTAGGCGGCCGTCATGGCGGCCTGAACCGGCGCGGGAACGATCATGCCAGCGTGCTTGCGCACCTCGAGGAGCGCGGTGATCAGGACCGGGTCCCCGGTGATGAAGCCGGCACGGTATCCGGCGAGGTTGGAGCGCTTGGACAGCGAGTGCAGCGCGATCAGGCCGCGGTGGTCTCCGTCGCAGACGTCCGGGCGCAGCACCGAGACCGGCTCGGCCTCCCAGCCGAGCTCGATGTAGCACTCGTCGCTGATGACGACGGCGCCGCGCTCCCGCGCCCACGTGACGACCTTGCGCAGATGGTCGGCGGGCAGCACCTTGCCGGTGGGGTTCGACGGCGAGTTGATCCAAACGATCTTCGGAGTCTCCGGCCCGAGGGAGAACAGTCCGTCGACCGCCCGCGGCGTCGCGCCTGCGAGCCGCGCGCCGACGTCGTAGGTCGGGTACGCCAGCTCGGGAAAGACCACGGGGTCGCCCGGTCCGGCGCCCAGCAGCGTGGGCAGCCAGGCGACGGCCTCCTTGGTGCCGATCACCGGCAGGACGGCGGCCGGATCGGCCTCGACGCCGAGCTTGCGGGTCAGCCAGCCCGCCACGGCGTCGCGCAGTTCGGGGGTGCCGTACGTGGCGGGGTAACCGGGCGCGTCGGCGGCGTCCATCAGCGCCTGCCGGACGATCCGCGGCGTCGGGTCGACCGGCGTGCCGACCGACAGGTCGACGATGCCGCCGGCGTGTTGCCGCGCCTGCTCCTTGTACGGAACGAGCAGGTCCCAGGGAAAGTCGGGCAGCGTCCTGATCAAAGTGTGTCCCCCCAACGTCCGCGCGCCGTCTGCCGCTCACCGACAGACGGCGCGCCTCGGCCTGTGCTGAGCTCTCGCGTCCGGAAGCACCGGGCGGCGTGGGCTCAGGCCTCCTCGCCCTGCGGCGGCAGCGCCGCCACGATCGGGTGATCCTTCTCGATCTTGCCGACCTTGGAGGCACCTCCCGGCGAGCCCAGATCGTCGAAGAATTCCACGTTCGCCTTGTAGAAGTCCTTCCACTGATCCGGCGTGTCGTCTTCATAGAAGATCGCCTCGACCGGGCACACCGGCTCGCAGGCGCCGCAGTCGACGCACTCGTCCGGGTGGATGTAGAGCATGCGCTTGCCCTCGTAGATGCAGTCGACGGGGCACTCCTCGATGCATGCCTTGTCGAGCACGTCCACGCAGGGCTGCGCGATGACGTAGGTCACGTGCTACTCCTCAACGTCTGTGGCCATCGCCACGCTCGCAGCGGTGTCATTGCCTAGTATTGCCGCTGTCAGCCAACGCTTTCACCATGGGGGGCGTCACATCGGCCCGCGTTTCTCCGCCCGGTATGTCGTTTCGATAACTCCGTCCGATATCGGACGCCGAGTGTCCCTACGACGCCGTGTTCCCAGCGGAGCGTACAGCGACGTCGTCGGCGAGCTGCAGGGGTGGGCCGACGGCCGGCTGACCGTGCGCCGCCGCGACGGCTCCGTCGTCGAGGTGGCCGAGGCCGACCTGGTGGCGGGCAAGACCGTCCCCCCGCCGCCGCCACGCCGAGCACCCCGCTCGTAGCGTCCGGCGCCGCCGGTCCCCGACCGGGCCGGGCAGGGCGCGGACACGGGTCCCGGCCGCCGGAGGCCATGAACCGGGCTGGGTCACCTGATGGAGCCCGCCGCCAGGCGGGCGCGGTCAGGGCGACGGCCAGTCGGGGACCTCCGTGGGCAGGTCCCGGCTGACCTTCATGGGGAACTCGGCCGGGCGCTTCTCCAGGAACGACGTCACGCCCTCGGCCGCGTCCGGGGCGGAGCCCAGCGCGTACATCAGGTGGGAGTCGGCCCGGTGCGCGTCCCACGGCGAGGACGCGCCCAGCCCCGACCACATGAGCCGCCGCACGGCCGCGACGGCCACCGCGGAGGTGTTCGCCGCGATCTCCCCGGCCAGCGCGTACGCCGCGTCGAGGAGCTCGTCCGCGGGGTGGACGTAGGACACCAGGCGTCCGCGCAGCGCCTCCTCGGCGTCGAAGACCCGGCCCGTGGCGGCCCACTCCATGGCCTGGGCGATGCCGACGAGGCGCGGCAGGAACCAGCTCGACGCGGCCTCCGTGACGATGCCGCGCCGGGCGAAGACGAAGCCGAACCGCGCGCCCTCCGCGGCGAGTCTGACGTCCATCGGAAGGGTCATCGTGACGCCGACGCCGACCGCCGGGCCGTTGATCGCTCCGATCACCGGCTTGAGCGAGCGGGCGATGCGGAGCGCGACGGTGCCACCGCCGTCGCGTGGCGCGCCGTCCTCGAAGGTGTCCTCGCCGCCGAACATGTCCCTCGCGGCCTTGTAGTCGAACGTCGAGCCGCCGCGCTCCAGGTCGGCCCCGGCGCAGAAGGCCCGGCCCCGGCCGGTGACGACGACCACCCGGACGTCGTCGTCCGCGTCCGCGCGGTCGAAGGCGTCGATCAGCTCGCCGCGCATCACGAGCGTGAAGGCGTTGAGCCGCTCGGGGCGATCCAGCGTGATGGTCGCGATCCCGTCGGCGACGGTGTAGTCGATCTCGGTGTACGTCACTGCTGCTCCTCGCGCCCGCGGACGGATACAGACGAATACAGAATCGGATTCTAGAGGCGGGTCACGCTCCGCCCCCGGCGGACCGCGCGTGCGCCGTGTCCTCGTCGGCGGGGCAGCCGACGAGCGGCGGCAGGGCGGGGGCCAGCACCTCGCGGCTCCAGTCGGCCACCGTGCCGGCATAGCCGTCGGGCGGAGCCACCTCCAGGGTCCCGCCCGAGGTCGCCGTCAGCCGGGTGACCACCGGAGCGCCGTCCAGGAAGGGAGTGGCGCCCCAGAAGGCCCAGAAGTCGTCCGGCTCGATCCGCGGATGGTCGTCGAGCCTGCGCGTCGGCCGCGCCGGATGCTCCCGGCACCACCGCCACTGGTCGGTGAGCAGCCGGGACGCGACCGCGCGCAGGAGGTTGAGCGCGGGCAGGTCCTGCGTGCAGGCGACCTCGTCGATCACGAGGTCCGGCAGGCCGAACCGGCGCAGCCCGAGCAGCGTGATGCGCAGGCACGAACACCCGGCCGCGCCGCCCGGGCCGGGGCGGCGTGCCGCCTCGTCCGCCTCGTAGCGGGTGCCGAACCACTGGTCGCCCATCCGGAACCAGCCGCGCTCGGCGCGCGCCAGGCCGTCGCGCAGAAGGACCTGCCGGGCCTGCGGGTCGATGAGGACGCCGTTCGTCGCGTCGGCGAGGGCCCGGGCCACGGCGCGCGCGACCTGCTCGCGGTGCGGCTGCTCGACGGTCAGCGCCTGGTGCACGAGCAGGATCTGGTGGGAGGACTCGCGGACGCGCCGCCGGTCCTCGTCGGAGGCCAGGACGTCGTCGAGACGCCAGGTCGCCTCGCCGGCGTCGATGGTGAAGATGCCCAGCCGCGGGGTCTTGAGCGCCTCGATGGCCGGTTTCCGGAACGGCTCGGGCACGCGCCACGGGACGACCGCGTAGGGGTCGACCGGCGGCTCGCTGGTCGCGATCACATAGTGCGAGGTGACGACCTCGGGTACGGACAGCAGGAAGGGGGACATGACCGCCTCTCTGACGTTCGGGACGGATGGGGCGCCGGCTCAGGCGGCCGTGCGGCGTGGCGCCTCGGGGACGTAGGGCATGGCCAGGTCGACGACGTCGTTCCACCACAGGGCGGCGGGGGCGTCGAAGTCGGCGGGCGGCCCGGCGACGAGGTAGGGCAGGGTGTCGGCCCCCTCGGGCGGGGCGGGACTCAGGCGGACGCGCACGGGCGCACTCGCCGCGCCGGTCGGCGCGGCCGCCCAGTAACGCCAGACGTCGGTGCCGTCCACCGTCCTCTCGGCCGGGACGCGGCGGAGCCGGGCGCCGGGGTTGCAGGTCAGCCACGCCCAGTGCTCGTCGAGGAGGCCGACGGCCAGGGAGCGCAGCAGTGTGACCGCCGCGAACAGGTTGCCGCCCGGAACCGCGACGGCCTCCAGCTCGGGGAACCCGAAACGGTGCAGCCCGCACGTCACCAGGTGCAGCTCGCCGCCCTCCCCGCCGGTGACGAACGTCGCGAGCCAGTCGTCGGCCAGGCAGAACTCCGGGTGCTCGGGGCCGAACCGGAAGGCGTGCGGCAGCACCTGGTGCGACCACGCGTCGTACACGACCCCGTCGCAGGCCTCGGCGACGACCCGGGCGATCTCGCGGGCCGCCTGGGCGTGCTCGGGCTGGGAGACGGGCGGAGCCTGCCCGGTGATCACGATGTGCCGCCGCGCCTTGTCGAGGAGGTGCGCCTCGTCCGGCCGTGCCAACGCGGCGGAGCCGATGAGGTCGGCGTATCCGGACTCGGCCGCGGGCCGGTCGCGGAGCCGAAGGAGCGGCGAGCCGAGCAGCTCGGCCGCTAACGGCAGGCGCACCCGGCCGCGCGCCACCGCGGCCGGATCGTCGAGGGCATGCGCGGTGGCCACCACGAAGGGGGCGGCGACGGACGCGGGAACGGTCAGGTCGATCATGGAGCTGCCTCCGGGAGCCGGTCTTCCTCCGAATCGGTCTCCCGAAAGCCTCGCCCGGCGCGTACTCCCGCCGTAAGGCCCGTCCCCAGGTCTGTGGATAACCGCGCCGGGAGTCGACGCCGCTGCTGACGGATCGTGACGCTGATCACGGCGAGCGATCCAGGATGCGAGACGTTACGGCAGTTGGCGGCTATGTCCTATATGTTGCGCTCATGCAATGGGCCGTGGCGACGTACGACACCGCGTTCGGGTACGTCTCCGCGCACGGGGCGCCGCTGCTCGACCTGCTCGATCCTCAGCCCGACGAGCGCATCATCGACCTGGGTTGCGGAACGGGCGTTTCGACCGCCGAGATCGCCGCGCGCGGCGCGGAGGTCGTCGGGATCGACGAATCACTCGAGATGGTCAACGCGGCGCGCTCCCAGAATCCGCACCTGTCGTTCGCCGTCGGCGACGCGCACGACTTCACGCTCAGCGAGCCGTACGACGCCGTCTTCTCCAACTCGGCGCTGCACTGGATGACTCGTGACCCCTCCGCGGTCATCTCGCGGGTGCACGCCGCACTGCGGCCGGGCGGCCGCTTCGTGGCGGAGATGGGCGGAGCGGGCAACTGCGCGGAGCTGATCACCGCCGTGCAGACGGCCTGGCGCGTCTTCGGCCTGCCGGAACCGGAGCTGCCCTGGTACTTCCCCACCCCCGCCGAGTACGCGACCCGGCTGGAGGAGTGCGGCTTCGTCGTACGGCTCATGGAGTACTTCGACCGGCCGACGCGCCTGACCGAGTGCCCGGAGGGCGCCGCCGACTGGGTCCGGCTCTTCGCCCCCGAGCTGATCGCCGAGGTTCCCCCGGAGCTCGCCGGACCGCTCCTCGACCGGGTGAACGAACTGGCCGCGCCCGCCCTCCGCCGTGAGTCCGGATGGATGGCCGACTACGTACGGCTCAGGTTCGCGGCCGTGCGCCAGCCGGGCGGCGGCGACGAGCTCGTCCAGCCGCCGGCCCCGAAGGCACCGCCGACCCCGCACACGCCGCCCGACCCGACGGGACCGTCGGGGCCGCACCTGTCGGACCTTCCGCACGCGCCGTCGGCCCCCCAGGCGCCCTCGGCGCCGTACTCGCCGTCCGCCCCGCAGACGCATTCGGCACCGCAGGCCTGAGCGTCCCGCCGGCCGCACGCCGGTCACGCAACATCCCCCGCCCGCCCGGCCGCACGCCGAAAGGCAGGACGGCGACACCCCCGCCCGGCCGTACGCCGGGAGGCGGACGGCGGCAGCCCCGTCCGGCTGCCGGGAGACGGCGCAGTGCGCTCCCGGCGGACGCCCGATCGCGGCGCGACGGTGCGCTTCGCGGGCTTGTGGGTAGGGTCGTCCGCATGCTGCGCCTGTACGATCCCGGAACCGGGCGCCTCACGGAGATCGTCCCGGCTCGCCCCGGAGTCATCCGGGTCGCCTGCTCCGATGAGCTGCGCGCCCAGGTGGTCGCCGACCTGATCCGCCGGCTCGCCGTCCGCCACCGGCTGCGCGCGCTGGGGATCTGGAACACCGTGCCGGGAGCGTCGGACCTGGGCGTACGCCCGGCCGAGCTGACCTCCGGCCCCGCCGACGTGCACGTCGGCGCGACGGTCGGCCGCTGGGTCCCGGTGCCGTGGGACGGCCTCGACCCGCTCGCCGTGCGCCTGGCGCTGCTGGAGACCCACTACCGGGCGGACCTGCCGCACGGTCGTACGGACCTCGCCGCGGCGGCCGCCTCGCTCACCGAGTGGCGGCGTCGCGTCGCCGGCTGGGCCGAGTCCCCCGGGCGGCCGCCGGAGCGCTCGTACGTCACGGAGGCGGTCGCGCACCTGGACGCCGACCTCGACACACCGGCGGCGTTGGCCTGCCTGTCCCGGCTCGCCGAGGACGACTCCGTACCGCCCGGCGCGAAATTCGAGACGGCGGTCGAACTCGACATGATTCTGGGCCTCGACCTGGTCCGGCTGGTCGGTCGTCTCTAACCGGGGATAGGGCCGCGACCGATTCACCCGTTCTTGGGAACCTCTTTTCTTGCCCCTACCGCCTCAGTAAGCTCATGAGGTAATTTCCCCCGATGCCCGGGAATTGACGATGCGATTCCGCATGTGCGTCGGTTCGCTCCTCTTGGCGAGCCTGCTCACAGCCTGTGGCAGCCGCGCGACCGGTGGCTTCCACCCCAGCGGGCAGGCCCAAGGGGACGATTCCCCCGTGGCGTCCTCATCCCCTGATACGACGCCGCAGCCGGACGCGCCGGTGAACACCGCGGGCGGTCCGGCGAGCAACGGCCCGCTTCCCCGGACTCCGCAGTCCGCCGTCGTCGCCTACCGCGAGTACCAGCGGATGTACGAGCAGGCGTACGAGACGAATGACACCAGCCGGCTCGACACGGTCGCCATGGATCCGCTTTTGTCGATCATTGAGAAGGACGTCGCGAAGATCCAGCGGCAGGGCGTCTTCTGGCGATTCCACAATGTCCTCAACCCCCAGGTTCAGGGCGGCTCCAAAGACGACTCGGTCGTCGTGATCCTCGACTGTGTGCGGACCCTCGGGTCGTACCGCTTCTCCGCCAGGACCGGGAAGCGGCTCGCCGCCTGGCGTGACGGCAGTCACCTCTACCAGGCGGTCATGCGCTACAGCGACGGCACCTACAAGATCTCCGACGCGACGGAGGGCAGGAAATGCTGACCAGACGAACCTCCATCGCCGTCCTGCTGACCCTCCTCCCGGGCGCCGCCGTGGGCCTGGCGTCCGGCACGGCGGCCGCGGCCCCGCTCTGCCTGCCCAACGCCTGCGCGCACAGCAACCGCACCCTCCCCGGCGAAGGCGGCACCAGCGGTGAGAGCGGCGGCGGTGGTGGTGGAGGGGGTGGCGGGACCGGCCCCGGCATCGGCTGCCCGACCGTGGGCGGCGATCTCGCCTGCACACCCGGCACCGCCGCGCCCGCGGCCGCCCCTCACATCCCCACGATCGACGTCGCCTACGACGCGCGGGACAACCTCCAACTGCCCGTCCCCGGGATCGGCACGGCGCCGAGTCCGCGGTCCTACATCCGGATCACGACCGGCCTGTGGGTCGACGACGTGGGGAACAAGACCGCGGTGGCCGACGTGCCGGGCCAGCACGTGACCGTGACCGCCGACCAGCCGGTCGTCACGTGGAACATGGGGGACGGCAACGGCCTCACCTGCGCCGCGGCGACGGCGGGCACGCCCGGCGGCACGGACTGCGGCTACACCTACCAGAGGTCGTCGGCGAGCCGCCCGGACCACAAGTACACGATCACCGCGACCATCACCTACCGGATCACCTGGGCCTGTCAGGGCAACGACTGCGACACGGCGGGCGGCGCGTTCGGGCCCATGACGGGTCCGCCCGGAAACCTCGGCCTCGCGGTCGGCGAGGTGCAGACCCAGTCCCAGCCCGGCTGATCCACGGCCCCGAGGAGGAACGCCACGTGTACCGCCCCCGTGCGTACGTCCCCGTCCTGCTCGCCGCGGGCGTCCTCCTCGCCGGATGCGGAGGTGGCGGCGGTCACAAGGCGACGCCGTCCTCCTCGCCGCCCGGCCGTACGACGGCGAGCCCGTCGCCCACACCGAGCTACGCGGCCGATCGGGTGGCCGCGGCCTTCCTGTCGGCCCGGGACATCGACCCGCGCATCAAGGAACAGCCGCCGAGCACGCCGGCGCTCAAGGAGCACGCCGTCCCGTCCTGCTCGCTGTCGGCGATCAAGCCGGCGGGCGGCCCGGACGTGAAGGTCCGCGAGTTCAACACCAGCCAGTACTACGGCGCGAACTACGGGGAGATCGCGCTGACCTACCCGGACGCCGCCACCGCGGCGGCGATGTTCGCGACCATCCGCACGAAGGTCATGGCGTGCCCGGCGAAGAAGCACATTCCGCAGAAGCGCCTCCCCGGGAACCGGATCGCCCTGGCCCATGACGACACCTGGCACACCACCGATGAGACCACGCCCGGCTGGTCGCACGTACGCGGCTTCGAGAAGGCGCTGTACGCCCCGTCCGCCAGCATCATCAACGTCATCTACCGCTCGTTCGACTACGTGAACCGCGGCAACGTCGTGCTGGTCTCGATGTACTGGGAGCGCGTCGCGCCGAAGGCGTCCGGTGACGCGATCACCAAGAAGGGGACGTCGCTGCTGACGAAGCAGCTCGGCCGGCTGCCCTGAGCCGGACCGCCGGCCGAGGCCCGGCGGAGCCTTCAGCGGAGCGCGCCGGGTCCGGACGGCGCCCGCCGCCGGCGCGTGTCCGACGAATTCCGTCCGCGCAGCCGGACGGCGGATTCGTCCGACACTCCCCAGCCCTCAGCGGGATTCCGCATCCAGGCGGCGGCCCGCCACGACGATGCCGTCCTCGTCGGCGTACAGCCAGGCGCCGGGCCGGAACTCGGCGCCGCCGAACACCACCGGAACGTCGACCTCACCGGCGCCGTCCTTGGCGCTCTTGCGGGGATTGGAACCCAGCGCCCGGATCCCCAGATCGAGTTCGCGCAGCGCCACCACGTCACGGACCGCGCCATTGATCACGACTCCGGCCCAGCCGTTCGCGACCGCCGATCCGGCGATCATGTCGCCCATGAGCGCGGTGCGCAGCGAGCCGCCGCCGTCGACGACGAGCACGCGGCCCTCCCCCGCGGTGGCGAGCACCTTCTTGAGCAGCGCGTTGTCCTCGTGACAGCGGACGGTCGCCACCGGCCCCGCGAAGCGTGCGCGCGCCCCGTACGAACGGAACTGCGTCTCGCAGCTCGCCAGCTCGGCGCCGTACTCGTCGAAGAGATCAGCCGTCGTGAAGTCCATCTACCGGATGGTAACAACGGCTGGCTCAGACGTCCGGCCCGCCGGTCGGGCGTTCGGCCCACCGGTCAGGCGTCCGGCCCGCCGGTCGGGCGGCCGAGCAGCCGGGACAGGACGATGGAGGTCTTGGTCTGCACGATGTTCGGTTCGTTGCGCAGCCGCTCGAGGGCCTCCTCGAGGGCCTGGATATCGTGGGCACGCAGGTGGACCAGCGCGTTCGCCTCCCCGGTGACCGTGTAGGCCGCCACCACCTCGGGATGTCGGCGGATGCTGGCGGAGATCTCCGCAGGGGACGTACGGCCCGCGCAGAACAACTCCACGAACGCCTCCGTGGTCCAGCCCAGCGCCGAGGGGTCGACGACCGCGGCGTACCCCGTGATCACCCCGTCGTGCCGGAGCCGGTCGACCCGGCGCTTGACCGCCGGAGCCGACAGTCCGACCTCGTCGCCGACCTGCGCGAAGGACGCACGGGCGTTCTCCAGCAGACACGCAACGATTCGCCGGTCGATGTCGTCAAGACGCAATGATTGGACCCTTTCAAGCGCACATCCGTTATTGGTGTTGCGGACAAGCCGACCTTACGCTGCGGGTGGTGCCTCACCAACCCACTGGGCGCGTAATCGGGCCCGCATTGCCAGGAGCACAACATCGATGACGATGCAGACCCTTGCCCGCGATGGCGCGGGCATCTCGGCGGGGCAGCCGGCACGGACCTACCTGATGTGCCCGCCGACCTACTTCGACGTCCAATACGCGATCAACGCGTGGATGGACCCGACCTCCCCGGTCGACCGTGACCGGGCCCGCCACGAGTGGGAACGCCTGCGCGCGACCTACGCCTCACTCGGCCACACCGTGCACGTCCTCCCCCCCGTCCCCGGCCTGCCGGACATGGTCTTCGCCGCGAACGGCGCGACCGTCGTCGGCGGCATGGTGCTGGGCGCGAGGTTCCGCCACCCCGAGCGCGCCGCCGAGGCGGACGCGCACCGGATATGGTTCGAGGAGCACGGCTACCGGCGCATCCGCACCGCCGAGCACGTGAACGAGGGTGAGGGCGACTACGCCTTCGCCTACCGCGCGATCGTCGCGGGCCACGGCTTCCGTACGGACCCGGTCGCGCACAACGAACTGCACGACGCGTTCGGGCTGCCGGTCGTCAGCGTCCGCCTGATCGACCCGCGGTTCTACCACCTCGACACCGCGCTGTGCGTGATCGACCCCTTTACGGCGGCGTACTACCCCGGCGCCTTCGACGAGGACGGCCTGATCAAGCTGCAGGCGCTCTTCCCCGAGCTGATCGAGGCGACCGAGGAGGACGCCCTGGCGTTCGGGTTGAACGCGGTCAGCGACGGCCGGAACGTGATCGTTCCGGACGACGCCATGACGCTGATCGCACGGCTCACGGAGCGCGGCTTCCACGTCATTCCGATCGAGATGACGGAGCTGCGCAAGGCGGGGGGCGGCCCGAAGTGCTGCACCCTCGAACTACGCCCGTAGCAGGGACAATGGGACTCGGGAGACCCCGCGGGTCCGAGAAGGAGCACTGTTGAACACGCAGGAGCTGCGGGCGCTGTCGGAACTGCACAGCGCGCACAACTACCACCCGCTGCCGATCGTGATCGCCGACGCCGAGGGCGCCTGGGTGACCGACGTCGAGGGCAAGCGGTACCTCGACATGCTGTCGGCGTACTCCGCCGTCAACTTCGGGCACCGCCATCCGCGGCTGGTCGAGGCCGCGCGGCGGCAGCTCGACCGCGTCACGCTGGTCAGCCGGGCGTTCGACCACGACCAGTTCGGGCCGTTCGTCGCCGAGCTGGCCGAGCTGGCCGGCAAGGAGATGGTCCTGCCGATGAACAGCGGCGCGGAGGCCGTCGAGACCGCGCTGAAGACCGCCCGCAAGTGGGGGTACGAGGTCAAGGGCGTGCCCGCCGAGCAGGCGAACATCGTCACGTTCGAGGGCAACTTCCACGGCCGGACGACGACGATCGTCAGCTTCTCCACCGACCCGGACGCCCGCAACTCCTACGGCCCGTTCACGCCCGGGTTCCGCACCGTGCCCTACGGCGACGTCGAGGCGCTGCGCGCGGCCGTCGACGAGAACACGGTCGGCGTGCTGATCGAGCCGATCCAGGGCGAGGCCGGCGTGAACGTCCCGCCGAGCGGGTTCCTGGCGGCGGTGCGCGAGATCTGCACCGCCCGCGGCGCCCTGATGATCGCCGACGAGATCCAGTCGGGCCTGGGCCGTACCGGCACGACGTTCGCGGTCGAGCACGAGAACGTCGTGCCCGACGTCTACATCCTCGGCAAGGCGCTCGGCGGCGGCATCCTGCCGGTCTCCGCCGTCGTCGCCGACCGCGACATCCTCGGCGTCTTCAAGCCCGGCCAGCACGGGTCGACGTTCGGCGGCAACCCGCTCGCCTGCGCGGTGGGCCGCGAGGTCATCGCGATGTTGAAGACCGGGGAGTTCCAGGAGCGCTCCCGCACGCTGGGGGCGCACCTGCACGCCCGGCTCGGCGCGCTGCCGCCGGAGCACGTCCGCGAGGTGCGCGGCCGCGGCCTGTGGGCCGGCGTGGAGCTTAACGGCAAGGCGCGCCCGGTCAGCGAGCGGCTGATGGAGCGCGGCGTGCTGGCGAAGGAGACGCATGAGACGACGCTCCGGCTGGCGCCGCCGCTGGTCGTGAGCCAGGAGGATTTGGACTGGGCGCTCGACCAGCTGGAGGCGGTCCTCACCGAGGTGTGAGGCTCCCGGCGGCCGACGTGAGGCCGCCGGCCGGTCGTTCGCGGAGGTCCGGGCCCCGGGGGGTCCGGACCTTCGTCCATGTCACCCCATGTCGCCGTAAATCCGTTTGCAGCCGTCGAACCGGAGTTCTATAGTCCAAGTGGATTAATCAGTACGGACCAGAAAAGACGACGATGCCACGACCGCTCACGCCTCTCGGATTGGCAGTGCTCAGGCTGCTCCACGACGAGCCCATGCACCCGTACGAGATGCAGCAGCGCATCCGCGACCACGCCATCGACCAGGTGGTCAAGGTCGCGCACGGGTCGCTCTACCACACGGTCGAACGGCTCGCCGGACAAGGACTGATCGAGTCCGTGGAGACGACGCGCGAAGGGCGCCGCCCCGAGCGCACCGTCTACGCGATCACCGAACAAGGCCGGGACGAGGCGCATTCCCGGCTCCGCGACTTCATTCGCCGCCCCTCGCAGGAATACCCGGTCATCGGCATGGCGCTGTCCTTCCTGGCCATGCTGCCGCCGGACGACGCCGCCCACCTGCTCGACCTCCGCGCGGTCGCCCTCGAGGGCAAGCTCGCCGCGCACGACATCGTCGTCGACGGCCTGTTCAAGCAAGGGCTGCAGCGGATCCAGCTGATCGAGGTCGAGTACTGCAACGCACAGCTGCGGTCCGAGCTGGAGTTCCTGCGCGCGCTCAGCGAGGACATCAAGAGCGGCCGGCTGACCTGGCGGCCTCCCGGCCGCCCGAACGGGGAGAACAACGTCACATGAGGAAATGGCATGGCAACCCCTGGGCGATCTTGTTGACGCTCAGTCTCGGGTTCTTCATGACACTGCTGGACCTGACGATCGTGAACATCGCGATGCCCAGCATGATCGACAAACTGGGCGCATCGCTGGACGAGGTCCTCTGGGTGGTCAACGCCTACGTCCTCGTCCTCGCGGTCCTGCTGATCACCGCGGGCCGGCTGGGCGACCTGCGCGGCCAGCGGAACCTGTTCATCGCGGGCGTGACCGTCTTCACCATCGCCAGCCTGCTGTGCGGCATCTCGCAGAACCCGGCCGAGCTGATCGCCGCCCGCGCGGTGCAGGGCCTCGGCTCCGCCCTGCTGATGCCGCAGACGATGGCGATCATCATCGCCACCTTCCCGGCCGAACGCCGGGGTGCGGCACTCGGCATCTGGGGCGCCGTGGCGGGGGTCGCGACGATCGCCGGGCCTACGCTCGGCGGGCTCCTGGTGACCGCCTTCGACTGGCGATGGATCTTCTTCGTCAACCTGCCGATCGGCGTGCTCGTCCTCGTGCTGGCGTTCACGGTCATCCCCAGTGTCCGGATCGAGCGCTCCCACCGTCTCGACCTCGTCGGCGTTCTGATCGCCACGGTCGCGCTGTTCTGCCTCGTCTTCGCCCTCACCGAGGGCCAGCGGTACGACTGGAACGGCGTCATCTGGGCGCTGTTCGCGGCGGCGGCCGTCGTCTTCGCGATCTTCCTCGTGCAGCAGCGCACCCAGCAGAACCGTGACCCGCTCGTCCCGTTCGTCCTGTTCAAGGATCGCAACTTCACGGTCCTGAACTTCGTCGGCGCGGTCCTGTCCATCGGGATGATCGGCGTTTTCCTGCCCCTCACCATCTACCTGCAGTCGGTGCTCGGCTTCAGCGCCCTCAAGGCGGGTCTGGTCATGGCCCCGTCCTCGGTCGTGTCGATGTTCCTCGCGCCGGTCGCCGGCCGGATAACCGACAAGATCGGCGGTAAGTTCATCCTCATGGCCGGGCTCACGCTGTACGCGGTCGGCATGGGTTGGATCGTGCTGATCGCCGGCGTCGACTCGAGCTGGCCGACCTTCCTGCCCGGACTGATCGTCTCCGGTATCGGCATCGGCGGCGTCTTCGCGCCGATGGCCACCGAGGCGATGCGCGGCGTCGACCCCCGCATGGCCGGCGCGGCCTCCGGCGTCAACAACACGACCCGGCAGATCGGTTCGGTGGTGGGCAGCGCCGCCGCTGGCGCCATCCTGCAGAACCAGCTCGCCTCCCACCTCCGGGACGAGGCCCAGAAGCGCGCCGGCGCGCTTCCCGCCGAGGCGCGCGGCCCGTTCGTCCAGGGATTCAAGGACGCCGCCAAGGGCGGGCTCGAGGTGGGCGCCGGCCAGACCGGAGCGGCTCAGCACCTGCCGCAGAACCTCCCCCAGCAGGTCGTCCACCAGATCACCCAGGCGGCCCAGAGCGTGTTCGGACACGGCTTCGTCGACGCGATGAAGCCGACGATGCTCCTGCCGCTCGCCCTCGTCTTCGTCGGAGCCGCGTCCTGCTTCGCGGTGCGGGGCTACCGGCGGAACACCGCCGACCGCTCGCCCGAGACGGTCGAGGCGACCACCGGCTGACCTCGGCGGCGGGGATCCCGCGACCCGCGACTCACGAGCACCGAGCGCGCACGTCCACCGGGCGTGCGCGCTCCGTGCGTCCTACGGGTCAGCCGCGGGGCGTCGGCACGGACGTCGTGCCGCGCAGGATCCAGGGACGCGGCGAACGGGTCACCGCGACCGCGACGACGGCGGCGATCGACCCGCCGAAGATGAAGACGTACCCGGCGGTGGTGCCGGTCACGATGAGGTCGCCCTCCGGACGCCGGCTCGACAGCAGCACGACGACGATCAGCCACGGCACGGCCAGGGTCGCCACGCCGACCTTGCTCTCCATCGCCCACCCGGCGAGCCGGAACGCCGCGAACTCGACGAGGGACAGGAGGACGGCGGCCACCGGGAAGCCCGCGAGCGTCCAGGAGAACTGGAACGACGTGATCACGCCGAAGATCAGACCGAGCACGACGAGCACGCCGTACGCGACACCCGTCACCAGGGCTGACTCACGCGACGGCTCCTGAGGGGCGTACGGGCCCGTCCATTGCTCCACAGCGGGTCAGGCTACCGGGTGCCTCAGACCGGTCTCGCGGCCGTCCGCTCCGAGCGGGCCCGGCTCCCCGGCGAGGAGCGTGTAGTACTCGACGCCCGGGAGCGGCTGGCCGACGTCGTTGGACAGCGCGAAGTACGGCGGATCGACGGTGATCTGCGTACGGTGCGCCCGCATCGCGGCGATCTTGGCCGGCAGGTGGTCGCGGGCGTCGACCCGTGTGGTCACCTGCTCGTCCGGGACGCCGAAGCCGAACTCGGCGACCGAGGCGACCTTCTCGAACGGCCCCCGGCCCACCGCCTCCTCGAGCGTCGACAAGGGCACGGCGGTGGCGTAGAACCGCGCGGGCCGCCCCGGCTCGCCGGTACCGAAGGACGGGTCCGCCGCCCGCTCGAACGCCCGCCACGCGACCCGGTGCGCCTGGATGTGGTCCGGGTGACCGTAGAAGCCGTTCGCGTCGTAGGTGACGACGACCTGCGGGCGGACCTCGCGCATGACGGCGACGAGCTCGGCGGCGGCCTCGTCGACGTCGGCCCGCCAGAAGGCGCGCGGATGGTCGTTGGACGGCACGCCCATCATCCCGGAGTCGCGCCAGCGCCCCGGGCCGCCGAGGAACCGGTGGTCGGTCACCCCGAGCGCGGCGCACGCCTCGGCCAGCTCGCCGACGCGGTACTCCCCCAGCGCGTCGCCGCTCAGGTGACGCAGCTCCTCGGGGATGACCTCGCCCTCCTCACCGCGCGTGCAGGTGACCAGGCAGACGTGGGCGCCCTCGGCGGCGTACTTCGCCATGGTCGCCCCGGTCTCGATCGACTCGTCGTCCGGATGGGCGTGCACGAACAGGATGCGCAGGTCGGCCATGGCCCGCAACGCTATCCGGCGGGCAGGCTCGCCTTGCCGCCACCCTGGTCCTTCCCACCGCCCGTCGGGTCTCCGGTCGGCTCCTTCGGGCCGCTGGTCGTCGGCTGGTCGGTGGGCGCCGAGGTGGTCGGCTCGTGGCTGGTGGGCGCCGCCGTCGCCGTCCGGGTGGGCGACCAACGGTGCGTCGGCCGCTGGCTGTAGCTCGGCTCGGGCCGCGAGCCGCTCTGGACCGGCTGCTGCGGCTCCCCGCTGTCATCGGGCTGCTCGCTGGAGGCCTGGGCGCTCGGCGCCGGGCCGGGCGCCGGCTTGTTCCCATGGTGGCCGGCCGCCCAGACGACCACCGCGGCGAGCGCCACCGCGAGGACGAGCCCGGCCACCGCCGCCAGGACCAGCCCCGGCGACGTGCCGCGGCGGGCCGCGCCGGCCGGCTGCGTCATCCCGGCCTGATGCGGCATCGTCGGACCTCCGGCGCCCGCGCCCGCCGCCATGGCTCCGAGGCCGCCCGCCGCGATCGTGGGCGCGGCCGGCGTGACCGGCGCGGCCGGCGTGACCGGCGCGGTCGGGACGGCGCCGGCCGCCCTGGTCTCGGCGAACGCGGCGCCCTGGTCCAGGATCGCCGTCTGCGGGCCTCCGCCGACCACCGGAGCGGCCGGGGTGACGCCCTCCTCGCCCAGCAGGCGCATCAGCAGTTGCTGGGCGGTGGGCCGTACGGCCGGATCCTTGGCGAGGCAGTCGGCGACGATGCCGCGCAGCGGCTCGTGCACGCCGCCGAGGTCCGGCGGCTCGCTCAGGATGCGGTTGATCACCGCCATCACGGTGTCCTGCCCGAACGGCGCGGTGCCGGTGGCGGCGTACGCCATCGTCGAGCCCCAGGCGAAGATGTCGGCGGCCGGGGTGATCTCCCTGCCGGTGAGCTGCTCGGGCGCCATGTAGGCGGGGGTCCCGATGGCGGAGTTGGTCATCGTCGCGGCCGCGTCGAGGGCCTTGGCGATGCCGAAGTCGATGACCCGCGGCCCGTCGGGACCGATCAGGACGTTCTGCGGCTTGAAATCACGGTGGACGATGCCCGCCTGGTGGATGGCGACGAGCGCGGTGACCGTGCCGATGGCCAGCCGCTCCAGCTCGGCGCCGGACCGGGGGGACTCTCCGGTGACCAGTTGCTGCAGTGACGGGCCGGGGACGTACTCGCTGACGATGTACGGCCGGTCGCCGTCCACGTCGGCCTCCAGGACCTGCGCGGTGCAGAACCGGGCGACGCGCTTGACGGCGGCCAGTTCGCGCAGGAACCGGCCCCGCGCGGTGTCGTCCTGAGCGAGGTCACCGCGCAGCAGCTTGATGGCCACCGGGTCCCCGGTGGCCGAGCGGCCGAGGTAGACCGTGCCCTGGCCGCCCTCCCCGAGGCGGCCCGTCACTTCGTAAGACCCCAACCGGTCTGGATCACCGGGCTGTAGGGGACGGGCGTCGGGCATCAATACTCCTGGGGGAAACGGCTTATGGACGGCAACAGTCTTCCGCATGACCGGCGGGCTTGCACGGAGCATGAGCGGCCTGCTGGCAGGATCGAGACATGACGACGAGCTTTCCCCGGCAGAGCGCGCGTACACGGCGTTTCACCCTCGGAGCGCCCCGCGGTTTCCTGGTCTCCCCCGACGGTTCACGCGTCGTGTTCCTCCGCACGCGCGGCGGTACCGACCCCGTCACCTGCCTGTGGGCGCTCGACGTCCCGCGCGACGGCGCCGAGGCGAAGGAACGCCTGATCGTCGACCCGCGCGGCCTCGACCTGCCCGGCGAGGAGGACCTGCCCGCCGAGGAGAAGGCCCGCCGGGAACGCGCCCGCGAGCAGGCGGGCGGAATCGTCACGTACGCCACCGACGAGGGGCTGACGCTCGCCGCGTTCGCGCTGTCCGGGCGGCTGTTCGTCACCGACCTCGACGCCGCCGTCCGCCCCCTGGACGCCGCCGTCCCCGCCTTCGACCCGCGTCCGGACCCGACCGGCGCCCACGTCGCGTACGTCTCCGGCCGCGCCCTGCGCGTGATCGAGGTGGCGACCGGCGCGGACCGCGCGCTGGCCGAGCCGGAGGGCGAGCAGGTCTCGTACGGCCTCGCGGAGTTCATCGCCGCCGAGGAGATGCAGCGCATGCGCGGGTACTGGTGGGCACCCGACGGCACCGCCCTCCTCGCCGCCCGCGTCGACGAGTCACCGGTGCGCCGCTGGCACATCGCCGACCCCGCGAACCCGGCGACGCCGGCCCGGGAGGTCGCCTACCCCGCCGCGGGCACGCCTAACGCCGACGTCTCCCTCTTCGTCCTCGGGCTGGACGGCGCGCGGCAGGAGGTCGAGTGGGACCGGGGGACGTTCCCGTACCTCGTCACCGCCCGCTGGGACTCCCGCGGCGCGCTGCTGGTCGTCCAGACCCGCGACCAGAAGACGATGCGGATCCTGGCGGCCGACCCGTCCACCGGCCGGACCACGCTCGTCCGGGAGGACACCGACCCGGTCTGGCTGGACATCGTCCCCGGCGCGCCCGCCCGTACCGGCGAGGGCGACCTCGTCTGGGTGGCCGAAGACGGCCACGACGCGCGCGGGCTGATCATCGGCGGCGAGCGCGTCACCCCGGACGGCCTGCACGTGCGCGCCGTGCTCGACGTGGACGGCGACACCGTCCTGTTCACCGCCTCCGAGGAGCCCACCGAGATCCACGTCTGGGCGTACGGCCCCGGCGGCCTCGCCCGGCTGAGCGACGGCGCGGGGGTGTACGGCGGCCGTCGGCGCGGCGGCACGACCGTCGTCACCGGAAGCCGGCTCGACCGGTTCGGCGCCGAGACGACCGTGCTGCGCGACGGCGCCCCCGTCGGCCGGATCGCCTCCCACGCCGAGCAGCCGTCCCTGGACGTCGGCGTCACCCTGATCCGGGCGGGCGAGCGCGAGCTGCGCACCGCCGTGCTGCTGCCGACCGGCTACACCGGGGACGAACCGCTGCCCGTGCTCATGGACCCCTATGGCGGGCCGCACGCGCAGCGGGTCCTCGCCGCGCGCCGCGCCTTCGCCGAGCCGCAGTGGCTCGCCGACCAGGGGTTCGCGGTCGTCGTCGCCGACGGACGCGGCAGCCCCGGCCGGGGACGCGACTGGGAGCACGCGATCCACCACGACCTCGCCGGGCCGGTCCTGGACGACCAGATCGCGGCGCTGCGCGGGGCCGCCGAGCGGTTCCCCCTCGACCTGTCGCGGGTGGCCATCCGGGGCTGGTCGTTCGGCGGGTACCTCGCCGCGCTCGCGGTGCTGCGCCGACCGGACGTCTTCCACGCGGCGATCGCGGGCGCGCCGGTCACCGACTGGACGCTGTACGACACGCACTACACGGAGCGTTACCTCGGCGACCCCGGCGCGGACCCGGAGCCGTACGAGCGGTCGAGCCTGTTCGGCGCCGTTTCCGGCGGTGACGTGCCCGCGGACGTGACGCGGCCGCTGCTGCTCATCCACGGGCTGGCCGACGATAACGTCGTCGCCGCGCATACGCTGCGTCTATCCTCGGCATTGCTGGCCGCCGGCCGGCCGCACGCCGTCCTGCCGCTGTCCGGCGTCACCCACATGACGCCGCAGGAGGTCGTCGCCGAGAACCTCCTGCTCCTCCAGATCAGGTTCCTTAAGGAAGCGCTCGCGTGACCGTTGCCCCCGCGCCCGGTAAAGGGCACCATTCTTCAGACGGTGCGACCGGCACCCCGACCCCCGACGAGACGTGAGCGAGATAATCGAGCACTCGACCTCGGTCGTTCCCGGCGACGGCAAGCTGGAGATCCTCCTCATCGAGGACGACCCGGGTGACGCCTTCCTGTTCGAAGAGCTCCTCGACGAGGAGTTGCCCGACGCCGGCATCATCCAGGCGCGCACGCTCCGTGAGGCCCGTGAGCGCCTGCGACCCGGTGTCCACTGCGTCGTGGTCGACCTGTCGCTGCCCGACGCCGAAGGGCTCGACCTGCTGCGTCAGGTGCTCGACATGGCCCCGCGCTCGGCCGTCCTGGTCCTGACCGGCCGCAGCGACGCCGCAGTGGGCGTCGCCGCCGTCGCCGCGGGCGCCGAGGACTACCTGATCAAGCACGAGGTCGACGGTCCGCTGCTGGCCCGCGCCATCCGCTACGCCCTGGAGCGCAAGCGCGCCGAGGACTCCGAGCGCGAGCTCATGGAGGCCCAGATCCGGAGCGAGGAGAACGCCCGGATCGAGCTGGGGCTGCTGCCCGTGCCGCTGATCAGCGACCCGGCCCTGCACCACCACACGCGCTACCGGCCGGGCCGGGAGCGCGCCCTCCTCGGCGGCGACTTCTACGACACCGTGCAGACCTCCGACGGGTCGGTGCACCTCGTCATCGGTGACGTCTGCGGGCACGGGCCGGACGAGGCGTCGCTCGGCGTGCGCCTGCGGATGGCCTGGCGCACCCTCGTCCTGGCCGGGCACTCCGGGACGGACCTGCTGGACACGCTGGACACGGTCCTGTGCCACGAACGCTGGTCCGAGGAGATCTTCACGACGCTCAGCATGATCACGATCGCGCCGGACCGGCGGAGCGCGCGGTTCCACATGGCCGGCCATCCCGCGCCGGTGCTGTTCGCCGACACGACGGCCAGGGCGCTGCCCGACGAGGCGTACGGGCCGGCGCTCGGCCTGTTCCCCGGGTCCGAGTGGCCGGCCGCGGAGATCGAGCTGACCGGCGACTGGTCGCTCATGCTCTACACCGACGGGCTGATCGAGGGCCGCATCGGCGGCGGGCCGGACCGGCTCGGCACCGAAGGGCTCGTCGAGCTCGCGGCGAGCGCCCGCGCCCGGGGCCTCAGCGGCGACCTGCTCATCGACCACCTCGTCGCCGAGGTGGAATCCCTCAACGGCGAGGCGCTCACCGACGACCTCGCCGTCGTCATGCTCTCCGGAAAGGCCGCCCGGTGACCGCTCCCTCGACGCGCCGTCTGCGCCAGGCGCCGGCGCTCCAGGTCGACTCGGAGGGCGTGCCGAGGCTGGGCGTCGGCCACTGGTACAGCCTCGGCCTCGTCCTCCTGCTGCTCGCCGTCGTCGCCGTGGGCACCGCCGTCGGACTCGCGGTCCGGGACGGCAGCACCGCCCGCTCCGCGCTGCTCCGGCACGTCGACCCCGCCGTGCTGGAGTCCGGCCGGCTCAGCACGTCCGTCTCCACTGAGGGCGGCGCGGTGCGGACCTACGGCCTGACCGGTGACAAGGCCGCCCCCGCCGCGTACCGAGCCGCCAAGAACGAGACGGCGGCCTCCCTCGCCGGGCTCACCCGCCTGCTGCGGAACACCCCCGGCGCCGGCCCGGCCCGGGAGGCGGTCGCGGAGGTCGGCTCCCAGGTGGCCGCCTGGCGGCACGACTACGCCGACCCGCTCACCGCCGGGACCGCGAAGCCGTCCGCCGCCTTCGGCGAACAGCGGTTCGCCGCGGTCCGTACCGCCGTGGCGGCCGCCCGCGCGCGGCTGGCCGAGCTGCAGCACCGGTCCGCCGACCGGCTGGACCATCAGGTCGACCGGCTCTACGAGACGCTGGCCGGTGGGGCGGTCGTGCTGATCGTCGGCGCGCTCGGCCTCACCCTCCTCATCCGGCGCACCGTGCTGCGCCCGGTCTCCGCGCTCACCGGCCAGGTCCGCCGGGTCTCCCAGGGCGACCTGACGCACCCGCTGCAGGTCTCCGGGCCCGCCGAGCTCGCCGAGCTGGCGGCGCACGTCGACGCGATGCGCAATCACATCCTGGAGGAGTGGCGGGAGGCATCCGAGGCACGCGCCAAGCTCGACGAGCAGACCAGGGAGCTGCGCCGTTCCAACGCGGAGCTGGAGCAGTTCGCCTACGTCGCCAGCCACGACCTGCAGGAGCCGCTGCGCAAGGTGGCGAGCTTCTGCCAGATGCTCGAACGCCGCTACTCCGACGTCCTGGACGACCGCGGCCGGCAGTACATCGACTTCGCGGTCGACGGCGCCAAGCGGATGCAGTCGCTCATCAACGACCTGCTGAACTTCTCCCGCGTCGGTCGGGTGAACCGCGACATGACGGTCGTGAACTGCGAGACCGTCCTCGCGGCCGCCATGGACAACCTGGGGCTGGCCCGTTCGGAGTCGGACGCCGGCATCACCTGGGACGCGCTGCCCAAGGTGATCGGCGACGCGACGCTGCTCACCCAGCTCCTCCAGAACCTCATCGGCAACGCGATCAAGTTCCGCAGCGAGGAGCCGCCCCGGGTGCGGATCTCGGCCGAGCGCGCCGGCGACTACTGGGAGTTCGCCTGCAGCGACAACGGGATCGGCATCGACGCCGCGTACGCCGAGCGGATCTTCCTCATCTTCCAGCGCCTGCACCCGAAGGACGAATACACCGGAACCGGCATCGGTCTGGCGCTCTGCAAGAAGATCGTCGAATACCATGGCGGACGGATCTGGCTGGACACCGAGCCGGAGCAGCGGGGCACGACGATCCGATGGACGCTGCCCGCCATCGAGGACACCGACGACAGCGACGACAGCGACGACAGCGACGACAGCACGGAGACCTCCGAGGCATGAGCGAGCGGAGCGAGCGAATCATAAGCACAGTGCCTCTGGTCACTCCCCCGACGGAGGAGGGCGCATGAGCGAGCGCAGCGAGCGAACCATGAGCACAGCGCCTCTGGTCACTCCCCCGACGAAGGAGGGCGCATGGACCTGACCGTACGTCCGATTGAAGTCCTGCTCGTCGAGGACGACCCCGGCGACGTGGTGCTGACCAAAGAGGCGTTCGACGACAACAAGGTCAGCAACAAGCTGTCGGTCGTCAGCGACGGCGAAGAGGCGATGCGGTTCCTGCGGCGCGAGGCCGACTACGCCGACGCGCCGCGTCCGGACCTCGTCCTCCTCGACCTGAACCTCCCGCGCATGGACGGCCGGCAGGTGCTGGAGGAGATCAAGGCCGACGAGACGCTGCGCACCATCCCGGTCGTCGTCCTCACCACCTCCGAGGCCGAGGAGGACATCCTCCGCAGCTACCGCCTGCACGCGAACGCGTACGTCACCAAGCCGGTCGACTTCGACCAGTTCATCAAGGTCGTCCGCCAGATCGACGACTTCTTCGTCAGCGTCGTCAAACTGCCGCGCGGCTGAGGACCGGCTCCGTGGTCACTCCTGGCCGTGCCAGGAGCGCCACAGCGCCGCGTAGGAGCCGTCCCGGGCGATGAGCTCGTGGTGGTCGCCCAGCTCGGTGATCCGGCCGTCCTCCACCACGGCGACCCGGTCGGCGTCGTGCGCCGTGTGCAGCCGGTGCGCGATCGCCACCACCGTACGGCCGTCGAGAACGGCGGACAGGCTGCGTTCGAGGTGCCGGGCGGCCCGCGGGTTGAGCAGTGAGGTCGCCTCGTCCAGCACGAGCGTGTGCGGATCGGCCAGGACGAGACGGGCGAGCGCGAGCTGCTGCGCCCGAGCGGGCGACAGCGCCGCGTTGCCGGTCCCGACCTCGGTGTCCAGCATCGTGTGGGCCCAGGACGCGTCGACCGCGTCCAGCGCCCGCGCCAGCTCCTCGTCGGTCGCATCGGGGCGGGCCAGCTTCAGGTTGTCGCGGACCGTGCCCCGGAACACGTGGTGTTCCTGGGTGACCAGGGCGACGTTACGGCGCAGGTCCTCCAGCGGAAGGTCCACCAGCGGCACCCCGCCGACGGTGACCGCGCCGGCGCGCGGCCGCAGCACGCCGACGAGCAGCCGGCCGAGCGTGGACTTGCCCGCGCCGCTCGGCCCGACCATCGCGAGCCGCTCGCCCGGGCGCAGCCGCAGGTCCACCCCGTGCAGGACGTCCTGGCCGTCCCGGTAGGAGTAGCGCACACCGTCGACGGCCATCCGCTCGCCGTCGGGCCGCCGGCCGCTCGGCGTACGGTCCGCCGGCACCTCGGCGACGCCGAGCAGCCGGGCCAGCGACGCCCCGCCGACCTGCAGCTCGTCGACCCAGGACAGGAACCGGTCGAGCGGGTCGATGAGCTGCTGGACGTACAGCGTCGCGGCGGTGACCTGGGCCAGCGACGCCAGGCCGTGCAGGTAGAACAGGCCGCCGATCAGCAGCGTCGCCGCCACCGGCAGCACGTAACCGATCTCCACCAGCGGGAACCACACGGTGCGCAGCCCGAGGGTGTAGCGCTCGGCCTCCCACGCGACGGCGAGGTCGGCGTCCGTGCGCGCGACACGGCGGTCCTCCAGCCCCAGCGCCTCGACGGTGCGGGCGCCCTCGACGGTCTCGCTGAGGCCGGAGGTGACGCCGCCCCACGCCTGGTTCTCCCGAAGGTAGCCGTCACGGGCCCGCTTGAGGTACCAGCGGGTGCCGGCCCACAGCAGGGGCACCCCGACCACGCACGGCAGCGCCGTCAGCGGCCCGACGAGGATCAGCGCCCCGATCGCGAACGCGCCGGTGACCATCGCGATCAGCGTCTCGGGCACGGCGTGCCGGACGGTCCGCGCCAGGGCGTCCACGTCGCGGGACGTTCGGGTGACCAGGTCACCGGTGCCCGCCCGCTCCACCGTGGACAGCGGCAGCTCCAGGACCCGGTCGACGAACTCCTCCCGCAGCCGGGCCAGCACCTTCTCGCCGAGCCGCGCGGACAGGTAGACGGCGTACCGCAGCAGCACGCCCTGCACGACGACGAACGCGAGGATGGCGACCGCGATCCGGTCGACCGCCATGTGCGAAGACCCGTCGCGTACGTCCTGGACGAGCTCGCCCAGGAGCCGTGGGGCGACCAGCCCGGCGACGGCGGCGAGGCCGTGCACGGCCAGCACCGTCGCGAGCTCCCGCGGGTAGGCCAGCGTCAGCCGGCGCGCGTAGGCCCGCACCTGGGCGACCGAGGCGACCGGCAGGATCCCCGTCGCTTCGTTCATCTCGTTCGCGGCGCGGAAACTCCGGCCTTGAGGCCGGAGAGAAAGCGCCGCTCCCTCCATTCTCCTACGGTGTGTGAGTCCGCGATAACCAAGCGGATTCGCGGCCGGGCGGGTCGTGACAGCGCGGGGAGCCCTCCAGCCGTTGGGCGGGGCTGTGAACCGCGAACCACTGGCTTCTCCTTCGTGAGAGGTCGGAATCTCCCGCCTTTCGGCGGGAGAGGAGATCAAGACGCGCGCTCCTCACTGATCAGGTCCTCGCGGTTCACGGTGGCGGCGTAGGCGGGCTCGGTGCCGAGCAGTCCACGGTGGGAGCCGGTCGCCGCCGCCTTGCCGTCCTCGACGAAGACGACCTCGTCCGCGTGGTCGAGCACCAGCGGGCTGGTCGTGCACACCACGGTCGTGCGGCCGTCGCGGAACGCCCGGAGGCGGCCGGCGATCCGGGCCTCGGTGTGGGCGTCGACCGCGGAGGTCGGCTCGACGAGGATCAGCACCTCCGGGTCGGCGGCGAGGGCACGGGCGAGCCGCAGCCGCTGCTGCTGGCCGCCGGAGAACTCCCGGCCGCCCTCGGCGACCGTGGAGCGCAGGCCGTCCGGGAGCTCCTCCACGACGTCCGCCGCGCAGGCGGCGCGCAGGGCCGCCTCGACCCGGGGCGCCGCCCCGTCGCCGCCGAGTTCGTCGGCCAGCCGCCCGGAGAACAGCCGCGCCTCGTTGTCGGCGACCAGTACGGCCTCCCGAACGGCGCGCAGGGACAGCTCGCCCAGGGGGATCCCGCTCCAGGTGACCGGACCGTCGGCGAAGCGTCCAAGCCGGTCCGCGATGGCCTGCGCGTCCTCCGGCGAGGTCGCGGCGACGGCGGTGAGCCGCCCCGGCCGGACGACGACGCCGGACTCCTCGTCGACCAGGTCGCCGCGGGCCGGAGACCGGGTCCCCTCGTCGGGCAGCTCCGGTGTCATCTGGAGGATCCGGACGACCCGGCGGGCGGCGACGTGCGCCTTGGTGATCTTGTCGGCGGCCTCGGTGAGGGTCCGCAGCGGGTCGATGAGGAACACCGCGTACCCGTAGAAGGACACGAGCTGGCCCGTCGTGATCTCGCCGTTCAGCGCGAACCGCGCCCCCGCCCAGGTCACCAGCGCCACCAGCAGTCCGGGCAGCAGCACCTGCGCGCCGTCCAGCAGCGACTCGGTGCGCGCCACGCGGACGCCCGCCGCGCGGACGGCCTGGGACTCGGCGCGGTAGCGGGCCGCGACGACCTGCTCGCCGCCGATCCCGCGCAGCACGCGCAGGCCGGCCACGATGTCGCCCGCCCGGGTGGCCAGCTCGCCGTTCAGGTCCCGCTGCCGCTGCTGGTACCGGTGCAGCGGGCGCAGCAGCGGCCCGACCGCGAGGGCCAGCAGCGGCACCCCGGCCAGCACGATCAGGCCGAGCTGCCAGGAGGCCGTCAGCAGGATCACCCCGGCCACGGCGATCGAGACCACCGCCCCGCTGCCGCGCCCGACGATGTCCATCGCCGAGCCGATGTGCGATACGTCGGCGATCCCCACGCTGACCACCTCGCCGGTGGCCAGCCGTTTCGGCAGGGTCGCGCCGAGCCGTACGACCTGCCGGGTCGTCACCTGGATCGTGCGGAACGCCGCGCCCAGCCAGTTGACCGTGGAGAAGCGGTGCCGCAGCACGCCGGCCGCCGCCTGGACGAGGCCGAGGGCCAGCAGCGCCCCGGACCAGGTCACCAGCGCGCCGGCGTCGCGGGCGCTCAGGCCCGCGTCGATCGCCCGTCCGATCACGGCGGGCATCAGGGCCTGACTCACCATCCACAGAATCCCGCACCCGGCGGCGCCGACCATCGTGCCGACCTGGGCGCGCGCCGCCCACAGCAGGTAGCGCGCGGCCGACCGGTGGTCGGGCGTGCCGGGATCCGCCACTGGAAACGAGCGCATGGGAGACCCCGTTCGAGAGACGGCAGATCCCCCGACGCTACCCAGGCCTCGAGATCAGCCGCGAACGATTTTCTCGTCGGCGAAGTGGCACGCGCTCGGGTGCGACGAGCCCGTCGTGGCGCCGTCCGCGCCCTCCTCGGCGCCGTGCGCGGCCCTCACCTGCAGGAGGGGTTCGTCGGTGGCGCAGACGTCCTGGGCCTTCCAGCAGCGCGTACGGAACCGGCAGCCGGACGGCGGGTTCGTCGGGCTCGGGACGTCGCCCTCGAGCACGACCGGGGTCCCCCGCCGCGTCGGGTCAGGCACGGGCACGGCGGACAGCAGCGCCTGCGTGTACGGGTGCGTCGGGTGGTCGTAGATCTGCTCCTCGTCGCCGATCTCGACGACCTTCCCGAGGTACATCACCGCGACCCGGTCGGAGATGTGCCGGACGACGGCCAGGTCGTGCGCGATGAACACGTACGACAGGCCGAACTCCTGCTGCAGGTCGGCCAGGAGGTTCATGACCTGCGCCTGCACCGAGACGTCCAGCGCGGAGACCGGCTCGTCGCAGATGATGACGTCGGGCCGCAGCGCGAGCGCGCGGGCGATGCCGATCCGCTGCCGCTGCCCGCCGGAGAACTGGTGCGGATAACGGTTCACGTGGTCGGGATCGAGGCCGACCACCTCCAGCAGCTCCTGGACCCGGCGGCGGCGCCCGCCCTCCGGGTCCCCGTGGATCGCGAACGGCTCGCCGACGATGTCGCCGACCGTCATGCGCGGGTTCAGCGAGGTGTAGGGGTCCTGCAGGACCATCTGCACCCGGCGGCGCAGCCGCCGCAGCTCCGCCCGGGACAGCGCGAACACGTCCTGGTCCTCGAAGCGCACGGAGCCGGAGGTGGGGCGTTCGAGGGCCATGAGCAGCTTGGCGAGCGTGCTCTTGCCGCAGCCGGACTCCCCGACCAGGCCGAGCGTCTCGCCCCTGCGCAGCCCGAAGGACACGCCGTCGACCGCCTTGACCTGGCCCACCTGGCGCTTGAACACGACCCCCTGGGTGAGCGGGAAGTGCTTGACCAGGTTCTCGACCTGAAGGATCTCGTCAGCCACCGAGCACCTCCTCCGCGTAGTGACAGGCGCTCCAGTGCGCGGTACCGGTCGCGTCGCGCAGCGCGGGCACCTCGTCCGGGCAGCGCTCCTCCCGCGCCCTCGGGCAGCGCGGATGGAACGGGCAGCCCGCCGGGATGGCCGCGAGGTTCGGCGGCGACCCCTTGATCGGGGTCAGCGCCCGGTCCCGTACGTCGACGCGCGGCACCGACGCCAGCAGGCCCTCGGTGTACGGGTGCGCGGGCCGGGCGTACAGCTCCTTCACCTCGGCCTGCTCGACGACGCGGCCGGCGTACATCACGACGATGCGGTCGGCGACGTCGGCGACGACGCCGAGGTCGTGGGTGATGAGGATCAGCCCCATCGCCATCTCGTCCTGCAGGTCCCGCAGCAGCTTCATGATCTGCGCCTGGACCGTGACGTCGAGGGCCGTCGTGGGCTCGTCGGCGATCAGCACGTCCGGCTCCAGGGCCAGCGCCATCGCGATCATCACGCGCTGGCGCATGCCGCCGGAGAACTGGTGCGGATAGTCGCCCGCCCGCGCGGCGGCCGAGGGGATCCGCACCCGGTCCATGAGCTCGATCGCCCGCTTGCGCGCGTCGCCGCGGGACATCCCCCGGTGCACGATCAGCATCTCGGCGATCTGGTCGCCGACCCGGTGCACCGGGTTCAGCGCCGACAGGGCGTCCTGGAAGATCATCGCGATCTTCGCGCCGCGGTAGATCCGGCGCCTCTTCTCCGGCAGGCCGAGCAGCTCCGTGCCCCGGAACCGTACGGCGCCTCCCGTGACGTACGCCGGCGGGGTGTCGAGGATGCCCATCACGGCCTGCGCGCTGACGCTCTTGCCGGACCCGGACTCGCCCAGGATCGCGAGGGTCTCGCCCTCGGCGAGCGTGTAGGAGAGCCCGTTCACGGCGTTCACCGTCGAGCCGCGCATGCGGAACTCGACGTGCAGGTCCTCGACCTGGAGCAGCGGTGTCCCCGGAGCGGGGTCGGGTGTTTTCATCTGTTGTACGGCATGGCGACCCTGGCCTTCAGGCCAGGGAAGGAACGCCGCTCCCCCCTCGGACTGTCGGTGGTGGTGGTCAGGGTGCGGGCATGCGGTTCCGGCTCGCGCCCACGCCCGCTCAAGAGCAGGCGCTGCTGGACCACTGTCGCGCCTGCGGGCATGCCGATCACGCGGATGTGAACGCGGCCAAGAACATCAGAGACATCGCCGTCGGACGGACGATGACAGCGCGAGGAGCCCTCCAGCCACCAGGCGGGGCCGAGAACCGCGAACCTCAACCTGTTCTCACCTCCGGGTAGAAACCGGGTTGGAATCCCCCGCCTTCAAGCGGAGGGAGGACGTCAACGCAGTTTCGGGTCCAGGGCGTCGCGTACGGCGTCGCCGAGCAGCAGGAAGCTCAGCACGGTCGCCGTCAGGAGTACCGCGGGATAGATCAGGAGGTACGGGTAGTCGGTGAAGACGTCCTGAGCCTGGCTGAGCTGCAGCCCCCAGGAGACGGTGGGGTACCGCAGGCCGACACCGAGGTAGTCGAGCGTCGCCTCGTACCCGATCACCACGCCGACGTTCAGCATGGCGTAGACGAAGACCGGCGCGACGGCGTTCGGCAGGATGTGCCGGACCATGATCCGCACGTCGCCCGCACCGAGCATCCGGGCGGCCTGGACGTAGTCGGCGTCCCGGACCGCCAGCACCTGCCCGCGCATGAGGCGGGTCATGGTCGGCCACCACAGCACGCCCAGCACCAGGGACATCGACCAGACACCGTGGTCCGGGAAGGCGGTCAGGATGACCAGCGCGCCGAGCACGAGCGGCAGCCCGAAGAAGATGTCGGTGATCCGCGAGATCAGCGCGTCCAGCCAGCGGCCGAAGTAGCCGGACAGCGAACCCAGCGTGATCGACAGGGTCAGCGCGATCCCGGTCACGACGAAGCCCACGATCATCGGGGCGCGGGCACCGTGCACGATCTGCGCCCAGTAGTCACAGCCGTGGGTGTCGTAGCCGAACGGGTGGCCACCGGCCCCGAAGGGGTTCCACGACGACGGCTTGTGCTTGGCGAACCGCACGTCGCACCGGTCGTTGACCCCGCGGCCGGTGAACAGCCCCGGGAAGACCGCCATCAGGCCCATCACGAACAGGATGGCCACCGACACCCAGAAGATCACCCGGCGGCGCAGGTCACGCCAGGCGTCGCTCCACAGCGACGCGGACGCTCCCACGACCTCCGATCCGGTCTGGGCGACGGCGAGCGTGTCGGTGCTCTCGCTCACGCGCCCTCCTTCCTCGGCAAAGCGACCAGAGACGCTGCGCCATCGATTCGCTCGCCGCGCTCACTCATAGCGGATCCTCGGGTCCAGGGCGCCGTACAGGATGTCGACCACCAGGTTGGCCAGCAGGAAGATCAGCACCAGGAAGGTGGAGATGCCCACGACCGTCGGGCCGTCCTTGATCTGGACCGCCTGGAAGATCTGCTGGCCGATCCCGGGCAGGTTGAAGATGCCCTCGATGACGATCGCGCCGGCGAGCAGGTTGCCCAGGTCGACGCCCAGGTAGGTGACCACCGGGATGAGCGAGTTGCGCAGCGTGTGCCGGACGATGACCCGCCGCCGCGGCAGACCCTTGGCCCGCGCGGTGCGCACGTAGTCGGCGCGCGTGTTCTCCACCAGGCTGGTGCGCGTCAGCCGGGCGATGTAGGCCAGGCTCAGCGAGCCGAGGATCATTCCCGGCAGCAGGTAGCTGTACGGCCAGCCGTCGTCGGTACCGGCCGTCGGGAACCAGCCGAGCTTCAACCCGAAGATCAGCTGCGCCGAGTAGGCCAGCACGAAGGCCGGGATGGCGATGACGAACGTCGTGCCGCTCAGCACCAGCGAGTCGATGATCCCGCCCTTGCGCAGGCCGGCGAGCACGCCGAGCCCGATGCCCACGACCAGTTCGAAGATCCAGGCGGTGAGGGCGAGCTGGACCGTGACGGTCCAGCCCGTCGCCATCAGGCTGGCGACGGACTGGCCGTTCAGCGTCTCGCCGAAGTCCCCGCGGGCGATGCCGAGCAGATACCGGCCGTACTGCGTGATCAGCGGCTCGTCGAGGTGGTAGTGGTGCCGGAGCGCCTCGTAGACCGAGGGCGGCATCGGCTTGTCGCCGCCCAGTGCCCGGATCGGGTCACCGGGCAGCGCGAACACCGCCACGTAGATCAGAAACGTCGTGCCGATGAGCACGGGCACCATCTGCAGCAGGCGCCGGAGGACGAAACGCCACACGCTACTTGACCGTCACCTGGTCAAGGTGGACCAGCGGGTTGACGTACGGGTCGACGTGCACGTCACCGATGTGGCTGGAGTAGCCGGCCTGGTCCTGCCAGTTCCACAGCGGGGTGAGCGGCAGGTCCTTCAGGATGAGGTCCTCGGCCTGCTGGTAGTACTTCTGGCCCTCCTCGGGCGTGCTCGCCGCGTTGCCCTTCTGGATCAGCGCCTCGCACGCCGCGCCGTCGTACCCGCTGCGGGTCGGCTTGGCGCACCGGGGCGTGAGGTAGTCCTCCGCGCTCGGGTAGTCCATCGTCCAGTTGCTGCGGTACGGGCCGGTGGCCTTGTGGTCGACCAGCTTGGAGATGTAGTCCGACGCCTGGATCTTGTCGAACGTGATGTCCTTGATGCCGAGGTTCTGCTTGAGCTGGTTGGCCACGTCGGTCATCCACTGCTCGTACGTCGGGTCGGCGTTGGAGAACAGCAGGTGCAGCGTGCCGTTGAAGCCGCCGGCCTTGTCGAACAGCTGCTTGGCCGCCGTCGGGTTGTACGTGCAGGCCTCCCCGCACGCGCCGGCCCGGTAGCCCGGCACGATCGGCGCCAGCAGCGAGCCGGTGGGCTTGTAGATCCCGTTGAAGACGGCGTTCACGATCGACTGCCGGTCGATCGCCATCGAGATCGCCTTGCGCAGGTCCGGGTTGTTGAACCGGCTGTCGTAGAGCGGGAACTCCAGGAAGTCCATCGTGCCGCTCGGCACGCTGAGGTACCGGTTGCCCAGCAGTCGCTTCGCCTGGGGCACCTGGGCCGCCGGGATCTGGGTGTCGAAGTCGACCCGGCCGGCCCGCAGGTCGGTGTAGGCGGCGTCGCGGCTGGCGTACGTCTTGAAGATGACGCCGTCGGACTTGGCCGGCCGCGGCCCCTTGTAACCGGGGAACTTCTTGGTCTTGATCTGCCGGTTGTGCTCCCAGGAGCCGTCCATCATGAACGGGCCGTTGCCGATCGGCTTCTCCTCGTACGCCTTCAGGTCCGTGAAGGCCGCCTTGGGCATCGGCGCGGTGCCGAGGAACGACAGGATGTACGGGAGCTGGCTGAACGGCTGCGACAGCGTCACCTGCAGCGTCTGCGGGTCGACGACCTTGAGGCCCTTGAGCGTGTCGACCTTGGGCTTGCCCTTGTCCGGGTTGAGGTCGGCGTAGCCGTCGATGGCGGAGAAGTAGTAGTTGTTGCCCCAGCCGTTGGCGCCGTTCGCGGTGTAGTTCCACGCGTCGGCGTAGCTCTGCGCGGTCACCGGCTCGCCGTTGTGGAACGTCAGGCCCGGCTTGATCTTGATCGTCCAGACCTTCTGGTCGGTCGAGTCGACCGACGCCGCGTCCTGCGGAACCGGCTTGCCGTTCGCGTCCAGCGTCATCAACGTGTCGAACAGCGCGCTGTCCACGTTGAGGCCGTACGCGTCATTGGTGTTGCCGGGGATGAGGTGCTCGGGCTCGATGTTGGCGAAGGTGAAGACCTTCGGCTTGTCACCGCCACCGCCACCGCCGCCGCAGGCGGACGCCGCGAGCGCCACCGCGGTCAGGGAGATGAGCCAGCGGCTCTTTTTCACGGTCATCAGGCCGTCCACCTCCGGGATCGTACGGGGATCGGCCCTAGCCTGGAGCAATACGGCCACGCTCCGGTAGATGTTAACGTCAACCGTTTCGATATTGAAATATACCTACCAACATGCACCCTCGGTGACCGCCAGGTCGGCCGTTGGCCGAACGCACGCCTCCTGTCCCGGACGGAAAGCGCGCTGTGATCTTCCTCTCCGCAACCCGCCGGGGCCTCCGGACAAGAAAGGGGGAAGGCATCCGCTGACGAAAGGACACCGAAGAATGCCTGGCCCTTACGAGACCGAGGGTGACGCGAGCGCCGACGTGCGCGACATCTACGCGGCCTATCACAAGCGAGGTGTCATGGCGGCGAAGACCCTCGACCGGCTGACCACCGTGTGCGCCGAACACGGCGTGAAACTCGGCGAGTTCGACCGCGACGTCCTGCGGTGGCTCGCCCGGCAGAAGCCCGAAAGAGCACAGGTGATCGTCGGCCTGGTCGAGCGGGCCACGGCCGGGAACGGCGGGGCCGTCACCGGGCCGGTATGAGGAAGAGGGAGGGAGCGTCGGCCCGGGAGCCCGGGCTGACGCCCGCCCCGGCACGGGCGTCCGACCGGCTGGCGTGGCTGGACGCGCTGCGCGGGCTGGCGGTGCTGTCCGTCGTCATCGATCACCTGACCTACCACCTGCTCACCGGGCTCAGGCCCAGCGTCCTGCCCTGGTTCGACAACGGCGCCTACGGCGTGATGATCTTCTTCTTGGTCAGCGGCTACATCGTGCCGGCGTCGCTGGAACGCCGAGGAGACATCAGGGGTTTCTGGCTCGGCCGCTTCTTCCGGCTGTACCCACTGTGGGGACTCGCCCTGACCGCGACGTTGGGGCTGGCGGCGGCCGGCGTCGGCGCACTGCGCCAAGGCCTCGCCGATCGTCCGGCGCAGGCCGCCATCGCCCACCTCACGATGTTGCAGGACCTGCTGGACGTCACCAATGCGATCAACGTGTTGTGGACGCTGTCGTACGAGATGGTGTTCTACCTTCTGACCACGGCGTTGTTCGTGTTCGGGCTGCATCGCCGCAGCAGCGGTGTCGCGCTCACGTTCATCCTGGCCGCCTGCGGGGCCGGAGGCGTGCTGTCTCCCCTGTGGCTGTCCCGATCCGTCGGCACCGGCACCGTCATCCTCCTGGCGACCGCCGCCCTGGCCGCCGGGCTGGCCGGTGTCGTCCGCCGATCACGAGCCGCCCGTGTGGCCGGGGCGGCGATTCTCACCGCCCTCTCACTCTGCCTCGTGACGGTCAACAGCCGGCTCCCGGTCTGGCACAGCCTCGTCATCCTGGCGACGATGTTCTCCGGGACCGCGCTGTACCGGATCGAGCAGCACCGGCCCCGCTGGTGGGGACTCGTGGCCCTGGTGCCGCCGCTGTCGATCGCGTGCGGTCTCGCGTACGGGCCGCCCGCCGAGCGATGGCGGTGGGCGCTGACCGTGGCGGCGGCCTGGGCGACCTTCGCCGTCGCGATGCTTCTCCGGCATCGGCGCCTGCCGCCGATCCTGCCCTGGATCGGGGTCCTCAGCTACTCGATCTACCTGCTCCACCCGCTGCTGCTGGACCTGCTCGACGCCGCCTGCGGCGACCGCCGCGACGACACGCTGCTCCTCCAACTCGCCTGGGTCGCGCTCTTCCTCGCCGCCCTCCTCGGCGCGAGCCACCTCGCCCATCGGTACGTGGAAGTACCCGGGCAGCGACTCGGTCACCGGATGAGAGCGGCCGGTCCCGCGGCGAACCCTGCGGCCGGAACGGTCCTGCGGAGCGCGGACCGCCAGTGCCCGGGCCCTTCCCGTCCGGTCGACGCACCGTAGTCCGCGAAGATGTCCACGGCCCGGGAGGAGAAGGGGGGACGTACCTTCTCTCCCGGGCCGTGAAGCCTGTTCGGGGCGGTGATCAGCCTCGGGACGCCTTGAGCAGGTCGGCGTTGAGGCGGGAGATGGTCTCGAAGGGGATGCCCTTCGGGCAGACCGCGGTGCACTCGCCGGTGTTCGTGCAGCCGCCGAAGCCCTCGGCGTCCATCTGGTCCACCATCGAGGTCACCCGGTCGTACCGCTCGGGCTGGCCCTGCGGCAGCAGTCCGAGGTGGGTGATCTTCGCGGCGGTGAACAGCATCGCGGAGGCGTTCGGGCACGCCGCCACGCAGGCACCGCAGCCGATGCAGGTGGCCGCGTCGAACGCGTCGTTGGCGTCGGCCTTCGGCACCGGAATGGCCGCCGCATCGGGCGCCGAACCGGTCGGCGCGCTGACGTAGCCGCCGGCCTGGATGATCCGGTCGAACGCCGACCGGTCCACGACCAGGTCCTTGATGACCGGGAACGCCCGCGCCCGCCACGGCTCGATCGTGATGACGTCGCCGTCCTTGAAATGCCGCATGTGCAGCTGGCAGGTGGTCGTGGCCTTCTCCGGGCCGTGCGGCGTGCCGTCGATGACCAGCGAGCACATGCCGCAGATGCCCTCGCGGCAGTCGTGGTCGAACGCGACCGGGTCCTCGCCCTCGAGGATGAGCCGCTCGTTGAGGACGTCGAGCATCTCCAGGAACGACATGTCCGGCGAGACGTCGTCGACCTCGTACGAGGCCATACGGCCCCCGTCGGCGGCGTTCTTCTGCCGCCAGATCTTCAGCGTGAGCTTCATTACTTGTACGACCTCTGGGTCATCTTGACGTACTCGTACTCGAGGTTCTCCTTGTGGAGGACGGGCGCGTGGCCCGTGTACTCCCAGGCCGCCACGTAGGCGAACCTCTCGTCGTCACGGAGCGCCTCGCCGTCCGGGGTCTGCGACTCGGCGCGGAAGTGGCCGCCGCAGGACTCCTCGCGGTGCAGGGCGTCGATGCACATCAGCTCGGCCAGCTCGAAGAAGTCGGCGATGCGGCCGGCCTTCTCGAGGTTCTGGTTGAGCTCCTCGTTCTCACCGGGGACCTTGACGCGGGTCCAGAACTCCTCGCGCAGCTCGCGGATCCGATCGAGGGCCTTGCGCAGGCCCGCGTCGGTCCGCTCCATCCCGCAGTACTCCCACATCACCGCGCCGAGCTCACGGTGGAAGGAGTCCGGCGTACGGTCGCCGTCGATCGACAGCAGCTTCTCGATGCGGCCCTCGACCGCCGCGCGCGCCTCGGCGACGGCCTCGTGGTCCTCGCCGATCTTCTCGAACGGGCCCTTGGCGAGGTAGTCGCTGATGGTGTTCGGCAGCACGAAGTAGCCGTCGGCCAGGCCCTGCATCAGCGCGGACGCGCCGAGCCGGTTGGCGCCGTGGTCGGAGAAGTTCGCCTCGCCGACCACGAACAGGCCCGGGATCGTGGACTGCAGGTCGTAGTCGACCCACAGGCCGCCCATCGTGTAGTGCACCGCCGGGTAGATGCGCATCGGCACCTCGAACGGGTCCTCGCCGGTGATGCGCTCGTACATCTCGAAGAGGTTGCCGTACTTGGCCGCGACCGCGTCCCGGCCCAGCCGCGCGATCGCGTCGGCGAAGTCCAGGTAGACGCCCAGACCGCCGGGGCCGACGCCGCGGCCCTCGTCGCAGACGTTCTTGGCGGCGCGGGAGGCGATGTCCCGCGGGACCAGGTTGCCGAAGGACGGGTAGATGCGCTCCAGGTAGTAGTCGCGCTCGCCCTCGGGGATGTCGGCCGGCCTGCGGGTGTCGCCCTTCTTGACCGGCACCCAGACCCGGCCGTCGTTGCGCAGCGACTCCGACATCAGCGTCAGCTTGGACTGGTGCTCGCCGCTCTGCGGGATGCAGGTCGGGTGGATCTGCGTGTAGCAGGGGTTGGCGAACAACGCGCCCTTGCGGTGCGCCCGCCAGGTCGCGGTGACGTTGCAACCCTTGGCGTTGGTCGACAGGAAGAAGACGTTGCCGTACCCGCCGGAGGCCAGCACGACGGCGTCGGCGAGGTGCGTCTCGATCTCGCCGGTGACCATGTCGCGGGCCACGATGCCGCGCGCCACGCCGTCCACGACGATCAGCTCGAGCATCTCGTGCCGGGAGAACATCGTCACCGTGCCGGCCGCGATCTGCCGCTCGAGGGCCTGGTACGCGCCGAGCAGCAGCTGCTGGCCCGTCTGGCCGCGGGCGTAGAACGTCCGGGAGACCTGCACGCCGCCGAACGACCGGGTGTCGAGCAGGCCGCCGTAGTCGCGGGCGAACGGCACGCCCTGCGCCACGCACTGGTCGATGATCTCGACGCTGACCTGGGCGAGACGGTAGACGTTCGACTCGCGGGACCGGTAGTCGCCGCCCTTGACCGTGTCGTAGAACAGGCGCTGGATGCTGTCGCCGTCGTTGCGGTAGTTCTTCGCCGCGTTGATGCCGCCCTGCGCCGCGATGCTGTGCGCGCGCCGCGGACTGTCCTGGTAGCAGAACGACTTGACCTGGTAGCCCAGCTCGCCCAGCGTCGCGGCGGCCGAGCCGCCGGCCAGGCCGGTGCCGACCACGATGACCGACAGCTTGCGCCGGTTGGCGGGGTTGACCAACTTGCCGCCGAAGCGCCGCTTGTCCCAGCGCTCCTCGATCGGGCCGGCCGGCGCCCTGGTGTCCTCGATCGGGGCGCCCTCGGTGAACAGTTCGCTCATGGCTAGTTCAGCACTCCGATCGTGACCATGACGGGAACGGACACGAAGCCGATCACCAGCAGCGCCGCGACGACGTCGGCGACCAGCCGGACGGCGGGGTACCGGCGCTGCCGTCCCCACCCGAGCGTCTGGACCGCGCTGAACAGGCCGTGCCGCAGGTGCAGGCCCATGAGGATGACGGCGACGACGTAGAAGAGCGTGATGTACCAGCGGGACGGGTCGAAGTCCGCGATGACCTTGTCGTACGGCTGGGCGTCGCCGCCCTTCGGGTTCACGGCGCCGAACGTCAGGTCCAGCAGGTGCCAGATGACGAACAGCAGGATGACGATTCCGCCGTACCGCATGACGTGCGTGGCGTACCGGTTCTCGTGCGCCTTCGGCCGCGCGGCGTACCGGACGGGACGGGCCTGCCGCGCCTGGCGGGCCAGGGACACCGCCGCCCAGATGTGCAGGAGCACGGCGACGGTGAGGACCACCTCGAGGATGGTCAGGAAGACGCGGTGCGGGATCGCGGGCTCACCGACCGACCGCAGCCAGTGCGAGTAGTGGTTGAAGTCCTGGCGACCCAGGAAGACCTTCAGGTTGCCGATCGCGTGGGCGATGAGGAACAGGACGAGGATGGCGCCGGTCACCGCCATGACGGCCTTCTTGCCGACGGAGGAGCGGTACCGCTTCAGCGGACCGGTCGCCGGCGAGGGCGTCTTGGGGCGAGGGCGGGTGGCCACCGGCGTGGATCGAGACACGGACGACACATCGCGGAAGTTATGTCCGTTTCCATGGTGGCGTCCAAGACATGATGACGCTCGTTTCCATAGCCGTAGGCTATAGACGTGCAGTTGCAGCAGCTTTCGTACTTCGTCGCGGTGGCGGAGGTGAGGCACTTCACACAGGCGGCGGAGACGCTCCGGGTCGCCCAGCCGTCCCTGTCCAAGCAGATCAGGACGCTGGAGGCGGAGCTGGGCGCACCGCTGTTCAGCCGGGCCCGGGGCAACATCACGCTGACGCCGGCCGGCGAGGCGCTGCTGCCCCTCGCGCGGCGGATCCTCGCGGACGTCGAGACCGCCCGGCGGGAGATCCAGGATCTGACCGGCCTGCGCCGCGGGCGCGTACGGCTCGGCGCGACCCCGTCGCTGTTCGCCGGGCTGCTCGCCGACGCGCTGATGCGCTTCCGCACCCGCTACCCGGGCATCGAGCTGCGCGTCGAGGAGGGCGGCTCCCGGGACCTCGTCCGCGACCTGGCCCGCGGCCAGCTCGACCTGGCCCTGATCATCCTGCCGCTGCAGAGCACGGACCCCGCCCTGGAGACGACGCCGATCCTGCGGGAGGACCTCGTCGTCGTCTCCCCGCACACCGACGCGCCGGAGCGGTCCTCGCTGCGGATCGAGGACCTGCGGTCACGGCCCCTGGTGATGTTCCGCCGGGGGTACGACCTGCGGGAGGCGACCCAGGCGGCGTGCCGGCAGGCGGGGTTCGAGCCGCGGTTCGCGGTCGAGGGCGGCGAGATGGACGCCGTGCTGCGGTTCGTCGAGGCCGGGATGGGGTCGGCCGTCGTGCCGTCGATGGTGCTCGCCGGGCGTCCCGGGCTGGTGGCCACTCCCCTGGCGCCTCCCGGGCTGCAGCGCACGATCGCGCTGGCCCACCGTAAGGACGTCGACCCGACGCACGCCGCGCGGGCGTTCCGCGAGACCCTGCTCGGGTTCCTGTGCGACGCGGAGGCCGACGCCGCGCTGCCGCCGGGCGTCACGCGGCTCGACTGAACCGGAACGTCACCTCAGCTGATCAGTTCGACGTGCGGGGCGAACTCGCGCAGCGCTCTGACCAGGCGGCGCCGGCCGATCCGCCAGCCGCCGAGGCGCGTGGAGACCAGGCGCGGCCGCTCTTCCTCCTCCGGGGCGTACCCGCGCAGCGCCACGGCGCCGTGGCCGGTCGAGCCGCCCTCGGCCGGGTGGAACTCGATCGCCGCGACGTCGTCCCAGGAGAACCACTGCCCCTTGGCGCCGTCCCCGGAGGGACACCAGTAGACGCCCTTGCGCGCGACCGCGAACGCCACCCGCCCCCGTACGACGCGGCGCAGGTAGACGACCGCGAGGACGAACAGCCCGAGAGCGATGAGCGGCATCAGACAGCGGGCGGCGAAGTTCACCCAGTCGTCGACCCCCGGATGCGCGGCGGGCCGCCAGCGTACGTTCGCGGGGCGGCGCAGCTCTCCGATGACGAATCCGGCGACGAGCACCGCGCCGACGACGGTGGGAACGAGCGGGCTCCACCAGGCGTATCGCACGACGTACGCCCCCGGGCCGAAGCTCGACCGTGACCGCTGTCCCATCTTTGCACTCCTGTCCGGCCGGTCCCAGAAGTCGCATCTTAGGCCGTCTCAGAAGAATGCAATCGGACACTGGCGGACCAAGCGCTCATTAGGTAGCATAGTTAGCAAATATGGATTTTTGCCACATTGGGCACATAATTAGCGTGGTTACTCGCCAGTAAGTGGGCAGTTTCACATTCGGTGACCGCGCCTCGTATCTTGCTCGTGACAACTCCCTAATAACGTGGAGCGCCCCGCAGAGGAGAGGCTGGAGTATAGGCGGCCCTCCCAGGCGATGTGCCTTCGATGGAGACTCCGGATGACGCAGACGACGGTGGACGCGCCGGCCAAGGATCGGGCCCGGATCCCGGCGCGCACCCTACGTACGGACCGCTGGTGGAACTACCCGCTGACCACGTTCATCGTGTTCACGGCCTGGGTGATCTACGCGACCGTGCGCTCGATGATGGGCAGCAGTTTCTGGGTCGAGAAATATCACTACCTGACGCCGTTCTACTCGCCGTGCGTCAGCAAGGCGTGCCCGGCCGAGGCCGCGGACTTCGGCAGGTTCGTACCCGACCACCTGCCGTTCTTCATCCCGTACGCCCTCATCTCGCTGCCGTTCCTGCTCGGGTTCCGGCTGACCTGCTATTACTACCGCAAGGCGTACTACCGGTCGTTCTGGCTGAGCCCGTCGGCGTGCGCGGTTCCGGACAAGAGCCCGGTCCGCAAGACGCCCGGCGGCTACTCCGGCGAGACGCGGTTCCCGCTCATCCTGCAGAACGCCCACCGCTACTTCTGGGTGATCGCGGGGCTCATCTCCATCGTCAACACCTGGGACGCCATCAACGCCTTCCACGGCAAGGACGGCGGCTTCGGCATCGGGCTCGGCACCATCATCCTGTGGGTCAACGTGATCCTGCTGTGGGGCTACACCCTGTCCTGCCACTCGTGCCGGCACGTCATGGGCGGGCGCCTGAAGAGCTTCTCCAAGCACCCCGTCCGCTACTGGCTGTGGACGCAGATCAGCAAGCTGAACACCCGGCACGGGCAGTTCGCGCTGATCACGCTCGGCACGCTGGCGCTGACCGACGCGTACGTCGCGCTCGTCGCGCACGGCTCATTCTCCGACCTGCGGATCTTCAACTAAGGACGACCACAAGTGACTGACATCGAGAGGCTGCAGTACGACGTCGTCGTCATCGGCGCCGGCGGCGCCGGGTTGCGCGCCGCGATCGAGGCGCGGCTGCAGGGCAAGAAGACCGCGATCATCTCCAAGTCGCTGTTCGGCAAGGCCCACACGGTCATGGCCGAGGGCGGCGCGGCGGCCGCCATGGGCAACGCCAACCCGAACGACAACTGGCAGGTCCACTTCCGCGACACCATGCGCGGCGGGAAGTTCCTCAACAGCTGGCGGATGGCCGAGCTGCACGCCAAGGAGGCCCCCGACCGCATCTGGGAGCTGGAGGCCTGGGGCGCGCTGTTCGACCGCACCAAGGACGGCAAGATCAGCCAGCGCAACTTCGGCGGCCACGAGTACCCGCGCCTCGCCCACGTCGGCGACCGCACCGGCCTGGAGCTGATCCGCACCTGCCAGCAGAAGATCGTCGCCCTCCAGCAGCAGGACCACGCCGAGTTCGGCGACTACGACGCCCGGCTGAGGGTCTTCGCCGAGACGACGATCACCCGGCTCCTCAAGGACGAGCAGGGCCGGATCTGCGGTGCCTTCGGCTACATCCGGGAGACCGGGAAGTTCGTCGTCTTCGAGGCGCCCGCCGTCGTCCTGGCCACCGGCGGCATCGGCAAGTCCTTCAAGGTGACCTCCAACTCCTGGGAGTACACCGGGGACGGCCACGCGCTCGCGCTGCTCGCCGGCGCGTCGCTGATCAACATGGAGTTCGTGCAGTTCCACCCGACCGGCATGGTCTGGCCGCCGTCGGTGAAGGGCATCCTCGTCACCGAGTCCGTACGCGGCGACGGCGGCGTGCTGAAGAACTCCGACGGCAAGCGCTTCATGTTCGACTACATCCCGGACGTCTTCAAGGACAAGTACGCCACGTCCGAGGAAGAGGCCGACGGCTGGTACGACGATCCGGACAACAACCGGCGTCCGCCCGAGCTGCTGCCCCGTGACGAGGTCGCCCGCGCGATCAACTCCGAGGTGAAGGCCGGCCGCGGATCCCCCGCCGGCGGCGTCTTCCTCGACATCGCCTCGCGGCTCAAGCCGGAGCAGATCATCAAGCGGCTGCCGTCGATGCACCACCAGTTCAAGGAGCTGGCCGACGTCGACATCACGGCCGAGCCGATGGAGGTCGGCCCGACCTGCCACTACGTCATGGGCGGCGTCGAGGTCGACCCCGACACCGGGGCCGCGCTGGTGCCCGGCCTGTTCGCGGCCGGCGAGGTGTCCGGCGGCATGCACGGGTCTAACCGCCTCGGCGGCAACTCACTGTCCGACCTGCTGGTCTTCGGCCGCCGGGCCGGGCTGGGCGCCGCCGAGTACGCCTCCGCGACCACCGTCTCCGTCCCGGACGCCGAGGTCGAGGCCGCGGTGGCCGAGGCCCTCGAGCCGTACGAGCGGGAGGCCGGTGAGAACCCCTACGCGGTCCACCAGGAGCTCCAGCAGACGATGAACGACCTCGTCGGCATCATCCGCCGCGAGGACGAGCTGGAGCAGGCGATCGAGGCGCTCGGCAAGCTCCGCGACCGCGTCAAGAACGTCGCGGTCGCGCCCTCGGCGGGCGCGACGGTCACGGAGGGGCAGGGGCCCGCCTACCACCCCGGCTGGCACCTCGCGCTCGACCTGCGCAACATGATGATCGTCTCGGAGTGCGTCGCGCGCGCCGCCCTCGAACGCCAGGAGAGCCGCGGCGGCCACACCCGCGACGACTACCCGAAGATGTCCGCCGACTGGCGCAAGGTCAACCTGGTGTGCTCGCTCCGCGACGGCGGCGTCGAGCTGAAGCGCCAGGAGATGGAGCCGATGCGCGAGGACCTGCTCTCGCTCTTCGAACTCGACGAGCTGAAGAAGTACCTGACCGAGGGCGAGCTCCCCGCTGAGGAGAAGAACTGAGATGGGCTACAAGGCGAAGTTCCGGGTCTGGCGCGGCGACGCGGGCGAGGGCGAGCTCAAGGACTACACCGTCGAGGTCAACGAGGGCGAGGTCGTCCTCGACGTCATCCACCGGCTGCAGGCCACCGAGGCGCCCGACCTGGCCGTCCGGTGGAACTGCAAGGCCGGCAAGTGCGGCTCCTGTTCCGCGGAGATCAACGGCAGGCCGCGGCTGATGTGCATGACGCGAATGTCGACGTTCACCGAGGACGAGACCGTCACGGTCACGCCGATGCGGACGTTCCCCGTCATCCGCGACCTGGTCACCGACGTCTCCTACAACTACGAGAAGGCCCGCGAGATCCCGGCCTTCGACGGCGGCGACGTCAAGCCCGGCGAGTTCCGGATGCAGCAGGTCGACGTCGAGCGCTCGCAGGAGTTCCGGAAGTGCATCGAGTGCTTCCTTTGCAACAACACCTGCCACGTCATCCGTGACCACGAGGAGAACAAGGAGCACTTCTCCGGCCCCCGCTTCCTCATGCGGGTGGCGGAGCTGGAGATGCACCCGGCCGACGTCCACGACCGCCGGCAGATCGCCCAGGACGACTTCGGGCTCGGCTACTGCAACATCACCAAGTGCTGCACCGAGGTCTGCCCCGAGCACATCAAGATCACCGACAACGCGCTGATCCCGATGAAGGAGCGCGTCGTCGGCCGCCGGTACGACCCGCTGGTCTGGCTCGGCTCCAAGATCGGCGTGGTCAAGCGGGGCAAGGAGACCCCGAAGGCCTGACGCTTCTCGTCCGCACTGCGCCCCGGCCGACGGCCGGGGCGCAGTCGCGGTTCGGCCCCGAAGGTGGCGCGTCTTCCGGCCGGCGTGGGAGGGACGGCCGACGTGATCGGATTAAGCGGACAAACGGGATCAGCACGGCCTGGTCATGTGAACTGAGACCCGCGGCGCTCTAGCCTTTGACGCGTGGAAGCCGAGGAGACAGAGATGTCCAACGCCCCTGACGATCCCGGGCACCGCCCCCCACCCCCGCGGCAGGGCGACCCTCAGCCATACCAGGGCGATCCTCAGCCGTATTCTCCGGCTTATCAGGGCGACCCTCAGGCTTATCCAGGTGGACAGCCGCCGTACGGCGGGTACGCACCGCCGCCACCGAACCAGCCACCGCCGCCCCCGGCCGGCCCCTGGCAGGGCCCCCCTCCGGGCTACGGTCCTCCTCAACCCGGCCCCCAGAGCTCACCCCCCTATACTCCCCGCCCCACCGGCAAGGGCTTCTTCGGCGCACTGCTCGACGCCAACTTCGACCACATGGTCACGGTCAAGCTGGCGAAATTCATCTACTTGGTCTTTCTGACCTTGATCAGCCTGTTCGCCCTGGTCATCCTGTGGTACGGGTACTCGATCCTCAAGTGGAACACGATCCTGGGCATCATGGTGATCTTTGCGGCACCACTGACCTGGATCTTCTACGTCCTCATCGTTCGGGTCTCCATGGAGTTCGTGATCAACCAATTCAAGATCACTGAGCATCTGAAGGCGATCCGTGAGCGGGGAGATCTGCGCTGATCGCTGTGGTCGGCCGGGGTGGGGGCGTTAGGCTCTCGGAGGCACCTACTGATGGGGCGAAGGACGGGTAGTGGCGGACATCGAAGGGCCGTCCGAGACGCGGCGCGAGGAGTACGAGACCCGCCGGGACACGGTCCCCTCCCAGCGTGACGCACCAGGTGTCACCCGCCGCGACGGCGGAGTGCCCGCGCCCTCCCTCGTCCGCCTCCCCGCCGACCTCGCCGACCGGTTCACGGTGCTGGGGGAACTCCCCGCACAGGGCGCCGAGTCCGACCTGTTGCGCGTCCAGGACGACACCGGAGCAGAACTCGTCGTCAAGATCTTCCGACGGGGCTTCACGGCCGACCGCTCGGTCTGGCAGAAGCTGCCGACGCTGGACTCCCCTCATGTCGTACGCATCCTCGAGACGGGGCATGCGGAGGGCCGCGACTACGAGGTCATGGAGTACGTCCCCGCGGGCAACCTTCGGATCCTGGGGTCCCCGTTGCCGCCCGCTCTGGTCGCCGAGGTGGTGGCCCAGCTCGCGGGCGGTCTGGAACGGCTCCACGCGGCCGGGATCGTGCACCGCGATCTGAAGCCGGAGAACATCCTGGTCCGGAGCACGGCCCCGCTCCGCCTCGCCATCACCGACTTCGGCCTGAGCCGAGTGATCGAGCAGAGCGTCGTGTTCGCCTCCTCGTCGCGGACCCTCGCGTACGCCGCACCGGAGTCGCTGTCCGGGCAGGTCTCTCCGGCGCGTGACTGGTGGTCGCTCGGCATCATCGTGCGGGAGCTGCTGACCGGCCGGACCCCCTTCGCGGGCATGAGCGAGACCGCGGTGGTCGACCACCTCGCGACCCGCACGATCGACTGTGACGACATCGCCGACCCACGGATGCGCCTGGTCGCCCAGGGCCTGTTGACCCGCGATCCACGTCGGCGATGGGGCGTTGCGGAGGTCGGACGGTGGCTCGACGGCGAGAACCCCGCGGTCGCGGCGCCGACCCCGCCCAACGCGTCGCCGCTCGCCGCCGGCACCACAGCGGGCGCCATCGCCTTCGGCGGCCGGACGTACACCGACCGAGCCGAGTTCGCGCGCGCGGTGGTGGCCGACTGGGAGTCCGCGGCCCGCTACTTCTTCGGGACCATGTACACCCCGGTGGGGCCGAGCGAGGCATGGCAGGCGCTGCGCGGCTGGCTGAACGGCTTCGATGACGATCCGGAAGGCCGCATCCGCCTCATCGACCAGCACCTCACCGGCGACGCTCCGCCCGACGTCAAGCTGCTGCACCTCCTGCGCTGGTCGGATCCCACCCTCGAGCCCCACTTCCTCGGGCTCCGGATGCTCCCCGAAGACCTGCCTGTTCTCGCCGCCATCGTCGATGACGAGCGGCATCCGGACCACCGCACCGCGGCGCGTGCGGTCCGTGCCCTCTGGGAGCACCGGTTGCCGCCCGTCCTGGCGGGTTTCTCCGGGACAGAGGAACTCGTCGCCGTCGACCACCGCTGGCGGGGGCTGGTGACGGCGTGGAACCGGCAGGCGGAGTGGCTGCGATCCCAGTTGCACCGATCAGCGAACCGCCTTCCCGACGCCGGCGCGGTCGGCCTGGACGAGCCCCCCGCCGTGCTGGCCGCGCTGCTCGCGCTGGCCGGACGCCCGGAAGAGGCGCAGGAATCGCTGGCGGGGGCGGCCGGCCGGGCCCGGGACTCGGTGCGGGAACCCGTGCCCTGGTTCTCGTGGCTGTCCGACCAGGCGGGGGACGATCCCCTCCGGTTGCTCGCGGTGGTCCGGACGGCGCCGGACGCCGCGTTGGAGGTCGAGGCCGCCGCTCGCCACCGGTTCGAGACCGAACAACGATCCGCCGAAGGCCACAGACGCTGGGAGCAGCTCGAGCGGCACCGGCTGGCCGGCCGCCGGTCGGCGATGATCCGCGCCGCGCTGTGGACGCTCCCGCTGGCGGTCCTGTGGATCGGCGGGAGCCAGGTGATCCTGGGCATCGTCCGGCTGGCGTCTTCGGAGCGCGGTAGTCAGGCGGTCGACACCTCCGGGTTCACCGTGCCGTTCCTCCTGATCGGCGTCTTCGCCTGGCTGATCGACACCGGGGCCGAGGTCTTCATCGCTTCCAGACTCGGCGCCGACTACCTGAACTCCGGGCCATGGGGACCGCTGGCGAAGTTCTTCGGTTCGACGAGTCGGGCGTTGTCCGGCGCTTCGCAGGCCGTGTCGCGAAGGAATCGGCGCACGAGCAATCGGGGCTGTGGAGTCGTGGTCCTCATCTGTGTCCTACCGCTCCTCATGATCCTGATCCTGATCCCCGCCTTGATCGCCGTTTCGTGGCTGCTCTGGCTGGCGGCGCTGGTCATGGTGCCGCTCGCGCACCTCGTGGTGACGGGAATGCGCATGCAACGGTGGCGACAAGGACATGAGCAGGCGCGACAGCAGACCGTGGGAGGACGACTGTGAGCAGCGGTGTGGAGGCGGACATCGCCCTGGACGCGGCGGTCATCGCGTCGCTCGGCCTCGTGCGTGTCATGGGGGGCGCGGCCGGGCTGGCGGCGACCGGCGCCGGCGCGCTCGCCGCCCTCGCCGAGGGACGCGCCGAGGCTCAGGAGGAACGCCTCCGCGAGGCGCAGCAGTTGGAGGAGACCGTCGGTGAGGCGCTGAACCGCACCGCTCGGATCGCCGCGCTGGCACAGTCGGCTCGCGACCACGGCGTCGCCGTCGAGTTGCCGGTCCCCATCGAGGTCGCCGGCCGGTCCACCGAGGACCTCGCCGCCTGGATCACCGAGGCGGACGCGCGGCTGGCGGTCGCGGAGGACTCTCTGGCTTCGGCGATCGCCGAAGCGGCCACCGGGCGTATCTTCGAGGCCGCCGCACGGTCGCTCAGGGCGACGCCGGAGAACAGCCGGTCGGCCCCCGCACCTCGCCCCGCGACCTCCCCGGACGAACTGACCCGCCTGCTCAGGCGGTTGGTGCCGGACGCCGCCGACGCGGACCGGCGGGCCGTCACGGAAGCCGCCGAACAGGCCGCGCACGCACCGACGGCGTCGGAGACCGAAGGGCGGCTCACCGAGGTCCGGATCCGCATCCAGGACGCCAACGAACGCGCCCGAGAGCGCCGCGACGGCCGGGCCGCCGCCCTGCGGTTCCTCCGGGAACTGGAGGGCCACCCCGCCGCGGATTCCGTACGGCCGCGGCTCGGCGAGGTGGCCGACGGCGCACGAGCCTTCGACCAGGGGCTGCGCGCCGAAGCCGCGCGTCTCGTCGAGGAGGCGCAGCGGCAGGCCGAACAGCGATACGTGGCCGAGGTCCTCCGCGCGGCGTTCGGGGAGCTGGGCTACGAGGTCGACGAGGGTTTCGAGACGTTGACCGCCCAGGACGGGGAGGCGGTGCTGACGCGAGGCGACTGGCCGCAGCACGCGGTCAAGGTCCGCGTCGACGGGAGGCGGCAGGTGCGCATGGCCCTGCTGCGGACCGAACCCGCGGAGAGCGACGAGCAGCGCCGTCTCGACGTCGAACGCGAGGAGCAGTGGTGCGCCTCGTTCGACGCCGCCAGAGAGCGCCTGACCGAGGCGGGCGTCCACGCAGACGTACGGTGGCGGGTCGAGCCGGGCACGCAGCGACTGCCGGTGGCGGGACGACAGCGGTCGGACCGGCAGCAGCACGAACGCCACCGCGAGCGCGGCAGGTGAAGCGGGGCACCGGGCGGCTGCTCGGTACCCCCGCCGTACGTCGTCGGGCCCGGTACGGGACGACCCGGACCGGGAGGTCGGCCGTGGCCGCACCCGGTGCGGCCCCGGTCTCAGGCCTGGCCGCGCTTGGCGCGGGCCCGGGCGCGCTCCCGCTCCTTCGAGTCGAGGATGACCTTGCGCAGCCGGATCGCGTTCGGCGTCAGCTCGACGCACTCGTCGTCCGCGACGAACTCCAGCGCGGCCTCCAGGCTCAGCACGCGCGGCGGGGTGAGCCGCTCGAACGTCTCCGCCGTCGAGGACCGGATGTTCGTCTTCTGCTTCTCCTTGGTGATGTTGACGTCCATGTCGTCGGCGCGGGAGTTCTCCCCGACGATCATGCCTTCGTACACCTCGGTGCCGGGCTCGACGAAGAGCGAGCCGCGTTCCTGCAGGTTGAACATGGCGTACGCGGTGGCGGCGCCGGCGCGGTCGGACACGAGCGAGCCGGTCGGCCGGGTGCGCAGCTCGCCGAACCACGGCTCGTAACCCTCGAAGACCTGGTGCGCGATGCCCGTTCCGCGCGTCTCGGTGAGGAACTCGGTGCGGAACCCGATCAGGCCGCGGGCCGGCACGATGAACTCCATCCGGATCCAGCCGGTGCCGTGGTTCGTCATCTGCTCCATGCGGCCCTTACGGACGGCGAGCAGCTGGGTGATCGCTCCGAGGTACTCCTCCGGGGCGTCGACGGTCAGGTGCTCGACGGGCTCGTGCAGCTTCCCGTCGATCTCCCTCGTCACGACGCGAGGCTTGCCGATCGTCAGCTCGTACCCCTCCCGGCGCATGGTCTCGACCAGGATGGCGAGCGCCAGCTCGCCGCGGCCCTGGACCTCCCAGGAGTCCGGGCGCTCGGTCGGCAGCACCCGGATGGAGACGTTGCCGACGAGCTCACGGTCCAGCCGGTCCTTGACCAGCCGCGCGGTGACCTTGGTGCCCTTCTCCCGGCCCGACAGCGGCCCGGTGTTGACGCCGAGGGTCATCGAGATGGCCGGCTCGTCGACGGTGATGAAGGGCAGCGGCCGCGGGTCCTCCGGGTCGGCGAGCGTGTCGCCGATCATGATGTCCGGGATGCCGGCGATGGCGATGATGTCGCCCGGGCCCGCCTGCTCGGCCGGCTTGCGCTCCAGCGCCTCCGTCATCATCAGCTCAGTGATCTTTACGCGCTCGATGGTGCCGTCGTGCTTGCACCAGGCGACCTGCTGGCCCTTCTTGATCTGCCCGGCGTGCACGCGGCACAGGGCGATACGGCCGAGGTAGGAGCTGGCGTCGAGGTTCGTGACGTGCGCCTGCAGCGGCGTGTCCGGGTCGTACGCCGGCGCCGGGATCGTCTCCCGGATCACTTGGAAGAGCGGTTCGAGGTCCTCGGAGTCCGGCAGGCCGCCGTCCTCCGGCTTGGTCAGGCTCGCCCGGCCGGCCTTGGCCGAGGCGTACACGATCGGGAAGTCGATCTGGTCCTCGGAGGCGTCGAGGTCCATGAACAGCTCGTACGTCTCGTCGACCACCTCGGCGATCCGCGCGTCCGGCCGGTCGACCTTGTTGACGACGAGGATGACCGGCAGCTTGGCGGCCAGGGCCTTGCGCAGCACGAAGCGGGTCTGCGGCAGCGGCCCCTCGGAGGCGTCGACGAGCAGGACCACGCCGTCGACCATCGACAGGCCTCGCTCGACCTCGCCGCCGAAGTCGGCGTGCCCGGGCGTGTCGATGATGTTGATCGTCATGCCGCCGTGCCGGACGGCGGTGTTCTTCGCGAGAATGGTGATGCCCTTCTCGCGTTCGAGGTCGTTGGAGTCCATGACCCGCTCGTCGACGTCCTGGTTCTCACGGAACGCGCCGGACTGCCAGAGCATGGCGTCGACGAGCGTTGTCTTGCCGTGGTCGACATGGGCGACGATGGCGACGTTACGGAGATCGTCCCGGGTGGCGATGGGCATACGTGCGGGTCTCGCTTCGTGGTGTGGGATTCGCCGCGGGATCCACGCGGCACCCCCATTCTACTTGGCCCGCCGAGGACGCCGATCGCGTCGCCGTACGCCGGACCGGCCGGCCGCCGGGGAGGGCGAAATCGCCTCGCGAAGCAGCCGTTCCCGTGGCAACCGAACACCGGGGTCGGGCGTCGAATGTTGGGCGGGACGTCTCGATCCTGGCCGGAGCATTCAACGAGGCGTCCCGCCCACGATCTTGCGCCTCCGGCGCCGGGGTCACATGATGTGCCCTCGACGGCATCGAGGAGCGCGCAGTGAGCCAGTGGACACTCCCGGGTCACACGGAGCTGCGCGAGCTCGGGTCCGGCGGTTTCGGGCGCGTCGTGCTCGCGCGCGACGACGCGTCCGGCGGCCTCGTCGCGATCAAGTACCTGTTCACCGACCGACTCGGCGGCGAGGCCTTCCTGACCGCGTTCCGGGACGAGGCCCGCGTTCTGGCGATGCTGGACAGCCCGTACGTCACGCGGCTGTACGGATACGTCGAGGAAGGCGACCACGCGGCCATCGTCATGGAGGCCGTCGACGGCGCCTCCCTCCGCGCCGTGCTCGACGAGCACGGTCCGGCGGGGCCGGAGGCCGCTCTGGCCGTGCTGAAAGGGTCTCTCCTGGGGCTCGCGGCCGCTCACGCAGCCGGAGTCGTGCATCGTGACTACAAGCCCGCGAACGTCCTGGTCCAACACGACGGACAGAGCAAGCTCGCCGACTTCGGCATCGCCGTGCGGTCGGGAACATCCGGGGATCGCTCGGGCACACCGTCCTACATGGCGCCGGAGCAGTGGAAGGGCGGCGCGGCCAGTCCGGCGACAGACGTCTACGCGGCGACATGCGTCTTCTTCGAGTGCCTCGCCGGCCATCGCCCTTATGCAGCGCAGGATCCGACGGGCCTCAAGGACCTTCACACCAACGCTCCGATCCCGATGACAGAGGTTCCCGAGCCGATCCGGCCCCTCATCGCCCGCGGTATGGCCAAGGACCCGGCGCACCGGCCGACGGGAGCTCTCGACTTCGTCGCTGAACTGGAGGAGTCGGCGACGCGGGCGTACGGCCGCGATTGGGAACGGAACGGGCGGAAGCGCCTGGCCGAAGTCGCGGCCGGGCTCGCCGCGTTGTTCCCGCTGGCGCTGGCCACGAGCACCGCCCCAGGCGGAGGAGCCGGTGCGGGCACCGGCCCCGGCAGCGGCAGCGGCAGCGCGGGAACGGGCGCAGGGAGCGGCAGTGGCGGGACCGGTGTCTCCGGCGCAGCGCCCGGGCGGACCACGGCGAGAAGACTGCTCGGAAAGGCCGGCACGAAGGCGGCGGTCGCCATCACGGGTGCGCTGATCATCGGGGCTGCCGGGACGGCGGTTCTCTCCCATCACGGCAAAGGACACGCGAAGCCACCTCTTGCGACCGCGGCCCCGAAACCACTGAGCATCTCGTTCGTCTCGCTGGACCAGCGGTTCACGAAGCCCACGCTTAACGTGGCAGGTAAATACGTCAAGGTGAGCGGGCTCCCTGATCCGAAGGTCGAGGACAGCGTCAACCGCACGTTGCGGTTGCCGCTGGACCAACAGTTGCAGCGGTACCGCACACACCGGCTGGCGATTCCTGTGCAGGGGGAATCCAAGGTGACGACCACCATTCAACTCGGCCTGCGCGGCCCTCGGCTACTCTCCGTCCGCTACCGGTTCGACGGTGGAGGGACGGCGCCCCTGGACCGCCCGGACATGTTCGTCTCCCGCGCCGTCACGGTCGACCTGACCACGGGCCGACGGCTCCGTGCCACGGATATCCTCCAGCCGCAGGCGCTGACCCCGTCGGGAATACGAGGCCTGATCCAGCGAATCGGCCGAAATTCGCCGAACGGGTCTCTGTGCCCGGGCGGGAAGGTGTCCTCCCCGCGGCTTTCCTCGTCGGGAATCGACAGTGACGACAAGGATCGGCGGTACCTCGATCTGCTGCCCGGGCCGGACGGAATCGAATTCAACGTCGTGATGTACATGATGGGCTATGCGATGGGATGCGACGAATCCTTCGTCTCAATCCCGTACAGCGACCTCGCCGATCTGATCTCGCCTGCGATAGTGGCCGACGCCCGACACTCTGGGTCGATTCCGGCGCCGTCACCGACATAACGGACCAGACCGCCCCACAACCTGCAGTTATCTCGCTCTCGCAGGAGGTCGGGACGCCGACGCCCGCGAAACCTACTCCTGGAGGTGACGCTCAATAGCCTCGACCTTCGCAGTAAGCCCATCGGTGACGCCCTCCCGAATATCCGCCTTGAGCACCAGGCTGACGCGAGGAGCGCGGACCGCAACCGCTTCCACCGCCCGTTTGACCACGTCCATTACCTCGTCCCATTCACCCTCGATGCTGGTGAACATGGCATCCGTGCGGTTGGGCAGGCCGCTCTCTCGGACGACGCGTACGGCCTCGGCGACAGACTCCCCTACGGACTCACCGACGCCCAGAGGCGTGACCGAGAAAGCGACGATCATCAAGTCTCCTTGAGGTGCTCGCGTACGGCTTCGACGACGGGTAGGTCCGCCGGCAACCACGGGACATCGAACAGTTCCGCCTCGGTCAGCCAGCGCAACGCGGAGTGCTCTCGAGCCTCCGGCTCGCCGTGCACGATCGCGGCCGTCCAGACCCGCATCACCAGTCCATTATGCAGCGGGCAGTCCGCCCCGATCCGGGTGCCCACTTCGACGTCGACGCCGAGTTCCTCGCGGCATTCACGAACGAGTGCGTCCTGTTCCGTCTCGCCGGGTTCGACCTTGCCGCCGGGGAACTCCCATCCGCCGGCCAGCTCCGGCGGGTCGGCGCGCTGCGCCGCCAGGAGCCGCCCGTTGTCGATGATCGCCGCCCCCACCACCAGAGACGGACCCGTTCCCGCAAGTCCCACTCAGAGCCTCTTCGTCGGTCCGTTGTGACCGTTGTGCGCGGTCGGACGGGTGAAGCCGACCGCACCACCGGGGTAGGTCTTGTAGTTCTGCAGTTTGACCACGTCGCCGGTGTGCGGCGCCACGATCATGATCCCCTTCTGCGGGTTGTAGACCATGCCGACGTGACCAGGGCCGGTGTGCCCCGGCAGGTACTCGAAGAACACGAGGTCGCCCGGTTGTTCCTGCCCTCTCGGCACCGAGGCGCCCCACCAGTACTGATCGTCGGACAGTCGCGGGATGGTCACCCCCGCGGTCTTGTAGGCGGTCATCGTCAGACCGGAGCAGTCGAAGCTGTTCGGCCCGGTCGCGCCGTAAACGTATGGCTTGCCCAACTGGGCCTTGGCGAACGCGATCACCGTGGCGGCGACCGCGTTCGGAGCCACCGGCGCCCCGTTCATGTCCACGCAGGCCGGCCCGTTCGCCTGAACGACGTTGAAGCTTCCGTTGGAGTATCGCTGCGCCCAGGAAAGCACCAGGTTCACATATTGCACTGAGTGGTTGTATGCAAAGATCGCCGTTCGCGTACGGGACGGCGCGCCGCTGTGCTTCAGGTAGTTGGCCGCCCCGGGAATGGCATCCGCAGGGTCATATCGGTCTTTCTTATGGTCCCCATTGCCGTCCACGCCGAACGTCCCCCATGTGGCCGGCATGAACTGCATCGGTCCGCCGGCCCCGACCGAGTTGCTGCCGCTGTGCACACCAGGGAGATTCGATTGGCCGTGGTCCGTCTCCACTTTGCCGATGCCGGCCAGGAGGTTCCACGGCAGCCCGTACTGCTGACCGGCCTTCTTATAGAGCTGGAGGTAGTTCGACGGGATGCTGTTCGCGTCCCCCGACTGCTGGGGCTGCGAAGCCGCCCCGGCGGTGTCCGTGCAGTTCCCGCCGTTCGTCGCGTTCTGGAAGAACTGATTGGCCCCGAAGAACAGTGGGATCGACACCAGGCTCATGAAGAACAGCGCCGCAGCGCCTCCGGCGATGATGATCGGCAGTCGGACCGCACCTCGGTCCGACTGCGTGAGATAAAGAAGAGAGACAATACGACGGCCTTCGTTCCGCCCCCCCAAGCCGACGCCGAGCCGCAGGTGCCGGCGAAGCTTCATCTCTTTCCTTTCACTTGTCACCCTGGTCTGCCGGTTGGAACGCGTAGACGACCCAGCTCCCGCCGGACCTCGTCACCGTGACGGCGTACTGCTGGCTGGCGTCGCTGGGACTACCTCCCTTGCTGATGTGCTGGGTACCGGTGACGAGGAAGATGAACTGGTCCTTCTGCATGTCCCGGAGAGCGTCCAGATGCGCGTCGGAGGTCGAGACCTCCTTGTCCTGCTTCCGCTGTTCGACCAGACCTACCGCCGACCCGTCGCGCTGCAACTGCGTCGCGAGATCGGTGGTCACCAGGCCCTGCATCCGCCCGATATAGGCGCTCGGCTGCTCGTCGTAGCGGTAGGTGCCGTAGGCGATGGTGAAACGACGGGCGACGTCCGCCGCGGCGCTGAAGTCCTTCTGCGTGAACGGCAGCAGCGAGTAGATGTCGTACGTGCCCCCGCTCGGCGGCGGACCCGTCAGTCCAGGCGCGGTGAAGGACGGCGCGGACGGCGACGGAGCGGGGGTCGATCCCCGAGCCGAACTCTTGTGCCGGCCGCTTCCATTGCCGATGGTCAAGATCAACCCTGCTGCGGCGAGGAGCACCACCAACGCGGCGAACAGGATCTTGCGCTGGCGATCGGTCAGATCCATCGGCTCCTCATCGCTCGTCGCCGTCCTCGCGCTTCACCGGACGCAGCCAGAACGGCATGGACGGACCGTCCTCGCGCGACCTGCCCGACCACAGCGGCGGCGGCGCCTTGCCCTCCGGGCTGCTGTCATCGCGTCCCCCGGACGTCGGGGCGGGGCCGGGCCTCGCTCCCGAGGACCCTCCACGCGCCGGAGCGCTCTTCTTCGCGCCGCCCGAAGCGGATGGCGGAGCCGTACGACCGCCCGATCCACCGCCGAACCAGCCCCGGCGACCGCCGCCGTTGGAGGCGCCGCCCTGCTCACCACCGCCGCCGGACCGGCCGCGGCCTCCGTTCTCGCCGCCACCGGCCGGTCGCCGCGGTGGCGTGCGGGTGCCGGACCCCTGCCCCGCGCCGGTCTTCCCGGCGGCCCCCCAACTGGCTCCGGTGGGTGCGGCAGGCGGACGCGCACCGCCGCCGGCGGCACTCGGCCGGCGTTCCTCGCCGGACGGGGAGTCGGCCGGCGGCCGAGGAGCCGGCGGGCGGGCTGCTCCGCCCGATCCGGACGGGCGTGGGCTCCAGAGCCCACCGCCGTTCGTCCTCGGGGTGGGCGCCGCGGCCTGCGCGCGCGGCGACAGGTTCAGCGGCGGAGCACTGCCCCGCGTCGCCCCGGCGGCCTTCGCGGCGAGCTGTGCGGCGCGTCCGCGCCGGTCGGCGGCACCGACCACCTCACGGCCGGCCGTGTCGAAGTCGGCTCCGTCGTCGCTCCTGAGGGTCGGGGCGCCGGCCAGAGTGCCGGAGTCACGCTTGCCCCAGCGACCGAGCCGGTAACCCGCGGCGCCGGGGACGGCCGCGGTCGCGATCGCGGTGGTCCGCTTCCGCGTCTCCCGGATCGCCTCCTCGACCTGCTGCTCCCCCTTGCGGGAGCCGACGGCGGAGTAGCCGACCGCGGCGAACAGGTGCTGGAACGGCTTCCGGTAGACGAAGGCCGCCAGGGTGACGAGAGAGATCAGCAGGATCTGCAGGCCCCACGGCAGGCTCTCGGCCATGACCAGGCCGTAGCACCACAGCAGGAGGGCCAGCACGCCGATCAAGGCCGCCTGCTTCAGCAGGGTCGACAGGAGGAGTTCGAACCAGCGCACCGCGATGACCCGGCCGATGCCCGGATGGATGCCGATGCCCAGGAAGATCGGCCCCGCGACGAGAAGCAGCAGGAACGAGATCTTCAAAATGATCAGCATGACCGAGACGACCAGCACCAGCAGTCCGGCGACCAGGGCCGCGAGCAGGGCTCCGAACCCCACCGCCAGACGCGACGTCCAGTCCTTCCCCTGGAAGAGGGAGTAGTCGGCGGCGAAGTTGTCCTTGATGTTCTTGGTCACGCCCTTGTAGGCATCGGCCTTCTTCCCGAGGTCCGGCTTCTGCCCGTTGGTGCTCTCGGAGAGATCGACCGCTTGGGAAGCCAGGAGCGTGCCCGCGTTGTCCTGGACGATCTTGGCCTTCGGGTCGTCGGTCCCGAACTCGCCCATCAGCCACGGTTTGCAGACGAGCGTCACCCACAGACCATTGGCGTTACGGGTGACCGCGTCGTTCGTCGCCGGCTGCGGCGGCTTCCCCTTCTGCGGAATGCACGTCGTGCTGTCGGCGTCGCTCTGTGGAAGAGCGGCGTTGAAAGCCGCGGTCGCCCCGTTGGAGACCTTCGTCCCCAATGTTGTGAAGTCGCCGGGTCTGCCGATCAGCCAGATCAGTGCGACCATCGCCAGCACCATCCAGATGGTGCCTTCCGCCACCCGGCTGGCGCGCCGGCGGATCAGTCCCCACCAGGCCAGCCACAGGGCCCCGAGGATGACCACCCACGACCAGTACTTGGCGCCGAAGGTGTTCCCCATGCTCCGGATCACGCCGTCGACCGTCTTCTTCAGCCACCCGAGGAGGGACTCGGACGCCGCCGCCTGGTAGATGGTGATGGTCGTCCGGTCGATCGCCTGTGCGAAGACGAAGACGGTGTTCGCGATGTTGTTGCCGATCATCGCGGGCATGTCGGAACAGCCCATGTCCACCGCGTGCCACGACTGACCGCGCGTCCCGTACCGGTCGTAGTACGTGAGCTGCTCCGGTGTGTCCTTCGCCGTCTTCTGCAGCTGGGCGCTGGGATAGTTCGGCGGCTTCACCATGCCGTCGATACCCGAGCCGTACTGCTCCGGCGCCGGGTGGTCGGCGGGCGCGCAGGCGTCATTCGGGTTCGAGCCCGGCGCCGTCGGAATGGGATCGGCGCTTGCGAAGCCCAAGGGGCTCAGGACCAGTAGCGCCATGAGCATGAGGATGAGAAGCGACCGGCGCTTAGCCCGTGGTCTGCCCTTCGCCGGTTGTCGTCGTCGGCGGTGGCGGACGCCTGACACCCTCATCGGGGGACCTCCTGGGTGACCTCTGTGGCGGGGTCGCGGGGGGCGGTGGAGGGACGGGATGGTCGCTCGTTCCCACTATGCGGGTCCGACGCTTTGTCCGCACTCATTTCGTCGGGCTTGGAACGTGTCGGGTTGGTGTCGAGCCAGCGGAGGAGCTCCTCGGAGACGAGGTCCACGCCGATCCGGCCGGCGCGGCCGTCGAGGTCACGGAAGATGCACTCGCCGTTGCCGAGGTTGCGCAGCACGGCGCGGTGCTCGTCGGAGTTCTCGACGCCGATGAGGGCCATCACGTTGCCGACCTCGTTCCGCTCGGTCGAGCGGAACGAGTAGACGGACGAGAGGCAGTTCGTGACCTGCTCGTTGAGGAGGTCGCCGGCGTTCTGTGAGACGAGGATCAGGGCGGTGTTCCGGGAACGGCCCATCCGGGAGACCTCCGGGATGAGCTTGGCGCCCTCAGGCGTCTGTGTGATCGCCCAGGCCTCGTCAAGGAAGATCGCCTTGGGCAGGTGGCGGTCGAGGCCGTGCATCAGGCGACGGGCGAACTGCGACACGAGGTACATCAGGGCGACGGAAAGCCGCTGCTCGTACGAGTAGTCCTCGCGGTTGATCGCCACGTCCGGCAGGGTCAGACCGCCGAGCGTGAAGACCGTCGTCCAACCGGCGGTGTCGATCCGCTCGCCGCCCGACGGGTCGAAGCACAGGCGGGCGAGCCGCATCTCCGACATCGAGCGCAGCACGGCGCCGAGGTTCTTCGACGCCGGGTCATCGGAGGCGTCCAGGTAGTCGACGACCTTGCCGAGGGAGGGCTGCGGCTGGTTGGCGACCGCGCCGACCGCCTGGATCATGGCGGACTCGCGCTCCTCGGACATGCGGGGCAGCAGCAGGCGCAGCGTCTCCGTGGCCATGGTCTTCTTGGCCGCGAGGTCGTCGCCGAAGCTGAACGGGTCGAGGAGGCCGGGAGCCGCGGAGCCCAGCGGCAGGACGCGGGCGCGGCGCCCGCGCCGGCGCAGCAGCTCGACCAGGGACTCCGCGTCGCCCTTGGGATCGATGGCGGCGATCGTGACCCCGCGCAACGCCATCTGGTACAGCAGCAGCAGCGCCAGGGTCGTCTTGCCACCGCCGGGCTCACCGGTGATCGCGACCGCGGTGGGGCGGTTGCGCGCGGCGGCGACGAGCGGATCGAAGTGCACGATGGACCGGGCGCGGCCGAGCGTCTCCCCGATGTACGGCCCGACCCAGCCGGCCGACGTGTCGTCCCGCCGGTCGCCGAGGTCGACGGTCGCGGTGGGCATGCCGCCGGCGATCGTCCGCAGCGGCTGCCGCTGGGCGTACGCGTTGACGCGGATCCGGTCGCCGGGCAGCGACTCGCAGAACAGCGAGAACTGGTCGCCGGTCGAGCAGACGATGTCGATGCCGAGGTCGCGGTAGTGCTCGACGACCGCGTCGACTCGCTGCTGCAGGAGGTCCTCGGTCGGCGCGGAGACGATGAGCCGGTGCCAGCCGTACACGAACGGCAACCGCTCCTTGGTGATGCCGTGCTCGAGCATGCGGGCGGCGTCGATCTGCTCGGCCAGCGCGATGGGCGCCTCGGCTCCGGCCTCGCGGATGTGCTGGTCCATGTCGCGGGCGTGCGCGAGCTTCCGGGAGACGTCCTTGGACGCCTTGGCCGGTGGGACGAGCTTCATTCGCGCCGACACCTCCACCGGGAAGGGCAGGGCGTCGGCGAAGTGCATCCACGGCTCGCCGTCCGGGAACGGCATCAGATCCGGGAAGCGGGCGAACGACAGGTACGCGACGTACGACGAGCCGTCCGGCTGCTCCATGCGGAGGTTCGACCGACCGTTGACGATCGTGCCCTCGACGAGACTCTCGATCTCGCCGGCGCCCCAGGTGCGGCGCGGGGTGGCCGAGGGCGGCGGATCGGTCAGGGCCCCGCTGGCCGCGTGCTGGAACAACCAGGCGATCTCCGTGGACGACGCGTGCCGGGCGTACAGGGCGCTGGCTCCGAGGGAGCGGCCGAGCCGCTCGGACTGCTCGGTCCAGCGGGCGATCTCCTTCACCGGGATCGCCTCGTCGTGCAGCCCGAGGACCTCCTCGCTGCGCTTGTACAGGCCGAAGAGCTGCTTGAAGGCGCCTCCGGAGAGCTGGGCTCCAACGCCGCGCTGGCCGAGGCGCACGCCGAGGTAGACCTCCTTGGTCCAGAAGTCCTTGGACCAGACGTGGGCGTACATCTCCTCGAGGTACTCGCGCCAGCCCTGGCCCCCGTCCGAGGTCTCGTCGAGGGCGAGCGCCCACTCGGCGGCCGGATACGTACGATGCACGATCCGCAGGTGGATCTCGGCGTCCTGCATGCGGATGCCGGCGAGCGCGATGGTGATGTTGGTGGCGAGCGCCTCGCGCTCTTCGTTCGTCGTGAACTCGTACGAGACGGTCGGCAGCCGGAAGTACGCCCAGGCGGCGTTGTCGGTGAGGAGGATCCGATCGTCGAAATACCGTACGGCCAGCCGGCTGCGGGCCTTGGACGCCCTGCTCATCGGTTACTCCTCGTCCTTACTGAACACTTGGTCACGCGCTGTCGGACGCCGTCCGCTCATCGGGAGACCTCCTGCTGGGGATAGCGTCCCGGCGTCTGGACGAGACCGCCCGCCACGACGCCGCCGAGCGCGATGTACGCCTTGCGGGTCGGGGCCCGCAGCGAGCGCAGCTCGTTGCGGGGAGCGCGGTCGAGGCTGAGGTGGTCGTCCCAGGGGATGCGCACGAGCGCGCGGCAGCGGCCCCTGGCGACCGACTCGGCCTGCTCGACGTCGTCCATGCTCCGGCGGCTCACCCCGTTGATCACGGTGACGGCCCGGGACCGCAGATCCTCATATCCGTGGCCGTCGAGCCACTCGAAGGTCATGGCCACCGCCCGCGGCGCGTCGGAACTGGCCGGGGCGACCAGCACGATCTGGTCGGCGTACGGCAGCACCCGCGCGACCACGGCCGCCGCGGCGTCCAGCAGCGTGATCGAGTAGAACCGGTCGAGGGTCCGCATCGCGAGGGCGTAGTCGCGGTCGTCCAGTGCCTGAACGGGGTTCTTGCCGGCCGCCACCACCTCCAGCCCGGACTTGGAGATGGAGGTGTACCGGCGCATCATCTGGTAGCCGGTGACCTGCTCGGCGTGGGCGATCAGCGAGGTGAGCGTCTCCCGGGTCTCGGTCCGGGTGCGCCGCGCCATGGCGCCGGGGCCGGGGTTCACGTCGACCGCGACGATCCGGTCACCGCGGTGCTGGGCGAAGGTGTGCCCGAGCATGAGGGCGGTCACCGTCTGCCCGGCGCCGCCGGTGCAGCCGAGCACGACGACGCGCCGGGCGCCCGCGAAGGCGGTCCGTACGCGCTGTTCGTAGTCGCCGTCACCGTTGCCGCCGCCCGAGAAGATGCGCCTGCGGCCGCGACCGTCGTCGCCGTGTCCCTCGTCCTCGTGAGCCGCCTGCGGCATCGGTCCGGGACGCACGGGCGAGGCGGGACCGGACCGAACGGCGCGCGCCGGCGACTCCGGCGGCGCACCGGCCGCCGCCTCCGGCCGACCCTGCCAGGGCTGCTGCCCCGCACCCTGCCGGGACGGAGCCGACGGACGGGCCGGCCGGGCCGCTGGAACCTGCGCGGGCCTCGTCGGCTGCGTCCGAGGGGGCTGCGCCGGCGATTGCGCCGGCGGCTGGGCGGGGGCCTGCGGTGGTGCGGTGCGCGACGACGGGTGTCCGGCGGCCGGGGCGCGCGGGGGTGCGGGCGGCGCCGCCGGTAGCGGAGGGGTGGGTGGGGTGACCGGACGGCCGGGGGCCGGTGGCGTCCAGTTCGGCGCCGGTGACCCGGCGTCCCGGGCGGCCGGCCGTGCCTCGCGGGACGGCGTGGCCTCATCGCCGTGCGAACGACCTCGTGAGGGGGTGGCGGGCCGGGCCGGGCGACCTGAGGAGGTGTCACGCGGCGGGGCGGCACCGGCGTCCGGGCGCGAGGCTGCGGGGCGCCGCGACGGGGTCGGCCACACGATCTGGTCGGTGCGGGCCGCGGCGATGTCCTGCTCCTCGTCGGCCGGCGCCGCCGGACCGCGATCGGCCGCCCCGGTGTCGTCCGCCGCCGTACGCCCCTCGCTCGCCGCACCGGGGGTCGCCCCCTCGTGCTTCGCCGCACCGGGGGCCGACGCCCCGTGCTCCGCGGCGGCGGGCGACGCCGGTGCCCCACGCTCCGCCGCGCCCGAAGCCGACGTCGTCTCGTGGTCCGCCGGGCCCGAAGCCGCCGGTGCACCACGCTGCTCCGGCGCGCCGGCGGCCGACGCCTCACGGTCCACCGCGCCCGAAGCGGCCGGTGCACCACGCTCTGCCGTGCCGGGGGCCGGCCCCTCGAGCTCCGCCGCGCCCGAAGCGGCCGGGGCCTTGCGCTCTGCCGTGCCGTCCGCCGGCGGTCGGCTGGAGGGACGGGCCGGATCGTCATTGCCGGTCGGCGGCTCGGCGGAGCGCGCGGCCGGGGAGTCCTCAGCGGGTTTGGCGTGCCGCCCGTGCGGCAGCGGGATCACCGATGCGGAGCGCGATCCTTCGTCGGCCTGCCCCGAAACCGCCGGCCGGACCGGCGGGCCGCTGTCCGCGGGCTCGCCGGGACGGTCGGTGGCCGACGGCCGCGCGGCGGCCGGTCGAGCGGCCGGCGGCTGAGCGGCTCCAGGCCGGACGGGCGTCGGGCCGCTCGGCGGCGTGGTGCTCCCTTCTCCGGCAGCGGACGCGGGCGAGGCGTCGGGGTGCGCGACGGGCCGAGCGGGAGCCGCGTGCCTGCCGACGAGGCCGGCAGGGCCTGCCGTGGCCGGCTTGGCCGGAGCGTCCGAACGAGCGGGCGTCTCCGGGCGGGGCGGGGCGGTCGGTCCGGTGGGCCTGGCCGCCTGCGGCTCCGCCGGCCGGCCGAGCGTGGGCGGGACCGGCCGAGGGTTCGCGGCGGGCGTCTCCGGCTCGTGGGAGATGTTGCGTGGTCGCGTCGGGCGACGCGGCGCGTCGAGGTCTCGATCCTGACCCCGCGCGGGGGTGGTGTCGGGTCGCTGCTCACCGGGTCGTCCGCGCTCGCCGGCGCGCCGATCCACGGTCTCTCCGTCCGCGGGCGCCGAACCGGCGGCGCGCGCGGCCGGGGTGGCGGGCGTTGGCGAGGTGGTCGGCGTGGCCGAGGTGGCGGGCGTGACCGGGACCTCCGGCCTCGCCGGGAGGCCGGGCCTGGCGGGCGCGCCCGGTGTCGTCGAGGGGTCCGCGGACGCGGGGAAGCCAGGGACGGCCTGCGGCGCCGTCGGCTGCGGACGGGCGGGCCGTGCCGCGGCCGGCGGCGAGGCCGGCTCGGGGCGCACCGGCTGCGGTCGGGTCGGCTCCACGGCGGGCGGGGTGAGACGTCGTTCGCCGGGCGCGGTCGGCGGCACGACCGTGCTGCCGTCGTGCGGCGTCGGCTGCAGGCTCGGCGCCTGCGGACGCTGGGCGATGGCCGGCCGGCGGGGCGCGCCGGTGGGTGCCTGCCCGGCGCCGTTCCCGGTGTACTCCAGGACGGGCGGCGCGGCCGCGACCGGCGTCGCGGCCGGCTCGGGGGCGGGCGGGCTCTCGACGGACTGTTCCGCGGCCCGCGCGACGTGCAGCCGGTCGCCCGCGAGGCGGCCGCGACGCCAGACCCGGCCGACGATGACGACCTCGCCGGGCTCCCGGATCGGCGTCAGGCGGGCCCACGTACGCGCCTCGGTGAGGTAACGGACCTGGGAGATCAGCAGCTCGGTGAGGCGTTTGCCCTCGATGACGGGGCGGGTGGCCAGCCAGGTGAGCAGGCCGGGTGGGACGAGATAGACGACGTGCCAGGGCGCGTGGAACGGCACTCCGACGACCTGGAGCAGGATGATCCAGGGCAGGAAGACGCCGACGAACACACCGATCTGCACCAACGGCAGTGGCATCGGAAGCCGCAGGTCGTAGAGCTTGTAAAGCCGCTTCTCGATGCGCCAGATATTGGTGTACGTAGGCAGATCCACCCGGGCCCCACTCCCCTAATTGAGACCAGCCATGACTAGACCAGCATGACACCGGCTGTGTTCAGGATGTTTTGATTCCAAGGGCGGTCGCGATCGCCTTGGCCGTCGTCTCGATGATATTGGGGACGTAAAATATGACTCCAATGCCGATCGCGAGCAGGATGAATTGCACAAATCGCGTGATCTCCCGCGTGAAGAGGAAGAAGATCGCGACGATGGAGACAACGACCAGGAACAACGGCCCGAAGATGTCGCGCAGCCATTTGGCCAGATTGTCGGTGTCCAGGCCGTTGTTAGGCGCCGCCTCCACATGATGCGGCAGCATCGCCAGCATGTGTTGCATCATCGGGCTGGCCTTCCTTGGTCGGGGAGTGAATCGTAGCGTTCGGGACGGGTCGGCAGTGACCTCACGATCCCGCCGGAAGTGTAGAAGCTTGGATGTCCCTGACGAACCAATATCCGCCCTTCTTCACCATTGTGAGCTGGTAGGTCTGCTCGAGCGTGCCACCCGACGTCTTAGGCTGACCAGCGGGAATCTGCCACACGACCGTCGACGTGATGGTCCGCGACGCGGCGTCGCCGCGCGGGGCGATGATCTCTTTCAGCTGGCCGAAGGTGACACTGGCGCCCAGCCCGGTGACGGGCGGGTCGGAGTACCGCTGGAGGGAGCCGGCGTCACTGGCCGCGTACGCCTTGAAGAAGTCCGTCAGCGGTTGCTGAAGCTCGGTCTCCAACGAGGAGTCGCGGTCCTGGGCGACCGCGGGGACCGACGCGGTCGCGGGCGGCGGGAGCGTGGCGGGGCGACCGGTTATCGCCATCGCCCCGTCCTTCGCGTAGACCGGAACGGCCAACTGGAACAGCCGGCCGTTGGCTCGCGTGAGAAGGGTCACGACGCCGTGCTCGGCGTCGTCCGCGCGCACCGACGCCACGTACGCGGACTGCAGCACGGATTTTCCGGTGCCGTCCCAGCCGAGTTGTGGGTCGAGCCCTCCGGCGAGGAACGGAGCGAGCAGTTTCGGCCGGTCGGCGGCCGTCGCCTGGTCGTAATTCAGATAGACCCCGGCGAATGACAGGGCGTAGGCCGAAGCCGCCGCCTCTGGGAACTTCGGTTTGCTCGTATCGCTGGTCGTGGTCGGATTGGACCGGTCCGCGGTGAACCGGTCGAAGGGCGCGCGCACGCCGTTGACCAGCACGACGATGAGGAAGGCCCAGAGGATGACCCGCCCGACATAGATGAACCAGCGGCCGCCGGAACCGCCCCAGCCACGGCGGTCGCCATCACGTCCGCCGGAGCCGCCGCCGCGCTTGCCGCGGCGCCCCTTCTCGTCCGGAGAGTCCCAAGGGTCTGCGGGCGAGAATCCGCCCGGTGGGTAACCGGACGCACCGGCGTCTACAACGCCGGACGACCTGCGAGCCATCATGCCTCCGCTCGCGCCTACCCCCCGGATCGGCGCGCCGTGTATCCGTCTATCCGTCTGGTCGAGTTCGGTTTACCACCTTAACCACGGCGGTCAATTGTTCCAGTGTCGAGCGAGGATGCACAGTCCCGCCGCGCGGTTGTGGACAACTCGGTAGCCGATGGAGCATTACCGGACAGCGAGGTTCGTCTCCCCTGCTAGACGTTGAAGCGGAACTCCACCACGTCGCCGTCCTGCATGACGTACTCTTTGCCCTCCATCCTGGCCTTTCCGGCCGCACGGGCGGCGGCGACCGAGCCCTCGGCCACCAGGTCCTCGTACGACACGATCTCGGCCTTGATGAAGCCCTTCTGGAAGTCGGTATGGATCACACCCGCGGCCTCCGGGGCGGAGGCGCCCTTGCGGATCGTCCAGGCGCGGGCCTCCTTGGGCCCGGCGGTGAGGAAGGTCTGCAGCCCCAGCGTGGCGAAGCCGACGCGGACCAGCTGCAGCAGGCCGGGCTCCTCCTGCCCGGTGGACTGCAGGAGCTCCAGGGCCTCCTCGTCGGGCAGTTCGATCAGCTCGGACTCGATCTTGGCGTCGAGGAAGATGGCCTCGGCCGGGGCGACCAGCTCCTGCAGGCGGGCGCGCAGCGCCTCGTCGCCGAGCTCGTCCTCGTCCACGTTGAAGACGTACAGGAACGGCTTGGCGGTCAGCAGGTGCAGCTCGCGCAGCGGCGCCGGGTCGAGGTCCGAGGCGTAGAGCGTCACACCGTCGTTCAGCGTCTTCTGCGCCGCCCGGGCCGCCTCGACGACGGCGAGCTTGTCGCGGTCCTTGGTCGTCCGCGCCTCCTTCTCCAGACGCGGCAGGGCCTTCTCGAGCGTCTGAAGGTCGGCGAGGATCAGCTCGGTGTTGATGGTCTCGATGTCACGCGGCGGGGCGACGTCGCCGTCGACGTGCGTGACGTCCGAGTCCTCGAACACCCGGATGACCTGGCAGATCGCGTCGGTCTCCCGGATGTTCGCCAGGAACTGGTTGCCGAGCCCCTGCCCCTCGGACGCGCCCTTCACGATGCCGGCGATGTCGACGAACTGCATGGTCGCGTGCACGATCTTGGCCGAGTCGTACAGCTTGGCCAGCTCGTCGAGGCGCGGGTCGGGCACCGCCACGATGCCGACATTCGGCTCGATCGTCGCGAACGGGTAGTTCGCCGCGAGAGCGGTGTTCTTGGTCAGCGCGTTGAAGAGGGTCGACTTGCCCACATTGGGCAGCCCGACGATTCCGATGGACAGGCTCACGGACGCAGAGTCTACGGGCCCGCCGGGACCGCCCGTACGGCCCGGATGCGCCGATGAACGGGCCGTACGCGCCGCCTCCCCGCCGGACCGCGCCGCCTCCCCGCCGGACCGCGCGACGCGAGCCGGCGACCGCTCCGCGCGACGCCGGTGAGCGGGCCGTACGCGCCCCGTCGTCACGCGCCGAGCGGACGGGGTGACGGCTCGTCCGCGCGTCGAGCCGACATTCTCGTACTGCTTTGTCACGATGCGAACATGGACGTTCTGCTCGGCCTCGTGATCGGCCTGGCGGTGGGTACGGTGCTCGGGATCGCCTGGGCCCGGAGCCGGACCGCCGTGGTGACCGCGCGGGCCAAGGCGGCCGAGGAGAAGCTCGCCTACGTGGAGCAGGGACTGGCCGAGCGTTTCCAGTCGCTGTCGGCGCAGGCGCTGGACGCGAGCAACCAGCGCTTCCTCGAACTGGCCGGCACCCGGCTGGCGACCGCCAACGCCGAGGCCGCCGGGGAGCTGGACAAGCGCATCGCCCCGCTCAGGGACACGCTGAGCAAGGTGGAGGCGCAGCTGCGCGAGGTCGAGACCGGGCGCCGCGAGTCGCACGCAATGCTGGCCAAGCAGGTGGAGTTCGTACGGCAGAGCTCCGACCAGCTCCGTCAGGAGACCCAGACGCTCGTACGGGCGCTGCAGCGGCCGGAGGCGCGCGGGCGATGGGGAGAGCTCCAGCTGCGCCGCGTGGTCGAGATCTCCGGCATGACCCGGCACTGCGACTTCGACGAGCAGGCCGTCGCCGGGAACGGGCTCCGGCCCGACCTGGTCGTACGGCTGGCGGGCGGCAAGAACATCGTCGTCGACTCGAAGGTCTCCCTGGCCGCGTACCTGGACGCCGCCGGCGCGGACGGGCCGGGGGTCTGGGAGGCCCGGCTGGACGCGCACGCCCGGCATCTCCGTGAGCACGTGGACCGGCTGGCGGCCAAGTCGTACTGGCAGTCCTTCAGCCCGGCGCCGGAGTTCGTGGTGCTGTTCGTGCCGGGCGAGGCGTTCCTGGCGCCGGCGCTGGACCGGGACCCCGGCCTGCTGGAGTACGCGATGCGGCGCCGGGTGCACATCGCGACACCCACGACGCTGATCAGCCTGCTGCGCACGGCGCACTACGCCTGGCAGCAGCAGGCGCTCTCGGAGAACGCCCGCGCGGTGTTCGAGCTGGGCCGGGACCTGTACGACCGCCTCGGGACGCTCGGGCGCCACGTCGACCAGCTCGGCAAGTCCCTCACCAACGCCGTCGTGGCCTACAACCGGACGATCGGGTCGCTGGAGAGCCGGGTCCTGGTGACCGCCCGCAGGCTGAACGAGCTGGGCGTGACCGACGCCGAGCTCGACGCCCCGACGCCGGTCGAGGAGCCCGCCCGCGCGCCGTCCGCGGCGGAGCTCGCGGACGACGCCGAGCGGGAGCGCCAGATCCGCCTGCTGCCCTGACGCCGTGTCGCGAGACGCGGCGTGCCCAGGCGGGCTACCGTGGAGCGAGGCACTGTCGACTCTGGGACGGGCTGGTGGCAACGGACACGCGCGGGGACCCTGAGACGGCCCCCGCTCCGAGCGGTCGGTCGAAGCGGCGTCCGGCCGCGTCTCCGGGACGGTCACGGGCACGTTCGGCGGTGACGCTGACCGGCCGGGGCGGCGCGGTCGTGGTGTTCTCGTGCACGCTGCTCGGCGCGCTCATCGGCGGACTGTTCGGACCGCGGTCGGCGCAGGGCGTGCTGTTCGTCGCGGGGTGCCTGCTGGCGGTGTCGATGACCCGTCGCACGGACCTGCTCACGCTCGTGGTCAGCCCCCCGCTGCTGTTCTTCCTGGTGAGCCTGCTGTCGGCGGTCACCGGGTCGATCGGGGAGAAGTCCCTCCTGGTGAGCGTCGCCGTCACCCTGGCGGCCAAGCTCACCTCGAGCGTGCCGTGGCTGTTCCTCGGCGCGGTGCTCGTCGTGCTGATCGCGGTGCCCCGTGGCCTGCCCGCCAACCTGCGGGAACTGCGCGCCCGGGTCGCGGCCGACAACCCGTTCCGCGGGCGCACCGCTCTGCGCGCCCGCAGGCGTGGCAGGACCGACGAGGACGACGATCCGGTCCGGTGGGACGACGGGCCTGGGCGGCTCCCGGCCGCCAAGGCCCCCTCCCCGGAGGACTGAGGCAGGCCCTCAGGCCGACCGCAGGTCGCGGCGGAGTTCGTGCGGCAGCGCGAAGACCATCCGCTCGCGTACCGACTCGACCTCCTCCACCGTGTCGAAGCCGAACTCGGCGAGGCGGGCGAGCACGCCCTCGATCAGCTCCTCCGGCACCGACGCGCCGCTGGTGAGGCCGACCGTGTCGACGCCCTCGAGCCAGGCGGGGTCGATCTGCTCGGCGTAGTCGACGAGGTACGAGGCCTGGGCGCCGTGGTCCTTGGCCACCTCGACGAGGCGCTTGGAGTTCGAGGAGTTCTGCGAGCCGACCACGATCACGAGCTGCGACTCGGCGGCGATCTCCTTCACCGCCACCTGGCGGTTCTGGGTGGCGTAGCAGATGTCGTCCGACGGCGGGTCGACGAGCTTGGGGAACCGCGCGCGGAGGGCCTCGACCGTCGCGTTGGTCTCGTCGACCGACAGCGTGGTCTGGGAGAGCCAGACGACCTTCTCCGGGTCGCGTACCTGGAGCTTGGCGACGTCGTCGGGGCCGTCGACGAGCTGGATGTGCTCTGGGGCCTCGCCGCTCGTCCCGATGACCTCCTCGTGGCCTTCGTGGCCGATCAGGAGGATGTCGTAGTCGTCGGTCGCGAAGCGCCGGGCCTCCTTGTGGACCTTGGTGACCAGCGGGCAGGTGGCGTCGATCGTCCGGAGGCTCCGCCCGGCGGCCTCGTCGTGGACGACCGGGGCGACCCCGTGCGCGGAGAACACGACGATCGCGCCCTCCGGCACCTCCTCGGTCTCCTCGACGAAGACGGCGCCTCGTTCTTCGAGGGTCTTCACCACATGGACGTTGTGCACGATCTGCTTGCGGACGTAGATGGGCGCGCCGTACCGCTCGAGCGCCAGCTCCACCGTCTGCACGGCGCGATCCACACCCGCGCAGTAGCCGCGCGGCTTGGCCAGAAGAACCCGACGAGTCATGTGTCCCATGGTAGGTGTGATCGGAGGGCACCGGTTTCGGGCGCAGAAAAACCCGGCCACGGCGCGTGAACGCTGCTGCACCGTAGGGCAGAGTGGTGGATAACAGATTCGTCATACCGACCAGTCCGCGCCCGCGAGGCCAGTCCGCGCCCGCGAGGCTGGAGGGAGCTGAAACAACGATGACACCATCGCCGCGCCGCCTTAAGGACCAAGTCCGGGAGACCGTCAGCGAGCTCCCCATCCATGCCGCACGGCTCGCCGTGATGGGCGTCGGCCAGGCTCTCCTGCTCACCGACCGGGTCCGCAAGGACTACAAGGAGGCCCGGGAGTCAGGTCTGACGCCGGTGCTCGGCCGACTGATCGACGACGCGGAGGACCTGACCGGCCGGCTCGTGGGCAAGGTCACCAGCCGGGTCGCCTCCGACGGGCGTACGGGGGCCGAGGAGGGCGCGGCGCCCTCGCAGAAGGGTCCGGAGATCGCCGTCGGAAAGCCGGCGGCCGCCGCGGGCCGTACGCGACCGGCGACGGCGCGCCCGAAGCCGCCCTCCCGTTCCACGGCCGCCCCGGGCAAGGGCCGGCCCGCCGCCCCATCCCGGGCGAAGGGCGCCACGCCAGGCGCGCGGCCGGGCGCGGCCGCGC